>DEPD01000084.1 GCA_002358575.1 Lachnospiraceae bacterium UBA3401 | reverse complement strand
GTGAATTGCAACAATTGATGCACGCCCAAATGCCTGCTTTGTGGCATTTGGGCGCTGGATCCGACACCATGCAGAAAGTGCATGGTGCGGGTGTGAAAAGTAACATAAATTCTGTTGTAGAATCTGTAAGATTTCCTTGACTTTTTTGTTATACGGGCACAAGATGATATGGAAGGAAGTGATATCTATGCGCAGAATGGATTTTAAGATGGAGCGTCCCGGTCAAGTGAAGGCGGGTGATATGGTCACGGTCACAGAGGGTGTTCTGCCAAGCAATTATTATTATACGATTAATCCGGCTGTAGCGATGTCTGGAAATATCCCTTTTCGGGACAGGCTTCAGTCAAAGAGTGGCACAGTGGTTTCTGTGGAGGAAAACACAAGAGGCTATTATGTTATTGTAGAGTTTGATGAGGAAGAAGTATAAAGGAGGAAATTTTATGAAAAAAATTAGTACAGATAAGGCGCCGGCAGCAATCGGTCCGTATTCACAAGCAGTTCTTGCAGGAGATTTTTTGTATGCGTCTGGCCAAATTCCAATTAATCCTGAGACCGGAAATGTGGAGGCACAGGACATTACAGCACAGGCAGAACAATCCATGAAAAATGTGGGTGCGATTTTAAAAACGGCAGGCGCAGATTATGACCGCGTGGTAAAGACAACCTGTTTTTTGGCGGATATTGCTGATTTTGCAGCCTTTAATGAAGTGTATGCAAAGTATTTCACACAGAATCCAGCAAGGAGCTGTGTTGCAGTAAAGGATTTGCCCAAAAATGTGCTCTGTGAGGTTGAGGTGATTGCGTATCTTGGGGATTAGATGACAACTAGGAGTGAGATACTTGAAGGCAAAAAATATTGTATTGATTGGAATGCCTGGCGCAGGCAAGAGTTCAATTGGCGTAGTGCTTGCAAAGAATATGGGCATGTCTTTTGTGGACTCAGACCTTGTAATTCAGGAGCAGGAGGGGAAAAAACTTCATGAGTTGATAGAGGAGAATGGACTGGAGGGATTTCTTGCCATTGAGAGCAGAGTAAATGCAGCGCTGCATCCGAAGACCGCGGTCATTGCTACAGGCGGCAGTGCGATTTACAGTGAGCAAGCGATGGAGCATTTGCGCAGCATTGCAATGGTTGTCTATCTAAAGCTGCCCTATGAAAGCATTCAGGAACGTCTGGGAGACTTAACAGAACGCGGCGTTGTTCTCAGGGAAGGTTTGACGCTTCGTGGACTGTATGAGGAACGAGTACCCTTATATGAAAAATATGCCAATATGACAGTAGATTGTGAAAATAAAAATATTCGTGAGATTGTTACAGAGCTGGCAAAGAGACTGAAATAAAAGCGCAGCCAGCAAATTTAAAACCTCTGTCCATCTGCATTTTGCAAAGATGGGCAGAGGTTTTGGATTTGTCAAAGAAGGGATTACCGCATTAGTTGAGCCATCTCGTCAACTAAGCTGTCAAACAGCTTTAGCGCTTCCTCGACAGGTTTTTTTGTGGACATGTCAACGCCAGCGTCTTTTAAGATAGACACAGGGTCTTTAGAACATCCAGCACTTAAGAACCATTCTTTATACGCTTTTACTGCTGGAGTTCCCTCGTTTAAGATTTTCTGTGAAAGTGCAATCGCAGCAGAAAATCCAGTAGCGTACTGATACACATAGAAGTTATAGAAGAAGTGTGGAATACGTGCCCACTCTAAATCTATCTTTGCATCATGTGCAATATCCTTACCAAAGTATAGATCAATCAGATCGTGATAGACCTTGCAAGCCGATTCTGAGTTAATGCTTTCTCCATTCTGTATCATTTGGCTCATTTTTAACTCAAACTCTGCAAACATTGTCTGGCGGTAAAGTGTTGTCCGAAACTGTTCTAAGAAATAATTGATTAAATATGCCCGTTCTTTTTTGTCGGTTGTCTTTTTCAGTAAATACTGCATTAATAGTGCTTCATTACAGGTGGAAGCAACTTCTGCCACAAAGATTACATAGTCTGAATCTATAACAGGCTGATTTTTGTTGGAGAGGTAGGAGTGCAATGCATGTCCCATCTCATGAACAGTGGTAAATTCGCTGTCAAGATTATTTTTATAGTTTAGTAGAACATAGGGATGAATACGGCAGCCACTAGAATATGCACCGCTGCGTTTTCCAGTATTTTCATAGATGTCAATCCAGCGGTTTTGGAATCCTTCGTCGAGGAGCGCTACATAATCTTCACCGAGAACAGCAAGGGCTTCGCGGATATTTTCTTTGGTTTCTGCAAATGAAATGCTGCGTTCCGCGTTTGACACCATTGGGACATACAAATCATACATGTGAAGCTCGTCTACTTTTAACAGTTTCTTTCTAAGACGCACATATTTGTACATGGACGCCATATTCTCATGTACAGCTTCAATTAGGTTATAGTACACTTGTGGGTCCACATTGGTGTGGTCGAGTGCCGCTTCCAATGGGCTATTGTACTTGCGCATTTTTGCAAAGAAATTGAGCTGCTTCATCTGTGCAGACAGGATTGCTGCGGAAGTATTTTTGTGTTCATCATAGGTTTTGTACAGTGACTCAAACGCATCTTTTCTGACATTTCTATCATAATTTTGCATCAGAGGAATAAAGCTTGCATGGGTTACAGCCAGGCGGTTTCCCTCAATATCTGATACGGATTCATAGGTCATATCTGCGTCGTTTAAAAGACCAAAGATATCTTCTGGCGACTGTGCAAGGTCTCCAGCAGCAGCGAGAATTTTCTCCTCAGAATCGCTTAGAATATGCGCCTTTTTCCGAAGAATATCATTTAGACATCTTCTATATATAGAGAGTGAAGGCTGATCTTCATAAAATGTCTTTAATGTATCATCAGGAATTTCGAGGATTTCTGGTTCTGCAAACGACAAGGCAGAGGAAATTTCTACACACACACCCATTGTCTGGTCTTTATATCCTTGATAAGTCGTATTTTTTGTGTCCTCGTCTGCCTTTCGCAGCGAATAGTTTGCAAATTTGTCAATCAGCACAAAAATCTCATCTTGCAACCGCAAGAAGTCAAGTAGACTGTCTGCACTCTTGCTAATCTTTCCGCGAAAAGATTCAATCTGCGGAATTATTTCCTTTAACTTCTCCAAATCTTTTTTCCAGTCCGCATCACTTGCGTAGAGGTCTTCTACAGCCCAAGTGTATTCTCTGGGCACATCACTGCGTTTCTCATAACTTTCGGTTTCGTTTTGTTGGTTGTTCATTCATTTAGTCTCCTTTATATCCATAAATCTTTCCTAATAATAGTCTACCATTTTATCTGTCATTATGCTAGACTAATATGAAGAGAAAATAAAAAAGAAGGATTAGTTGCTTTTCAAAGTCTGGCATGAGTGTGAATTGTAATGGATTAGTTGCTATGGGCGACTCCCAGACCATGAACAGTAACGAAGGATTAGAATATGGGATTACGGTTTTTTATTGGTGCGTCAGGTTCCGGCAAAAGCTTCCAGCTTTACAATTACATTATCGAAGAATCAATGGCAAATCCTCATGCCAATTATTTGATTGTTGTACCAGACCAATTTACAATGCAGACACAGCTTGAGATGGTAAGGCGTCACCCCAACAAGGGAATTATGAATATTGATGTGCTCAGTTTTGGCAGATTATCCCATCGCATTTTTGAGGAGGTGGGCGGCAACGATAAACCAGTGCTTGACGATACTGGAAAAAGTTTGGTGCTGCGGCGTGTGGCAGCAGGAATAGAGGACGAGCTTGGGGTTATGAGACGCAATATTCGAAAACCAGGTTATATTAGTGAGGTGAAATCGGCTCTGTCCGAGTTTATGCAATATGGTATTGGCACAAAAGATGTAGAGAAATTGTGTGAATATGCCTCCAAAAGGAATGTGCTTGCCTATAAATTAAAAGATTTGCATTTATTATATGAAGGCTTTTTAAATTATATTAACGAGCGCTACATCACGACAGAAGAGACATTGGATATCCTTAGAAAAGTGCTACCACGGTCCAAAGTTGTGAGAGGCAGCGTGATTGTTTTTGACGGATTTACTGGTTTTACACCTGTGCAGTATAATGTGATACAGGAATTGATGTTGCAGGCACAGGAAGTAATTGTGACTGTGACAATGGGTGTGGAGGAAGATGCTTATATACAAGATGGGGAACAGAAGCTTTTTTATCTGAGCAAAAAGACAATACATGATCTTGACCGACTTTGTAAGGAGGTTGGTGTTCGACGGGAGAAGGATACGCGTATTACAGATGCGGTGGTTCACCGATATCAGGAAAATCCTGGCTTGTCACATCTTGAGCGCACACTTTTTCGGTATCCGGCGCAGGAGTACAAAGGAAAACAAGAGAGCATTCATGTTTTTGAGGCTTCTACACCCAAGGAGGAGCTGCGGCAAGTCTGTCTTGAAATCCGCAGGTTAGTGCGTGAAAAAAATTATTGTTACCGCGATATTGCTGTGGTGACAGGAGACTTGGAACGATATGGATTTCTGGCGCAAGAAATGTTTCAACGCTTTGATATTCCATACTTTTTAGATCAGACCAACAAACTAGTTCTAAATCCATTTATTGAATTTATTCGCAGCGCGTTGCTGGTGGTCATACAAGAATACTCTTATGAGGCAGTTTTTCATTTCCTGCGCTGCGGCATGGCGGGAGTGACGCCGGACGAGACAGACAAACTGGAAAATTATTGTCTCACAATGGGAATACGAGGCAAAAAGGCATGGCATAAAAAATTTACTAGGCGCATAAAGAAACAGGAAGAAGCAGCGTCCACACTCGATGGGTTAAATGCAATCAGGGAGAAGGTCGTTGCAATGCTAGAGCCGCTCATGCAAAAAAAATCAGAGAAAAAAGCGACCGGAAAAGAACTTGTAAAGGCATTGTACAATTTTATTGTCAACGCTTCAATCGAGGAGAAACTGGTCGCGTATGAACAATATTTTACAGAGCAGGGGGATTTAGTAAAGGCAAAGGAATATGCTCAGATTTATCGACTGGTTATGGAACTACTAGAACAAATCTGTGGTCTTTTGGGTGAGGAAGAACTGGAAGTTAAGGAGTTTGCAGATATTTTAGACGCGGGTTTTGCTGAGATTAAGGTGGGGACGATTCCGCAAAACGTAGATAAAGTTGTGATTGGTGATATTGAGCGAACACGTCTGTGCGAAGTCAAAGCATTATTCTTTATTGGAGTGAATGATGGAATTATACCAAAAAACAACGGGACAGGTGGGATTATCTCTGATATTGACCGAGAATTTCTACAGGAATCAGAGTATGAACTTGCGCCGACACCACGGCAGCAAATGTACATACAGCGACTTTATCTTTATTTGATGATGACAAAACCAACAGAATATCTGTATCTGTCTTATGCAAAGGTGGACAATGAGGGGAAGAGTATTCGCCCGGCGTATCTAATTAATACGGTGGTTCGATTGTTCCCGAATATTGTGATTGCGCAGCCACAATTGCGCCCGATAGAGGAACAGATGGAGTCGCCTGCG
This sequence comes from Lachnospiraceae bacterium UBA3401, assembly GCA_002358575.1. GTDB lineage: Bacteria > Bacillota > Clostridia > Lachnospirales > Lachnospiraceae > COE1. The sequence continues at coordinate 7,827 of DEPD01000084.1, read as the reverse complement.
GATGCGCTCACCTATCTGGTTGCATTGCTGCGGCGTTATGCAGCGGAGGAGATTGGGGATGAAAAACCACTTTTTATTACACTTTATGACACCTATGTCAAAAATGAGCGGTATGCACCAGTTTTAGAACAAATGCGCAGAGCAGCATTTTCCTATTTGGTTGATGCGGATAGAAACAGGATTCCAAGAGAGCTTGCACGGCTTTTGTATGGACAGATTTTGAAAAACAGTATTAGCCGTCTTGAAAAATTTGCTTCTTGTTCTTATGCACATTTTCTACAGTATGGTTTGAGTCTTGAGGAGCGGGACAAATACAGTTTTGAAAGTGTAGATATGGGAAATATATTCCATGCGGTCTTGGAAAATTTTTCAGAAAAGCTTGCGGAGGAAGGATATACTTGGTTTGATTTTCCAAAGGAAGCTGGAGAACGGATTGTGGGCGCATGTCTTGAGGATTATGCGGTGTCCTACGGGGAGACGATTTTGTACAGCAGCAAGCGCAACGAATATATGATTAAGAGAATGCATAGAATTTTAAATCGTACAATACAGACATTGCAGTATCAATTGCAGAAGGGAGCATTTACGCCAGAGAACTTTGAGCTTTCTTTTCAGATGACGTCAGACCTCAATGCGGTCAATATTTCACTGTCTGAGGAAGAGCGAATGCAATTGATTGGACGGATAGATCGCGTGGATACCTGTCAACAGAATGATAAATTGTATGTTAAGATTATCGATTACAAATCCGGTAACCAGAAGTTTGATTTGGCAGCACTGTACTATGGACTTCAATTACAGCTTGTAGTCTATATGAATGCGGCGGTGGAAGTGCTAAACAAAAAAAATCAAAAGGAAAAAAATGATACGCGTGTCATTCCTGCAGCGATGCTCTACTATCATGTCAGTGATCCTATGACGGAGACGGAAAAAGGGAATCCAGATCCCTCGGAGATTGAGGCGGCGATACGCGAGGAGTTGAAAATGACAGGTATGGTCAGCGATAACGAGGAGATTATAAAGCTTCTCGATGAGGATTTTGACACAAAATCGAATATTATTCCGGTGGCGAAAAAGAAAGATGGCAGTTTTACAAAAGCATCTTCTGTGCTGTCAGATCAGAATTTTGAAACAGTATCTACCTATGTGAACCATAAGATTAAAGAGCTTGGTGTGTCGATTCTCGATGGTGAGATTGGATTGAATCCATATGAGCAGAAAGATTCTGACGCCTGCACTTACTGTGATTACAAGAGTGTGTGCGGCTTTGATAAAAAGCTGGGTGCAAAGTTGGTTCGGCATCTTGATGATATGGACCAAGAAGACGCGATGGAGCGTATCAAACAGAGCCTTGGCATAGAGGATAAGGAAGGGGGAGCACAATAAATGGCGATAAGTTTTACACCGGATCAACAGCGTGTCATTGACACTCGAAACTGTAATATTCTGGTATCGGCAGCGGCGGGAAGCGGCAAAACAGCAGTTCTGGTAGAGCGGATTATTCAAATGATTACAGATGACAACAATCCTGTTGATATTGACCGCCTTTTGATTGTGACGTTTACTTCTGCTGCGGCGGCACAGATGCGGGAGCGTATCAGCAAGGCAGTCTCGCAAAAGCTGGAGGAACACCCAGAGAGTGAACATTTGCAAAAGCAGGCATCACTAATACACAATGCTCAGATTACAACAATTGATTCCTTTTGCCTGTATGTAATTCGCAACAATTTTAATGAGATTGGTTTGGACCCAGCGTTTCGCGTGGCGGATGAGAGCGAGGTTCGACTGCTTGAATCGGATGTGATGGGTAAACTTTTGGAGGAAGCGCACACAGAGCCAACAGAGCGGTTTCTGCATTTTATTGAATGTTACAGTACTGGAACGAACGAGAAAAAAATAGAGGAAGCAATTTTAAGGCTTTATCATTTTTCAATGAGTTATCCATTTCCAAAGCAATGGCTCACAGAGCGATTGGAGGATTACCAGATTGAGGACATCAGTGCGCTCTCTGATAAAAAATGGTTTCAGTGTGCACTGACATATATTCGCACGATTTTACAGGAGTGTAGAAATCGTCTGCAACAAGCATTGGAGATCGCGGGCAGCGTGGGCGGGCCAATCCAATATGCGGACAATCTTGCATCAGATATCATTCTGATTGAGAAACTTCAGAGTGCATCAGATTACAATGATCTGCACGATTTATTTACGTATTGTACTTTTACACGTCTTTCTGGGAAAAAGATAGAGGGTGTAGACCCCGTTTTAAAGGAAATGGTCAAGGCAATACGCGACGAAGTTAAGAAGAATATTGCGGATTTAAAAAAGTTTTTGTTTCAGATTTCGGTGGATAACACTCTGAGCGATATGGCTTTATGTCAGGAGTCAGTGGAGGAGTTAGTCTCTCTCACTCTGACTTTTAAGAAAATGCTTGACCAGTTAAAGCGAGATCGAAATGTAATTGATTTCTCGGATATGGAACATTTTGCGTTGCAGATTTTGTTAAAGCGCGATGAAAATGGCAAAATTGTTCCAGGAAATACAGCGCTTGAATTGCAGGATTATTTTGCCGAGATTATGATTGATGAGTATCAGGACTCGAACGAAGTGCAGGAGCTGTTGTTAAAATGCATTTCAGGCGAGGAGAAAGGGCGTTACAATCGGTTTATGGTGGGTGATGTCAAGCAGAGTATCTACAAATTTCGTTTGGCAAGACCAGAAATTTTTATGGAAAAGTATGACACATACGTCATAAATGACAAGAGCAGTCATCAGGTTCGGATCGACTTGAGCATGAATTTTAGAAGCCGCAGGGAAGTGACAGATGCGACAAATTTTATATGTAGCCAGTTAATGACAGCGAGTGTTGGAAATGTGGAGTATGACAACAGAGCAGCATTGTATGTAGGCGCTTCTTACCCAGAGCCAGAACACATGGATGAGAGATATATTTACCAGACAGAACTAATGATTGCCACGCCGGATTCTCTTTTGGTTCAGGAGGGAGATACAGAGACACAAAAGTATTCTGAGAAAGAGATTGAGGCGGTGATGGTGGCAGAGCGCATTCGGCAAATTGTAGGAGAGTTTCCAATTACCGATGCAGCGACAGGAGAAGTTCGTCCAGCGAAATATTCAGATATTGTACTTTTATTTCGAGCGACTGCAGGCTGGGATGAAGATTTTCGCAGAATTTTGTCCGAGCAGGGGATTCCAGTACATGTGACTAGCCGGGCGGGTTATTTTGAGACACTAGAGATACAGGGAATTGTCAATTTTTTGCGCGTGCTGGACAATCCACTGCAAGATATTCCGCTTTTTGGAGTTCTAAAACTGCCATTTTTTGATTTTACAGAAACAGATATTACATGCATTCGTTGTTTTGCCAGAGATTTTATGGAACAACAGGAACAGCAAGAACAGCAGGAAGACAAGGCAGACAAAAAACGCAGAAAACTATTTTTATATGAACAAGTACAATTATATTATAATCAGGTATATCATTTGGAGACGGCATCAACGGACCAGAAATTTGAAGGGGAAATTCGTCCAGAGAACAGAGTTAGCCAGACGAAGTTAGAGCGGTTCTTTAAAATGATTACAGAGTATCGCAAAAGAATCGCATACACACCAATTAAAGAGCTTTTGCAGCAATTGATTGCGGATACGTCCTATGATGCTTTTGTGGGGTCTATGCCAGGTGGGGACCAGCGAATGGCCAATATTGAACTGCTGTTAGAAAAGGCAGGAGCATTCCAGAATACAAGTTTTTATGGACTGTTTCATTTTATTCGGTATCTGGAAACGATACAGGAACAAGATGTAGATTTTGGTGAGGCAAATATTCTTGATGAAAATGCAGATGTCGTGCGCATTATGACAATCCATAAAAGTAAGGGATTGGAGTTTCCAATTTGTTTTGTCTGCGGGCTGTCCAAACAGTTTAATCAGATGGATATGCGCAAAAGTATTTTGATGGATGTGGAACTTGGCGTTGGCGTAGATTATATTGACCCAACTTTGCGTTTAAAGCGAAAAACAATGCGTAAAAATGTAGTGGCTCAGCGCATGAAGGAGGATACGCGCGGCGAAGATTTAAGAGTATTATATGTAGCACTTACAAGGGCGAAAGAGAAATTAATTCTCACTGGGTATTTGGGTGATTTTGATAAAAAGCTTGCGAATAATGTGTATTTGACAATGGAGTCTGCTGAAAAGCTCCCGTACTCTGTATTGATGGGGGCAAATTCTTATATGGATATGATACTTGCGGCGCTGATACGTCATAGCTGTATGAGAGAGCTGTTGGAGGAGCACGGATTTGAATACATTAGATATCCGTTGCCTTATAGAGAAATTCCAATTGGGGTTACATTGTATCAGGAGACGGAAAGTCAGGCAGAAAAAATAAGAACACAGCTAAAGAAACAAGGGAAGTCAATCGCCCTGGAAGAAGAACTTTCCAAAGCGTCTGTATATTCAGATGCAGCGTTAAAAACAGTACTTTATGAAAAACTGCACTATGTATATCCTCACTCTGATTTGGAGGGACTGACGGTAAAGACGACCGTCTCTGAACTGAAAAAGGCATCTTATGAGGAGGCTTTTGCGGAATCTGCGGAGCTTGTGGTGCTGCCAAGAGAACACTATATACCAGATTTTGCACTTGAGGAAGCAGAAAATATAACAGAGGTGTCAGAAACAGATCCAACGGATACGGAAATACCACACGCCAGAAAAGCATTGTCAGGAATCCAATATGGTACAGCAGTACACAAGATTATGGAATTATTGTCCTTTTCAGAAAAGCTGAACACAGACAAGAAGCAGCTCTATGCAATCTTAAAGGGCGAGCAGACACAATGGATTGCTGAGGGTACGGTTACTGCGGATGAGCTTGCTTGTGTCGGCATTAATAGAATTAGAAACTTTTTTCAGTCTAGCTTGGCAAAGCGTATGATAGCGGCAAATGCGCGCAATGAACTTTTTAAGGAACAGCCCTTTGTGCTTGGAATTAGTGCAGACCAGTTAAAACCAGATTTTCCACCTACGGAGACCATACTGATTCAGGGTGTGATTGATGTATTTTTCTATGAGAATGAGGAAATAGTGCTTGCGGATTACAAGACGGATAAGGTAAGTTGTAAGGAGGAGTTGATTCAGCGCTATAAGAATCAGCTTGATTATTATCAGAAAGCGCTTGAGCAGATTACTGGTAAGCGAGTGAAGGAACGATATTTGTATTCCTTTTCTTTGCAGGAGGAGATTTATGTTTAAATATATTTTATTTGACTTGGATGGCACTTTGACAGATCCGAAGATTGGAATTACACGTTCTGTACAGTATGCACTGTACGCGCTTGGTATCGATGAACCTTCTCTTGACAGATTAGAACCTTTTATCGGACCACCATTGGCAGATAGTTTTCGGGAGTTTTATGGTTTGAATGAGGAACAGATTGCTGTGGCAATCGCTAAATATCGTGAGCGATTTGCGCAGCAGGGAATTTATGAAAATGAAATCTATCCTGGGATTTCAGAAATGTTAGCAGAATTAAAGAGGAAAGGAAAAATATTGGCAATTGCGTCAAGCAAACCGACGCTGTTTGTAGAACAGATATTGGATTATTTTGATATCAGAAAGTATTTTGACTTCGTTGTCGGAAGTAATATGGATGGAACGCGCAGCAGAAAAGAAGAGGTTGTCGAGGAGGCGCTGCGGCAGATGGTTTCGGCTGAAATGATACCTTCTGAGAAAAAAGATACTGTTGTGATGGTGGGTGATCGAAAGTTTGACATTGAGGGCGCAAAAGCACAAGGTATTACTTCTGTAGGAGTGTCTTTTGGATATGCGTCAGAAGGAGAACTTGAACAGGCAGGCGCAGATTTTACGGTTAATTCTGTGGAGTTGCTGTCTGCTATGTTGACTTTAGGAACTGTTCAACAATAACTTATACATCTTGACTTGGCTATTTCTGAACAGTTCATTAGGAACTATCGATATAATTCCTTGAAATGAATGGAGAGTTTGATGAGCACAAAAAATGTGAAAAGACAGATAAAAAGAACACCAAAACGGACAACACTGTTACAGAAATTGGCATATATTGTAAGACCGTTTGTCATGTATATGTTAGTGAAAACCGTCGCAATGTTCTTTCTTGCGATTGCGATTCCAGCACTTCCTATCACAGGAATTGCTGGTTGGGTGGAGCGTAATTCGCTACCGCTTAGCGCTGTGGTAAACGGTGCAGCAAGCTTGATGGGAGTCGGTTTTTTACTAAATGATTTTCTTATTGAGGCAAGTACAACCGGAGAGGTAGATATTGATAAAGGCGTATTGATACAATTTTTTCGGTTTTTAAAGATGGATTTTTTTGAAAAAAAGACTGCGCACAAAGCACTTCGTCTGGCGTTGTGCGCCCTTCTTGGCATCACTGCCTCACTGGCGTTCAATATAGGGATTGAGCTGATAACAGAACTGTCCGCTTCTGGCAAAAATGTATTTGGCTCTGAACGGTATGAGGCAGTGGAAGCCATACAATATTCTGTGCCAATTGGGATTGGAATTGTACTGTATGGTATTGTCTCCCCACTTGTGGAGGAGATTGTATTTCGCGGAGTCTTATACAACCGCATTAGAAAATTTTACAGTACGAAAATAGCAGTTTTTTTCTCAGCGCTTTTGTTTGGACTCTTTCATGCAAATTTGCCGCAGTTTTTATATGCAACGGCTATGGGAATGCTGATGGCAGCCTGCTATACTTACATCGGCTGTTTTGCTGCACCGGTTCTGATGCATATGTCTGCAAATCTTTTTATTTTTATAGCATCTGGATTTACAGAATGGACCGTGTTTTTGATAACTCCTGTGTGGTGTGTGGTTTTTATAGTGCTGTCTATCGGTTTACTTTTCTTTGTACATGGGCAGCAAAAGGAATAACTTTCCCATACTCAATTAGCGTGCCATTAGCTCAATGATCTCGCCGACATACATTGTGTGCAGGTCGCCATCTTTGTACCATTTGGAAATCTCCGGTGAGAGGAAAGTTTCCTCTGTTAGCCGAACGGCGGCTAGTTTATGGCACAAAAGCACAAAACTTCCCTCATCAATGAATGGAATGGAGAGCTTATAATTCCATGTGAGTCCGGCTTCCGCAACCTTGTCAGAATTGCGGCCAGAATGAGAACCGCAATAATTTAGCGCTTCCTTGTACTCTTTTCCCATAAAGGATACAGAGAAAAACTCTCCGGTATCAAGAAATTCTTTGGTGTATCTTGAGTCCCGAATAAAGAGGAAGGCAACATTTTTTCCCCATAGTACACCAATGCCGCCCCAGCTCACAGTCATGGTGTTCGCCTTCTGCTTGGTGCCGGCAGATACCAGTGCCCAATCTTTTCCGATTGACTCAAAGGGATTTAGTTCCAGTTCATCTACTGGAATTGGTTGAAAAACATGCATAATCAATTCTCCTTTTACATTTAATCCATGTTTTATTATTATAGCGCGTTCTGTGAAAAATGTCACCACGAACTTATTTTTATAGCAGTGTTCTTGGTTTTTATGCTCTCATTTGCAGTTTACTCTTGAAAAAAGCAATATTTTCACGAGTTGCATTGAAGAGAAGAACAGATGTAAAAAGTTTGAGTGAACTCCAATTCTTGACAAATGTATGTTCATGCACTATAATGCGTACATACGTTTTGGATGCTTTATAATTGGGATGATAGGTTTAGAATGAAAGGAGCTTCCTGTATAATTCAAATATAAGGAATTCCAAGAAGGGTGGTTGATAAAAAGATACTTCAGAGTAAAATAAGATTACT
>DEPD01000097.1:19261-29637 GCA_002358575.1 Lachnospiraceae bacterium UBA3401 | reverse complement strand
TTTTTCTACAGTTCCTAAGGTAAAAGTTATAGATGATGAGTAAAAAACAGGAATTGTATCAGTCGTTATTCCACATACCTATTCTGATAGATTAAAAAAGTAATGGAGGAACAATTAATAGCACAGATATTTTAGTTATACAGACATTAAATTAGATGTTGGATATATAGAACAATTACTACCTATATTGATTTTTTAAAGCTTTTTTTAATTGCTTATCTATACATGTGATAATAAAAAGTGGAATCAGTAATTACATAGGTATATATAAAAAGGTGAATAATATGAATAATAAAGAGTTTTTGGATTTCTTATTAAGCAGGTTTAAAATAGAAAGAGAAAGATTTGACAGATCTGGTGTGTACGCATATACACAACGTTTATTTGCTTATAACTCGAATAAGATTGAAGGAAGTACTCTTACTGAGGAACAGACCGCTTCTTTGTTTGATAGTGGAACTCTGCCAAAATCTGATGATTATTATAGAGCGAAAGATGTTGAGGAAATGAATGGTCATTTTCTTATGTTCAATAAAATGTTGGATACATTGGATGAACCATTATCACAGGAACTGATAAAACAATTCCATTATGAGTTGAAGTCTGGGGTATTTGAGGATCGTGCTAATGGGTATGCCATCGGTGATTATAAGCAGCGTCCAAATATGATTGGTATGTATCAGACGGCAAGACCAGAAAATGTTACTGAAGAAATGTATATATTAATGAATTGGTATGACAAGCAAGATGTAAATATTTCTGTATTGGTTGAATTTCATGCAAAATATGAAAGTATTCATCCTTTTCAAGATGGTAATGGCAGAACAGGCAGATTAATCCTTTTTAGGGAGTGCCTGAAGAATAATATTGTGCCGATTGTGATTGAAGATGCAAGCAGAAATGAGTATTTAGAAGCATTGAAAGAATATAGGGAAGAAAAATCTCTTAATAAGTTAATTAATTTGTTTGAAAAAGAGCAGCAGTTTTATTTGGAGAAGTGCAAGTATTTTATATAGTATTGAATAAATATTCAATTAATAGACGTGTTACTAACAAAGAACACAAAACGAATACATTTATTCTTGGGCTACCGTTGCCAGAGGATTTCGCTTTATCGTAATATTTTCTTAAAGATAAAACAAAGTTTTTTAAAGTAAATCACACCTTTGTACAGTACAATCATTATGGATAAATAATTTTCAAATTAGTTGGTAAATTATTTATATTGGGCGTCTACCTTATAGAAATCATTGTGAAATATGCCCTTAGTGAACAAGCTTTCACAGTTATATTACACAATCATTTGTGCATGGCTTAACTGTAACAGAGTCAAATTGAAATTCTGTGCTAATTCTGATACAATATAGAAAAATGAATGAATAAAATTAGGAGAAATTTAAAAAATCAAAAATAGGAGGATATTTGCATGTTGGATAAGCATTTAATTGCAAAGACAGAACCTGTGGCATTACAAGAAAATATGGTGTTAGAGGGAAATTCGCGTATTACTATATTAAAGGACAAACTCTTTCGTATTGAGCAGGAGCCAGAGGGACATTTTTGCGATAAGGCAACGCAGACTGTATGGTATCGAAAAATGCCAAAAGTTTCATTTTCTGTGGAACGAACAGACAAAGAACTTAGGATTGTTACAGACAAAGTGATGCTGGTATGGAGCGGCACGATTGCGGGCAGCTATGTGATTTTTTCTGGACAGGAAGAAAAGTTGTATCTAAATAATAGTGAAAATCTCTTAGGTACATATCGTACACTGGACGGTTGCGACGGCGAAAAATGTATTTCTTTTGACAATGGGAAGTGTAAGGTGGAGAAGTTGACGCTGGGGTATGGCGTCGTTTCAAAAAACGGTGTAGCGCTTTTAGATGATAGTCAGTCACTAATTTTGGGTGAGGACGGAATGCTGGCAAGGCGGGAGTACGCGCAATTGGACTGCTATGTGTTTGCGTATGGAAAGGATTATAGAGAAGCGTTGAAGGCGCTATTTTCCATCTGTGGAGAGACTCCATTGATTCCAAGATTTGCGTTGGGTAATTGGTGGAGCAGATATCACGCCTATACAGAAAAAGAGTATCTTCATACAATTGAAAATTTTGAGAAGCGTGAAATTCCGCTGACAGTTGCGACAGTGGACATGGATTGGCATTGGTCTACTACGTTGGACGAGCATATGCAGATTACAGCAAATGGAAAAAATGATGCGCTGCACGGTGGTAGTGATGGATGGACAGGCTATAGTTGGAATACTGATTTATTTCCAGATTACAGACGCTTTCTGAGGAAGCTGCACGAGAAAAATCTGCACACCACGCTGAACTTGCACCCCGCGTTGGGTGTGCGATACTTTGAGGATTGCTATCGAGAGATGGCAGGAGCTGTAGGCATTGACCCAGAAAGTGAACAGCAAATTCCTTTTGATATGACGGATGCGACGTTCATTAATGCTTATTTCAAGGTACTTCATAAACCATATGAACATGACGGGGTGGATTTCTGGTGGATTGACTGGCAGCAGGGGAGTGACTCGAAGTTGGAGGGCTTGGACCCACTCTGGGCGCTAAACCACTATCATTTTCTGGATAATGGTGTGGGACAGGAGCCGTTGATTTTGTCGCGCTACAGTGGTATTGGTTCCCACCGTTATCCATTAGGTTTTTCAGGTGATACCTATGTGACATGGGAAAGCCTACAATATCTGCCTTATTTTACGGCGACGGCATCAAATGCGGGCTATTGTTGGTGGAGTCATGATATTGGCGGTCACATGGGTGGTTATAAAGATGATGAATTGTATGTACGTTTTGTGCAATTTGGTGTATTTAGTCCAATTAATCGTCTGCATAGTAGCAATTCCGATACGTTTACAAAGGAGCCATGGGCATATGGAAATGGCGCAGGACTGATTGCAGAGAAATATTTGCGTCTGCGGCATCGAATGATTCCGTTTTTATATTCTGCGTCTGTTAAGGTTACGGAAAATGGGACTGCTTTGATAGAACCAATGTATTATGGCTGGGCTGACGAGGAAGAAGCATACCAGTGTTCAAATCAGTATCTATTCGGCGGTCAGATGATTGTGGCACCTGTGACAACAAAGAGTGAACCGGAAGGCATGGCAAAAGTGGATGTCTGGTTACCACAAGGAAAATGGACGGACTTTTTTACAGGTGATGAGTATGTGGGTGGTCGAAAGATTACAATGATGCGCTGGTTGGAAGAGATTCCAGTTTTACTCAAAGAAGGTGGATTTTTTGTGTTGGATGACCGAAAATATACAAATGATGTGAATAATCCAGAGCAGCTAAAAGTGTATATCACAAATGGAAATGGAAGTTATACGCTGTATGAGGAGCAGGACGGGAAGCGCATTGACACAACATTTGTGTCGGAGCAAAAAGAAGATGTCCAAAAAGTGAGATTTTCTTGTAAGATAGAAGCAGCAGGTATAGGTACTAAACCAAGAAGGTATCAATTTGTATTCTGCAATATTTTGTCTGGTGAAGTGATTGTTAAAGCAGATGATAAAGCATATCCTGTTAAGGTAGATGACAATGGGCGTTTGCATGTCACAATTGAAGGCGTTGCATCGGGTGTGCAATATGAAATATCTGTACACTTTGTAGAGCAGGCAGACAAGAAGAGAATAGAGGCAATCCGCAAGATTATCACACGACTTGAGATGGACAATAATCAGAAGAATAAGATTTATGAAAATTTATGCAAATCTGATAAATCGGCTTATGAAAATATAGTACGGCAGATGCCTGTGCCATATGTTGCAAAGAACAGATTGCTGGAAATTAGCTTTAGTGTTTAAGGAACTATGAATAAATAGCCCATGCATTTTGATTTGTCTATTTCTTTACAGTTCCTAAAAAGTGAATATAATAGGTTATATTGGGAACTTCACGACCAGAATTATAGGAGAGAATGATGAGAAAGAATAGAAAAACAGTCTATAAAATATTGTTTATATGGACCATAATTGGACTCGTTTTGCTGATTGCCATTTCAGTTTGTAATGATTGGGATAATAATTCTTTTCAAAAAGTTATAAATAAGGGTGTTTGGGCGTATGTTCTTGGCTCTTGTATTCTTTCTGGAATTGTTGCTCGTTTGTGCCGAAATACCTAAGGAACTGTTAAAGAAGTAATCTTTACATCTGACTTGGCTAAATTTGCAAAGTTAATTCTTAACAGTTCCTAATTTGGGAGATAGCTTTCAGGAGTGTTATATGCGGATTGATACATATGTGGATATAATGAATTATTTTTTTATCGGGTTATTTTTATTTTCTATTTTGATGGGAATTGTGGCGATTTGGAAACGAATAAAAAAGAAACCGTTAAAATATGGGTGGATAATTCCATTTACAATGGTTTATTCAATCTTCGCTTTATACAATACATTTATTGCATATATCGCATATGATGATATTTCAGATCCAAACTATAGTAGGTATGAAAACTGGAAATTGTATAATTTTATATTAAATGATTTAAAAATGTTAATTCTATGGTTGTTTATTGGTGTGATATTCTCTGTTATATTTTCGAGAAAACAATACAAAATTAGCAACTGTTCAAAAAAATCGTTGAATTGTCACATAGTTAAAATATTAAGTATATGGTTGTTTATTGGTATAATATTCTGCTTTATGTTTTTGGTAAAATTATGAAAACAGATTTGATAATATTGTAGAAGATTGCGAAGAGTTTTTAAATTGTGAGGGTATGTTTTAAGAAGTCTTAAATTGTGAGGTTTTATGGAAAGCAATGTTCGTTATATTACATATGGCGCAAATGAGAAAGAAATAATAAAAACAGGAATTGAAGCAATTAGAGAGGTTCTTATGGGTGATGATAACGAGAAAAAGAAAAGTCTCTTGTTTGCCTTGGATTGGTTTATGGACCCCTATTATAAACAAGATCATTATATTGCTGATATTCGTGATGAATTAACTGATTTGCTGCAAATAGTTGTCATCTCATCGAGCGATGATGTGTCAGAAGACGCATTGGATCTCTTGTCTTCCTATGCTTGGGGACCATTTGAGATTCTTGAAAAAAGAATAGATAAAGTGCCTGAGCGAATAAAACCATATGTATTAGAAGTGATCAACATGGACAAAGAATAAAGTTTGCGGGCTATGCAACTGATTTTTGAGCAGTGCTCTCGGAGAAAAAGACAAGCAATATTGAAAGTTATTTTTGAACAATGCCTAAACTAGCGGCCAGTTTTTTGACCGCTGGTTCATGCACGTAGAAGGAATGACCTTCTTTCCTACTTGATTTCAAAAAATTATATTGACTGTATGGGCTTCCCAAGACGCAGGCAGTTCCAATTTTTGTATCATATTCTCCAATACGGGTTCTGGGATATAGCGTGCCCTTTTTTGATTTCTGGCAATTAGCTCTTGATAGGGCACTTCCAGATATAAAATGCGCACGCGAGCACCATAGCCAGCAAAGAGATTGACCAGCCGCTGTCTGGTTTCTTCGATGATATTTGTTGCATTCCAGATAAATGGTTCTTTTTTTCTCAAAAAAATTCTGGCTTGTTCTGTTGCAATCTGAGCTACTTTACCAGAGTTCTTTGTGGGAGGCAATCTCAACTGCTCGCGGATTTCATCGAGAGAGACAACAGGTAATCCTGCACCATGTTGTGCAATCCAACTGTCTTTTCCAGATAGAGGTAATCCACACATTAAAAGAACATCAAATTTTGTATCGTCACATAGTTCTGCCTTATGCCATAATTTTTCTCTGTGAAAGTATTGATATTTTGTATAGGGATTTGCGAACGCGAAAGATTTTTTCCAAACGCCCAATTCCTGCGCGTAATCTGCAAATAATTCAACCTGTTCCACAAAGGGAGCAGGATCTTTTGTAATTCGTCCAGTTACATCTGCTTTTGAGAGGAGATATAAAAGTCGCAGAGGAATGCTTTCTGCCGCTTTTAACAAATCAAATTCAGTTCTATCTTTGGTCCAAAACCATATAGGGAGTCCGTGATATCGAATTAATTTTGCGATAGTTTCTCGTTGATGAAAAGTGAAACTATATTGTTCCGCCTTTTTGTAAGCCATCTGTCGAAATACTCTTTCTCCGACAATAGTATGTTTTGGAGAAATCCATATACCATTTTCCTGTTTTGTACAATATATTTTTCCAATATCATGAAAAGCTGCTGCCAAAAATAGCAACCCCTGTTCTTCCTGTGTCAATTCCTTCCATTCAAAAAGTGCCAACAGTTTTTCACAGACCAGTTCTGTATGGTGATATACGTCTCCTTCCTTGTGATACTCCGGGTTTTGTGGAATATTTTTCAGTGCACATAGTTCAGGATAACAGCAGGAGAGCTGAGAAAAAGAAAATTTGCTGTCGCGGATTATTTTTAAAATATTCTGATTCATGAAAGGTTCTCCTTCTCTGGCATTGCGTACAGATCCACTCCATCAGCTAAACAATTGGCTATAATTGGACGATTAACCCAGTGACTTTCAGAGTCAAGAATGGTATTAAGAAAGGTTCCTCGTACAAATTTTAGGCGGTCAGTGACATAGTCACCATCTTCTACCTTAATATAAATTCCCTCCATAATTCCTGTTAAATCTGTCTGGCGAATGGCTAACGTAGAATCTGTATCGCTTTTCTGGCATTGTGTGAGAAAATTTTGTTCTTGTTTGTCAGAAATAAACAAGCTTGGCCCAATCCACTTTTCAATCGCATTTACTGTCTCAAAGGTTCCTTCTGTCAATACACGAACAGAGCGGATAAACGGGGCATTATTTAGGATTTCTTTTCTTTTTCGAGTAGAATAAAAACACTGTTCTTTTTTGTCAAAAATATCAAACTCCATAAAATAATGAGGTAGTTTGTCATAAAAAACGGTGTGCTTTGCATACAACCACTCACCGTACATCACATATTGATCTCCAAGCAAGCAGCGCAATTGGCTTTCAAAGCAACCAGCCCAAAGCTTAAATAAATCAAACTGCCGTTCGCCATATCCGCCGTTTAAAAAGTGTCCGCGGCTTTGCAGATACATTTTGCCGTCTGAGCTAAAACTAATTCCACAGTTTGCACCGTCTACTTTTTCTTCAAGAATCAAGTATTTTCCTTTGATATCATCTAATTTTACAAAATTTAAGTCTCCGTCCCCCAATTGCTGTTTGGAACCTTCCAAATGTCTGGTCCTTGGGTATTTAAAAATTTGTTCCATATAATCCTCCATTCTTACCAAATTCGCCCTGTGAAAAATTTATTTTTCACAGTATCCTCTTTTATAACTAGATAGTCTTTTTAAGCTATTTAGCGCTTTTTTGTCAGTGAATCAATATCATGCGAAATCTGTATTATTACTGACTGCATAGCCACCACTTTATACTTTCATCATAACTGTAAAGACAAGCAGCAGAGACAACAAAAAAGCTGTGAAGGAATATTTTTTTCACAGCATACAAAATAAAAGTAGCGCGTTAGACAAGCTGTAGTTGGCTGTCTTGCGATACAGAAATAGATTTTCTTTTATAAAATGAAAAAGAAGTTCCATGCTGTTTTTTATATTCCAATTTTGTAGACACACAAAAATATCAGACACAATTTTTAGCATATGTTGCATGTGTTATACTGGTGGTCAAAAAGATTGACCGCCAGTATAATATAATGCGTACAACCGCATAAGGAAATATGCCGCTTTACGGCTACGGTTGGTGCAATATTCGCGGCAGATTTTATCTGTCGCGAGTACAATTGCAAACATATTCTAATAGGAGAGTGCCTGCGGATTTTCGGTATTTATCTGTTGGAATATCGCATTACATGGGGAACCTCCTCTTGAAAATAGACTCGCGGAGTCTATAAAACAGAAACACTTTTGTCGATTTTCACTATAACACCCGATAAAATCTTTGTCAAGCAGTTCAGGTCATAGAGCGGAGTGAAAATCGTGTTCAAAAAGAGACGCTCATGCATAATACTGTTTATAATCATATTGCGGTTTTGGGGTTACTTTTCACACCCGCACCATACACTTGCTGCATGGTGCGGGAGCCAGTGCTCAAATGCCTGCTTTGTGGCATTTGGTGTGTATCAATTCACACCAAATCATCATAAATCAATCCGAAATCTGGCGTGGGTGTGAATTGTAACGTTTGGGGGAGTTTGTCCACCTCAAACATTTTTTTCTATTCTTTACAGATATTGTTTCTAATGCTAAGATATAGACAGGCGATTAAATTATAGTACACACAAATATAATTTGCGTGTACTATAATAGTTACAAATTGATTTGGAAGGGGAATTTGTGTGAAAAAAGCATCAAATGACAGTTTGAGTAAATTTCTTAGTTTAATTTTGCGGCATCATCCAGAAGCAGCATATATCCAGCTTGATGAGCATGGTTGGGCGGAGGTCGATCAGTTAATATCGGGAATTAAAAAAAGTGGGAAAAAAATCAATAGAGATATTTTGGAGGAGATTGTCAGAACAGATAATAAACAACGATATTCATTTAATGAAGATAGGACTCTGATCCGTGCCAATCAAGGACACAGTGTTCCTGTGGATGTTGAGCTGAAGGAGCAGGAGCCACCGAAAATTTTATATCATGGGACTGCGGAACGATTTTATAACAGTATCAAAGCAGAAGGGCTAAAACCGATGGGTCGTTTGTATGTACATTTGTCAAAGGATATTGAGACGGCGATCAATGTGGGAAAACGCCATGGGAAACCGATTGTTTTAAAGATCTTTAGCGGAAGAATGTATCAGGACGGAAAGGTATTTTATCTCTCTGCAAATGGGGTATGGCTGACCAAAAAAGTCGATATAAAATATATCGAACAGATAAACGTATAAAAAATTAAAAAATACTATTGACAAAAGCACTGATATGCGATAATATATGTTTGTTCGCGGAAGTGCTGGAATTGGCAGACAGGCAAGACTAAGGATCTTGTGTCGGATACGACGTGTGGGTTCAAGTCCCATCTTCCGCATAAAAAAGTCTGGGTTTTCCAGACTTTTTTTATGCGCACGAGCGTCAAAATGAAATATGTCAGCAAGCTGACGGACGCTCTGCGTGGCGAGTAGGAGAAGAACAACCTTTTGTTCAATGGTACATGGTGCAAATTGATACAGGAGAATATCAGAATGGCAAAGTTATATTTTTATTATGGTGCGATGAACAGTTCTAAGACTGCTAATGCACTGATGACACATTTTAATTATCAGGAAGTAGGGCAGCGGGCGCTGCTGTGTAAGACTAAGACGGATACCCGTGATGGGGCGCGAGTGATTCGCTCCAGAATTGGTTTGGAGATGGAGTGTATATTGTTGGATGAGCTTGTGGAAATGCCGGAGGCGACAATAAAATCGTATCACTGTATCATTGTGGATGAGGTGCAGTTTGCCACAAAGGAGCAGATTGATTTTCTGTCGGATATTGTGGATTTTCTGGATGTGCCTGTGGTATGTTATGGGCTTCGCGCAGATTTTCAGAATAATCTTTTTCCGGGGAGTGAGCGGCTGATTACAATAGCCGATACCATTCAAGAGATAAAGACAGTGTGTTGGTGCGGTAAAAAAGCGACTTGCAATGCGCGTTTTAATGATGATGGCATTGTGCGGGATGGTGAGCAAGTTCTGCTTGGCGCTAATGATCGTTATGTGGCGCTTTGCAGGAAACATTTTAAACTTGGTATGCTTGGGAACTGTTAATAAATAGCCCAGGACATTTATATGGCATTATCACAAGTCATTTTTGAACAGTTCCTTGAGTCAAAAGCAAAATGATTATACAAATATTTTGCGGCTCATAACTGAATTATGATAGTCTGGGTTATTGGTGACATCCTGATCAAACCATGCAGGTGGGATAAAGGCATTTGCCATCTCGACATTGGAAAATTCCACTTCTGCCATAATAAGCGGTGCAAAAGGCGGTGCAAATACATCAAGTTCAATAAAAAGTGTAGGGGTAACAAACGGCTTATAACTACTGTCAAACTGTGGGTTTTTAAGAGGGATTATATACCGTTTTTTGGAGATAATATTTCCGTCTGCTTTTGTGAGCAGATGCTGATAGGAGGCTTCATCAAGCGGCAGATTGTACTCTTCGCGCGCCATCAGTCCACTTCCCTTGTAGGTCAGATAATATGAATCATCAGATTTGCGGATGCGCACGACAGGGAAAGTGTTTAAATATGCCTGCTCGATAAACTTACAGGGATAGCTTTCCAGATTGTTTGGCAAATTTTTTAAGGTATATTTTTTTTCAATTTCCATGTTTTGAAGTTCTGTGTAATCCATTTATTTTCTATCCTTTCTGAACAGTTGTAACAGTTCAGCCTTCGG
>DEPD01000097.1:0-18893 GCA_002358575.1 Lachnospiraceae bacterium UBA3401 | reverse complement strand
GTGGTGGCTTGATGCATCTCAGCCACTACGTTATTTCACGGACTTTGCAGTAAATGCAAAGTCCTAAGGCTGAACTGTAACGAACAGTTCCTTAGAGCGAGATGAAAGAATTGACATGTCTTGTCTATCTCTGAAAATAATTTTAAAACATTTATGACAAAAATACAAGATTTAAGAGCTTATTAGATTGAGTGAACAGTGCTGATGTTACTGGAACGGAGTGAACAGTAACGTGCTGATATGCGCACCAGTATTGGGCGTTGCAGCGGAGTATGCAGCATCGGCAATAAAGACTAACAGAAATAGTACACATAAAGTTACGCGCATTTTAATGGTCATGCGGTGATAATATTTGTTAAAAATAGGTTGTATCAAGCAGATAAGAAATACGCCGCCAAGGCCAAATCCGATTGCGCTTGTAAGGCAGATATGTCCTTGAATATTAAACTTATGTTCACTGTAATCCCACCATCGAATACCCCATTTTTTTTCGAGCCAGACTCCTGAAAAATATTCTAGTGTGGAGCAGAGCAGACAGGAGATCACAAAAACGAATCCCGGTTGTCGGCGCATTTTATGAAGAAATAAAATTAGAATGACGCAGCCAACACCATAGATTGGCAGATAAGGACCGCGATACACTCCTCTGTTGACAAAAGTGTGGTCTGTGACCACATAGAGCAGCACTTCCCAGAGCCAACCGGCGAATGCTGTGGTAAAAAACAATAGTGCATAGTAGTCAAATGGACGCAGAATCAATTTCTTTTTCATAATATTATAGTATTCTCCAAATCGCCAGAATAATTCATGAAAGCGGTTATTGGATATTTTCTTTTTGTGATATTTGTGATATATTGATAACAGTTAAGCTATGCAGTATAGTTTGCAGCGCTTAGGAACTGTTCAAAAATTACTTGTGATAAGAACGCCGTATAAATGTCATGAGTTATTTATTAATAGTTCCTTATGTGACCATAAAATGTAAAGAGAGACACGGAGGATATGAGATGGCTGATATTAGGAAACTTCAAAATGGAAGTGATGTGCGGGGAATTGCATGTGCTGGGATCGTAGGGGAAGATGTGAATCTGACAGAGGATGCAGGAAATCTGATTGGAGGCGGTTTTGTCAGATGGCTTGCGGATAAGAAAGGAAAGAAAACCGAGGAATTGCGAATTGGAATTGGTCACGATTCCAGAATTACAGCGGACAGCCTGTTTGCCGCAGCGGCAAAAGGAATCGCAGCAACAGGTGCAAAAGTCTATGATTGTGGTTTGGTATCGACCCCTTCTATGTTTATGACAACTGTATTTGAGCAGTTTGCATTTGACGGGGCAATTATGATTACAGCGAGCCATCTTCCATTTAACAGGAATGGTTACAAGTTTTTTGACAGAGATGGCGGATTGGAGCATGACGATATTACCAATATTCTTGAGACAGCTTCGGGGCTTACTGTGTCAGATGCGGATTTGTCCAGTGTGGAAAAAGTTGATTCCATTTCTGTATATTGTGAATTTTTGCAGGAGAAGATAAAAAAGAGCATTCAAGCTGCGGATTATGATAAACCGCTTGCTGGACTGCATATTGTAGTGGATACAGGAAATGGCGCCGGTGGATTTTTTGTGGATAAAGTGTTAAATCCGCTGGGTGCAGATACCTCAGGAAGCCAGTTTTTGGAGCCAGATGGACATTTCCCAAATCATATTCCAAATCCAGAGAACAAACAGGCGATGGAGGCGATTCGACAGGCGGTACTTTCTAACAAAGCAGATCTGGGCATTATCTTTGACACAGATGTTGACAGAATGTCCGCAGTACTTCCAAATGGTGATGAGGTGAACCGAGATGCGATCATTGCAATGATGACTGCGATTATTGCGGAGGATTACCCTGGCGGAACAATTGTGACAGATTCCGTTACCAGTGACAGGTTGACGCGTTTTATAGAAGGCATAGGAATGAAACATCACAGGTATATGAGAGGATATAAGAATGTGATAAATGAGTCGATTCGCTTGAATCAGGAAGGCATTGTGTCGCCACTTGCCATAGAGACTTCTGGACACGGTGCGCTCAGTGAAAATTATTTTCTTGATGACGGTGCATATATGGCGGTGAAACTTCTTATCGCACTTGCAAAGGCAGCAAAGGAAAACAAGGCGCTTGCCTCCTTTATTGAGCATTTGGAGAAAGGCTTTGAGGAGAGAGAGTATCGATTCAAAATACAAGGGGAGGATTTTAAGGCATATGGAAAGAATGCTTTGAATACCTTTGAGAAGAGGGCAAAAGCGAAAGGATATCATATTGCGCCAAACTCGTATGAGGGAATCCGCATTACGTTTGACACAGACGAAGTGAAGGGCTGGCTGTTGCTGCGCATGTCGCTTCACGATCCGCAGATGCCGCTCAATATAGAGGGTGTGAGAGCAGGCGATTGTGACAGGCTTTTTGATATTGTGCTGGATCTTCTTGATGGATTTGATAAGTTAGTGATTCCAACAAAATAAAAGGATTCCGAGAGGCTATAATAATTAAAAAGGAGACTAGAATGAGAATTGGGATGGGATATGATGTGCACCGCCTTGTGGAAGGCAGACCTCTTGTGATGGGTGGTGTGACAATACCATATGAGAAAGGATTGCTTGGGCATTCTGATGCAGATGTGCTGTTACATGCAATTGCAGATGCATTGTTGGGGGCGGCTGCACTTGGGGATATTGGAAGGCATTTTCCAGACACAGATCCAGCCTATAAGGGAATTTCGAGTATACTATTACTGCAAAAGGTGGGACAACTGCTGGATGAAAATATGTTTTTTATAGAAAATATTGATGCGACAATTATTGCACAGGCTCCTAAAATGCGTCCTTATATAGATCAGATGCGCGAAAATATTGCGTGTGCGTTGGGAATCGGTATTGAGCAGGTCAATGTGAAAGCGACGACAGAGGAGGGACTTGGTTTTACTGGTGAAGGATTTGGAATTTCTTCGCAGGCGATCTGTATGCTTACAAGTCCTAGAGAGATGGCAACAATGGAGGCTATCGACAATACAAAAGAGCAGTCGGAGGGTACGCGTTCCTGTGAGGGCTGCCCAGGGTGCAGTGCCTTGAAAGAAGCGTAAAAGGAAAGAATCAGAATGGAGCAGATAGTAGGAGAACGGCAAGACGAGCAGAGGAGCAGGCGCAGTATAGAGGCTGCTTTTGATATTGCTGTCTTTGATGAAACATCAATTCAGACGGCAGAATTTTTGTGTGAGGAAGCATTTTCAGGACTTTGCGAGGGAGAAGGGAACATTGTATTTGCAGTGCAGGAGGATAAGATACAATCGGTGCTACAACTGATACCCTGTATCGCTGCAATGCGCAGAAATCCCCGATTAAAAGGAGCTAAGCGCCTGCTTAATATGGCAGATATCGAGCGCGTCGGGACAAACCGTATCAGTGTTGCTGCCACTAAAATGCCATATTGTCACAAAGGTTTTATGGAGAGATTGATATCAGGTTCATTGGAGTATCAGCGACAATTAAAGATACCATTCTGTTTTACAGAGTCTGGCAATAAAGCGTTCTGGGAGCATTTTGGTTTTGGATATATCTATGACAGACCGCAGTATGAGTTAAATACAGAATTGATACCACAAGAAGTCTTAAAACAGGCGGTGGAGGGGGATCTGATTCCACTGCCGGATTCTGTGGGTTTTTTGCATGTGGCAGATCAAGGCAGTGTTCTCTCGCTGGCGCATTTTGTGAATGCCAATCTATGCCAGCATTACGGGTTATTTATTATCAGAAGTGCTCTGTATTTTGAACATTTTCAAAGAGAACTGGAAAGTGGTGGGGGAAATCTGTTTGAAATTGTAGAAGACGGAAAAATAAAAGGTTATTTTGCATTTGCTGGAGATGCCTGTATCAGAGAAGCGGTTTTTGCAAATGAGGCGGACCGAGAACGTTTTCTGTGTGTGAAAGGGGATAAAAAGCCTGCTGTGATGGCGCGCATTGTAAATCTGCCGGAGATGATGCGGCATATTTCTGGAAACGGAAAGATAACAGTCGCGATAAAGCTCACAGACCCTGTGCTGGAGAATAATAACGGCGTATTTTTGTGGTATATTGATGAGAATGGTAGCCGTATGGAGCGAGTGGAACAGCAAAATAATGACATGGGGGCTTCTGCGCGACCAGAGGTTACAACGACAATCGGTGAGTTTACTGCATTTATTTTTGAGTATATTCAGTTGAAACAAAATGCAAAATTTGATAGTATATACCTGTCAGGTCCTGTTTGGATGAATGAAAGGTATTAATAAAATACAATACAACTAGGAGGGATGCATATGTCACTTGTTACAACACCACATATCAATGCCGAAAAGGATGCTTTTGGACGGACAGTACTGATGCCTGGCGACCCGCTTCGAGCAAAGTTTATCGCGGAAAATTTTCTGGAGAATGCTGTTCTAGTCAATAATATCAGGGGGATTCAGGGATATACGGGAACTTATAAAGGCGTAAAATTAAGCGTTATGGCAAGCGGTATGGGAATGCCCACAATAGGAATTTATTCTTATGAGCTATTTCATTTTTTTGATGTGGATAATATTATGCGTATCGGCTCGACAGGGGCAATGCAGGAGAATGTGAAGGTGCGGGATATTGTGCTGGGCATGGGTGCGTGTACTAACTCCAACTATGCAAGCCAGTATGGACTGGGCGGTACTTTTGCGCCGATTGCAAGTTATGTGCTCCTCAAAGAAGCCGTTGCACAGGCAGAACAAATGGGTGCGCGGTATCATGTGGGAAATATTCTCTCATCAGATGTATTTTACAATGACAACCCTGCTGCCAATGAAGGCTGGCAAAAGATGGGGGTATTGTGTGTTGAGATGGAGGCGGCTGCTTTGTACATGAATGCGGCAAGATGCAAAAAGAATGCACTTGCAATCCTGACAGTATCAGATAGTTTGGTGACAGGCGAGGAGACAACTGCGCAGGAGCGGCAAAATTCTTTTACGCAGATGATGGAGATTGCGCTCAACACTGCAGTTAATTTGGAATAGAAGTAAGCCAAATTAAAGTATTGACATAATTTAAACTAAGCGATACAGTCTCAATGGAGGCACAGGATGGGACTTATAAAAAGTGTGAAAAATGAGATAAAGGTCATAAGAGAGCGCGACCCTGCAATTCATTCCAATATGGAGGTTTTTTTGTACCCGAGCTTTAAAGTGATGCTTCACTATCGAGTGGCGCATCGATTATATCAGAGCGGACATTATTTTTGGGCGCGATGGATATCGCAGCGTGCGGTCAGAAAGACGGGGATAGAGATTCACCCAGGGGCAGAGATTGGCGAAAACTTTTTTATTGATCATGGAAATGGTGTGATAATCGGTGAGACAGCAGTGGTGGGCAACAATGTTACACTTTATCAGGGAGTCACGCTTGGCGGTACGGGAAAAGAGCATGGAAAGCGACACCCAACAATCGGGGATAATGTTATGATTAGCGCGGGAGCCAAAATTATCGGTTCTTTTAAAGTCGGTGAAAATTCTAAAATAGGGGCAGGGAGTGTTGTTATTGAAGAGGTTCCGCCGAATTGTACAGTGGTGGGGGTGCCGGGTAGAGTTGTAAAGCGCAATAATCAGAAACTTGTGCGTGAGGATTTGAATCAAACCGATCTTCCCGATCCAGTCAATGAGGATATCAGAAATTTGCAGCGTGCAAACAGTGAAATAACCAACCGCATTCTGGAGCTTGAACAGAAGATTAGGCAGCTAGAAAAGAAAGAAAAAGAACAGGATCACAGAGATACATAATATTTGGAGGTTTTGAGAGAAGATGGAGAACAAATTGTCCTTATATAATACGTTGACCAGGAAGGTGGAGCAGTTCATTCCAAACGAGGAAGGGAAAGTTGCAATGTACACCTGTGGACCGACAGTGTATCATTTCGCGCATATTGGTAATCTGAGAAGCTATATTATGGAAGATTTGCTGGAAAAGACACTGCGCTATATTGGCTATCATGTCAAGCGTGTCATGAATATTACAGATGTGGGACATCTTTCCAGCGATGCAGATACTGGCGAGGATAAAATGCTCAAAGGGGCAAAGAGAGAGCACAAGACAGTTATGGAGATTGCAGAATTTTATACCAATGCATTTTTTAGTGACTGTGACAAGCTCAATATTAAGAAGCCAGATGTGGTGGAACCAGCAACAAACTGTATTGCAGAATTTATTCACATGATTGAAATTTTGATTGAGAAGGGTTATGCTTATGAGAGCGGCGGAAATATTTATTTTGATACTTCCAAGCTTGACGAGTATTATGTGTTATCTGGACAAAGCGAGAAAGAACTGTTGGTTGGCGTGCGCGAAGATGTGGATGAGGATGCAAACAAAAAAAATAGAAGTGATTTTGTGCTGTGGTTCACAAAGTCCAAATTTGAGGATCAGGAATTAAAGTGGGATAGTCCGTGGGGAATAGGATATCCTGGATGGCATATTGAGTGCTCTTGCATTAGCATGAAACATCTTGGTGAATACATGGATATTCACTGCGGCGGTGTGGACAATATTTTTCCACATCACACCAATGAGATTGCACAGAGCGAAGCGTATTTGGGCCATAAATGGTGCAATTATTGGTTTCATGTACATCATCTAAATGATAAGTTGGGAAAGATGAGCAAGTCCAACGGCGATTTTCTAACAGTATCGCTGTTGGAGTCAAAAGGATATGATCCGATAGTGTATCGTCTGTTTTGTTTGCAGTCACACTATCGCAAACCCCTTGAATTTTCTTATGAAGTGCTTGACAATATGAGTGCTGCTTATGATAAACTGACTAAGAAAATTGGAACGCTGGACAAAAATGGTACAATTGACAAGGAAAAGTTTGACTACTACAGGGAAAAATTTGAGTCGGCGCTTTGTGATGATCTTAATTCTTCTATGGCGGTTACGATTCTGTATGATATGCTTAAAGATGAAATGTCTGATGCAACCAAACATGCGCTGGCAGAAAGCTTTGACGAAGTTCTCTCCTTG
Organism: Lachnospiraceae bacterium UBA3401; assembly: GCA_002358575.1. Classification (GTDB taxonomy): domain Bacteria; phylum Bacillota; class Clostridia; order Lachnospirales; family Lachnospiraceae; genus COE1. The sequence goes on along the minus strand of DEPD01000097.1, from coordinate 11,835 downwards.
AATCTTACGACTGCACATGCGGCAAGAGTGGCGGACAATATTATTGACGCAGCATTAGAGAGTTATGTTCTTGCAAAGATTGAAGAGCGCAAGGCGGCAAAAAAGGAAAAAGATTTTGTAAAGGCGGATGCAATTCGTAGCGAACTGTTGGAGAAAGGGATTGTATTGGAGGATACACGCGAGGGTGTCAAATGGAAGAAGGCTTAGAAAAAGGAAGTTTGCTCGCCCAGATACACAGAGCGTTTGGTGGCGAGGAGATCGACATTAGAACGTACTCGCCTCTAACACTGGCCTATATTGGCGACGCAGTGTTTGAGATGATTGTAAGGACATTGATTGTGGAGAAGGGACAGCGGGCGGCAAATACGCTGCACAAGCACACAACGAAGATTGTCTGTGCGCAAACCCAAGCGCAGTTGATTGATGCCGTGTACGAAAGTCTTACCGAGGAAGAACAGGACATTTATCGCAGAGGAAAAAATACGAAGATTCATTCTTCTGCAAAAAATGCCAGTCTTGCAGATTACCGAAAGGCTACAGGATTTGAGGCGCTCTGCGGATATCTTTTCCTAAAGGATGACACTGTGAGAATACTGCAAATTGTCCATCAGGCAATGAACGCCGTGCAGATAGAATGATAGGAAAGGATATTGGTAGAGAGACCATATGGGATACAGGGAATTTGTGATTGAAGGAAGAAACGCTGTGATAGAAGCCTTTCGTGCAGGAAAACCAATTGATAGGCTGTTCCTGCAAGATGGCGTACAGGATGGACCAATACAGACAATCAAGCGGGAAGCCAGAAAACAGGATACCACGATAAAATTTGTCGCGAAGGAGCGACTTGATCAGCTTAGTGAGACAGGAAAACATCAGGGAGTGATTGCGTATACAGCGGCTTATGAATACGCGGAGGTAGCGGATATTTTAGCGGCAGCGCGCAGCAAAAATGAGCCTCCGTTTATTATTCTGCTGGACAATATTGAGGACCCGCACAATCTAGGAGCAATCATTCGCACAGCCAATCTAGCAGGCGCGCATGGAGTAATTATTCCAAAGAATCGGGCAGCAGGACTTACGGCAACTGTTGCCAGAACTTCTGCGGGCGCGTTGAACTACACGCCAGTAGCCAAAGTTACCAATTTGGGTAAGACAATAGAAGAACTAAAAAAAGAGGGATTATGGTTTGTATGTGCTGATATGAATGGCACAACAATGTATCAACTAGACCTGACAGGTCCGATTGGCCTTGTAATCGGAAGTGAAGGGGAAGGTGTTGGCAGGCTTGTCCGCGAAAAATGTGATTTTATAGCATCGATTCCAATGAAGGGAGAGATCGATTCTCTGAATGCATCTGTTGCGGCGGGTGTGCTTGCCTACGAGATTGTTCGGCAGCGGATGCAATGATAGAAAGGATAGACAAATATGTCTGGCATGTATGAGACGCTGAAGGATGAGGAACTAATCGATAGGCTGCGCGACGGCGAAAACCAGATAACGGATTATATTATGGATAAGTATAAATATCTGGTGCGAAAAAAAGCGAAATCCATGTACATACTTGGCGCAGATAATGACGATTTGATACAAGAGGGAATGATTGGTCTTTTTAAGGCGGTGCGAGATTATGATGCAGGGAGAGATGCTAGCTTTTATACTTTTGCAGATTTGTGTATCTCTCGTCAGATGTACAATGCAGTACAGGCATCGCGCAGGGAAAAACATGCGCCGCTCAACACCTATATTTCGCTCTATGCGAATATGTCAGAGGCGGAAGGTGACGGAAACAGCACAGAACTGGTCAATGTGATTGCATCCGCAGTAGAGACAAACCCAGAGCAGCTTATGATAGACCGAGAAAATGTGGCAGATATAGAGGCAATCATTGAGCGGGAGCTCAGTGCCTTTGAAAAGCAGGTGCTTGATTTGTATATGACAGGAATGAGCTATTCTCAGATAGCAAAGGTGCTGTCAAGAGACGAGAAGTCAACGGACAATGCGCTTCAACGGCTCAAGGCAAAAATTAGAAAAGCGGTAAAGAAGAACAATAAATATTCAGTAAAATAATATACATTATGATTAATGGACATTCGAGGGATGTGAGTTGTAGATGAGTAGAAGAAAGAAAGTTCATGAAAAGAATCAGAAAAAGAAAATGTTGATCGTGGAAGATAAAGCCATCAACAGATATGTTTTAAGGGGTATTTTTGAGGAGGAATATGATATTGCAGAGTGTCAGGACGGCAAAGCAGCAATTGAATTTCTAGGAGAGAGTCGGGATGAAGTGGCGGCAGTTCTCTTGGATATTGTGATGCCTGTGTGCGATGGATTTGCGGTGCTTAAGTACATGAAAGAGACATCGCTCTATAATGTGCCTGTGATATTAATCAGTTCTAATATGAATGAAAGCAATATTCACAAGGTAAGCGCCTATGATGTTGTTGTCGATTACATACAGAAACCGTTTCAGGAGAATATTGTCCGACAGCGCGTGCAGAGAGCGATACAATTATATCAGAAAAAAGAGAACATTAAATATGAACGGGCAGAGTAAATACGAAGTTTTACAGAACTATTTTGGATACAGCTTTTTTCGGGATGGACAGGAGGAACTTATCGATAGTATTTTGGAGGGAAATGATGTGTTTGGCATTATGCCAACAGGTGCTGGCAAGTCCATTTGTTATCAAGTGCCTGCACTGATGTTTGACGGTATTACACTGGTGATTTCCCCACTGATTAGTCTGATGAAAGATCAGGTTGCAGCGTTAAACCAAGCAGGCATTTACGCGGCGTATCTCAATAGTTCTCTCACACAGGGACAGTATTTCAAGGCACTTGATTATGCGCGAAAAGGAAAGTACAAGATTATTTATGTGGCGCCAGAACGGCTTCTAACGGAATCTTTTCTTGAGTTTATCGTTCATGCAAACCTTTCGTTTGTCAGCGTGGATGAGGCGCATTGTGTGTCGCAGTGGGGGCAGGATTTTAGACCAGGGTATCTCAAGATTGAGGAATTTCTTAGGAGGCTGCCAAAGCGTCCGATTGTGGGTGCTTTCACTGCGACAGCGACCAGAGAAGTCCAACAAGATGTTGTGCGTCTATTGCAGTTGTCAAATCCCAAGGTAATCACAACAGGGTTTGACAGGAAGAATTTAAGCTTTTTTGTGCTCCAAGCAAAGGATAAAAAGGCGGCGCTAATGCGAATTCTCCGCACGCATTATGGCGAGAGTGGCATTGTTTACTGCATTACTAGAAAATTGGTGGAAGAGGTGTATGAAATGTTATCTGAGCGTGGTTTGGAAGTGTCCAGATACCATGCAGGAATGCAGGATGATGACCGCCGCAGAAGCCAGGATGAGTTTACCTCGGACCGAACACAGATTATGGTGGCTACAAATGCGTTTGGCATGGGAATTGACAAACCAGATGTTCGGTTTGTCATACACTATAATATGCCTAAAAATATGGAGAGCTATTATCAGGAGGCAGGACGCGCAGGGCGTGATGGGGAGAAGGCGGACTGTTATTTATTGTATAGTTCACAAGATGTACATATCAATCAGTTTTTTATAGAGAACAATCGCGAGAATGAAGAATTGGATGAGGAAACGTTGGCTTCTGTTATAGAGAAGGACCGAGAGCGACTCAAAAAGATGGTATTTTACTGTCATACAAAATTTTGTTATCGCAAGTATATGCTCAATTATTTTGGGGAGAAGGCAGATCAGTATTGTGGAAGTTGCGGAAACTGTATTGGAAAAATGCAGACAGGAAACGCGCAATCTGCACGCAGTTCCAATGTGACGGACGGCGGGAGGATTCTTGCGGCAACTAGTGGCAAAAAAAGGACAGCTTATGACAATCCAGAATTGTATGAACAGCTTAGATTTCTACGCAATCGTCTTGCAAAAGAATTACAGGTTCCTGCGTATGTTGTTTTTACAGACAAATCACTAAAAGAGATGAGTATGTATTTGCCTGTTTCACGTGCAGAACTGCTTGAGATTCAGGGAGTGGGACAGGCAAAGTGTGATAAGTTCGGACAGGAATTTATCAGTGTCATCAGTCAGTTTAAAGAAGAGCATGATGTCAGTCCAACAAAAGTTCAGGCAAAGGCAAAAACTTTACTAAAATGAAATAAAAAGAAAGGAAAGAAGAAAAATGATGAAATGGAACATGAAATCAAAAAAAGGAATACTGAAAAAGGCAGCTGCTGTAATGCTGGCTGTCGTGACATTAGCTGGAATGTCAGCGAATGGTGTGATGCCTGCATCGCAGGTAAAGGCAGATGAGGCGCTGCCGGGATATGTGAGAAGTGTATACACAAATGAGTGGATACCGGCTGAGCAGTCCGTTGTCAGACCAATCGCTGTGATGATGCCGACGGATAAAGTGGCACAGCCTTCCTATGGTATCAGCAATGCTGATATTCTGTATGAAATTATGGAGGAAGGGGAAATTTCTCGGCAGATGGCTGTAATTAGTAATTGGACAGGACTTTCCAAGATTGGAAATGTGAGAAGCTGCCGTGCATATTATCTTCCAGAAGCGACAGAGTGGGACCCAATTATCATTCATTTTGGTGGTGTATTTTATATGCAAGACCGAATTACAGCACCAGATATCAATAATATTTCAGGGACCAATCAGTATGGTACTGGCGGCGGTGCTCCTGGAGCTGGAGCGTTTTTTAGAACTTCTGACAGAAAGGCACCGCACAATGCATATACCAGCGCACCTAATATTATCAATGCATGTGCAGGACTTGGATATTCTGTTAATATCAGAGAGGGATTCTACAATCCAAAGCATTTTACCTTTGCAGAGGGTGGAAATACACTAGATCAGTATGGTGCAGCGGCTGCGACAGCAAACGCAATTGACCTTTCTCTAATTTTTCCTTATACAAAGAGTGCGTTTACATACAATCCCGCGGATGGCATGTATTATAAGAATATTCATGGAAAGCCACAGACAGATGGTTTAAATGGACAACAGCTTAAGTTTGCAAATGTGATTGTTCAGAATACAAAGTGGTGCAAACTTGATGACAAAGGATATCTCTATTTCCAGAATATTGACAATACAGAAGATGGCTATTATTTCACCAAGGGAAAATGCATTCATGTTACATGGCAGAAGGCTGGAGATTATACACCGACCGTATACTATGATGATTTTGGGAATGAGATTCAGCTCAATGAAGGAAAGACATATATTGCGATAGCGCAGACAGGTCGTCCAGTAGCATTTCAGTAAAATTTGGACAGCAAAGAAAGGGATTGATTATGAAATTTGAGAACATTCCGGTGGAGGTCGATCATGTCGTGCAGGCGACATTATCCCTTTACTTGCAAGCGGATTATCCAGGTACTTATGGAGAGCGGAAACGTCCCTTGATTTTGATTTGTCCGGGAGGCGGTTATGAGCATGTGTCTGTCCGCGAGGGAGAGCCAGTTGCATTTCATTTTCTGACAGCAGGTTGTCATGCGGCGGTGCTCTGGTATGATATCTCTAAGCATGGTGTGGAACATCCCCAGGAATTAAAGGAGCTGGCATGGTCTGTGGCTTATATTAGAGAACATGCGGACCAGTATGCAATTGATAAGGACAAGATTATTGTGGCTGGTTTCTCGGCAGGGGGACATCTTGCTGCGAGTCTGGGTTGCTTTTGGGATAAAGCGTGGTTTGCACAGGAAATGCAGATGGAAAAAGAGTGCTATCAGCCAAATGGAATGATTCTTGCATATCCAGTGATTACGTCTGGCGCGTTCGCACACAGAGGAAGTTTTGTGAATTTGATGGGAATGAAGGCAGATGTGGTGCTAGAACAGGAATTAAGTCTTGAAAATCAGGTGACAGATAAAGTTCCACCTGTATTTATGTGGCATACATTTGAAGATGGTGCAGTGCCGTTGGAAAATTCACTAATGTTTGCCGCAGCACTCAGAAAGGCAGGCGTGAATTTTGAGTACCATGTATTTCCGCATGGCGGTCACGGATGCTCTCTTGCGACGGCGGAGACATCCATGCCAAATGGCACGGAGATTGAGCCGCAGTGTGCACAATGGATTGAACTTTGTAAAAATTGGATAAAATATAATTTTATAGAGAATTAGAAAGAAAAACCGAGTAGGATAGAAATGCCTACTCGGTTTTAGATTGTTGCATATAAAATTGAGTCATACGATCATTTTCGACAAACCATGAATCTTTGTCTTTGGTTCCTGTTACTTGACAGAGTGTGCAACAGATGGCAAGTTTAGGGTTCCAGAGGTAATCGCGTTCCTCATAGATACCAATCAAAAGTTTTCTGTCAATAAGACCTGTAAATCCAAAATTTTTTATTGGTTTTAAACCTAGTTCAAAACCAAGTCGAGGATTGTACGTGGAAACAATTACCCCCTCTTTCAGAATATTACGTATCATGACACTTTCATAGGAGTGATTCATGATACCAACCATACGAATCGAACATGCACGTGTGAGATTTTCATCGCGCAGGTCTGTATGTAACAGATATCTGCCGTCCTGCGTTGGAAATGTGAAATTCTCGTCTGCTGTATCTGAATAGAGTACAAAACGCCCAACGCCCAGATACATAGCAGGATATTCTTTCCCATCATACATTACATAGAGACCTTCACGGTATTCACCGGTGGAAGTGCCTTCAAATTCAAAACGCTCCTTCATATTGCCCAAGTCTCCTTTTTTATTTTTTGTAATTGTCTGTGACTACTCTTTGTTGGCAAATTTTCTGATTTCAAACAATTACAATTTATGTAATAAAGTAAAAAATAAGTAAAACTCATCACTTATTTTTATCATATTATATCAGAGATATTGTGACAAGGGGGTAAACCTCGGGAAAATAACAACAACACACAATAGACATAAAAGTTATATTTATTGCAAAAATATATTTTTTTGAGAATAAAAAAGAAATTATAAAAATTTTCTATACTTTTTATTTATATAGGAAAAATAGAGTGATAGTAATGGGGTAGTTGCCCTGTATTGTGTGTATATTTATTACCTTGAACATGGTTGAGCCCCATCAAGCTATCACGAAGTGATTATGCATGGTTTGATACTGGTAACAGGAAGTCATAGGCTGAACTGTACGAATCTTAAGAGATATTTTTTGATAATAAATGACAAATCAGGGAAAATAGTTTATTATAATAAAGAAACAGTTCTTAAGGACTTGTAGAAACAAATTGTAAAGAAGAAAGGTATGATTGCAGTATGAGGCCAAATCCCAGACCACAGGAAATTTATAGACATTTCAAAGGAAATATCTATCAGATTATCACGCTGGCACGCCATTCAGAGAATGGCATGAAGATGGTGGTCTATCAACAGCTCTATGCACCTTATGAGGTCTATGTGCGCCCGCTTGAGATGTTTATGAGCAAAATAGACGCCAGAAAATATCCGAATGAGACACAAATTTACCGTTTTGAGAAAATTGATACTCGGGGAGAGGAGAATGCAGGGACCCAGAAGGAGACCTCTTCAGAGACGCTTACAAGAGTGCTAAATAGAGGCAAAACACAATCTGTACCGGCACCAGAGGAGCAGAAGACGACTTTGGTAGAAGCAGAAAGCATTAGCGGAAATGTTCAGCTATCTGAAGAAGAGTTTACTTTGGATCAAGGACTTGTGGAATTTTTGGATGCGGATACCTATGAGAAAAAGCTGCAAATATTGAGTGCACTTCATCCAAGAATCACAGATGCTATGATTGATACAATGGCGGTTAGTCTTGACACAGAGGTAAAAGAGGGCGATATTGAGATGCGTTATAATGAGATTAAAAACTGTCTTATGACAATGGAGCGTTTTGAGTGTAACCGACTTCGGTAAATGATTGGAGATAGGAGTAAATTATGAAATTATTATCGATAGCGATACCTTGCTATAATTCGGCAGCATATATGCGAAAGTGTATCGATTCTCTGCTTCCAGGCGGAGAAGACGTGGAGATTATTATTGTAAATGATGGTTCTAGCGACAATACGATGGATATCGCAGAGGAGTATCGAGAGCGTTTTCCGGCAATAATAAAGGTGGTAAACAAGGAGAACGGTGGGCATGGTTCTGCTGTAAATGTAGGAATTGAGCAGGCGAGAGGACTGTATTTTAAAGTGGTGGACAGCGATGACTGGGTGAGTCAGAGCGCCTATATTCAGATCTTGGACAAGCTGAAAGAACTGTTAAAAAGTGGGAAGTCTATTGACATGCTTATTAGTAATTTTGTCTATGAAAAAGAAGGGGAAAAGCGCAAGAAGGTTATGAAGTATCATCATGCGCTGCCGCAGGATGAAATTTTTACGTGGAAGGACGTGCGTCATTTTAGGGTAGGACAATATATTTTAATGCACTCGGTTATTTACAGGACCAATCTGTTGCGGGATTGCGGATTAAAACTGCCAGAGAATACGTTTTATGTGGACAATATTTTTGTGTTTCATCCGCTTCCATATGTAAAAACGATGTATTATATGGATGTTAATTTCTATCGTTATTTTATTGGAAGAGCTGATCAGTCTGTCAATGAGCAGGTTATGATTCGCAGAATCGATCAGCAAATCAAGGTAAACAAGCTGCTGGTAGACTATTATGTTGCGGAGAAACAGCATATCTTGACCAATGGCAAGGTTAGAAAGTATATGGTCAGTTATCTTGACATTATCACAACTGTGTCTTCTGTGCTTTTAATTCGCTCAGAATTGGAAGAAAATCTGGAAAAGAAAAAGGAACTTTGGGAATATATTAAGACAGAGGACAAGCTGTTGTGGGTGCGGCTCCGCATGGGGCTTCTTGGCAACGCAATGAATCTTCCAGGAAAATTGGGCAGGAAGATTTCAGTGGATGGGTATAAGCTTTGCCAAAGAATTTTTCACTTTAATTAAGGAACTGTAAAGAAATAATTTTACTTGTGACAATGACGCCGTGTAAATGTCTATATCCGACTTGTTATTGTCGTGAGTAATTTATTAATCGTTCCTAACTCTTGTAAAATTGTCAAAAAACGGTTATACTCTATACAGAGTCTTTACAGTCATAGGAACTTATAGTAAACACTAAAAGTATTTATCGTTTACTATATAAAATAGATTAAATTTTTTATACGGAGGAGAGATTCATGTATTCACTTGATGAAGTAAGAAAAGTAGACTCCCAGATTGCAGATGCCATTGTGGCAGAACAGGAGCGGCAGAACAGCCATATTGAGCTGATTGCTTCCGAGAACTGGGTTAGTAAGGCGGTTATGGCAGCGATGGGTAGTCCATTGACCAATAAGTATGCAGAGGGATACCCAGAAAAAAGATATTATGGCGGATGTGAATGTGTAGATGTTGTGGAAAACCTTGCGATAGAACGTGCTAAACAATTGTTTGGATGCGATTATGCGAATGTTCAGCCACATTCTGGCGCACAGGCAAATATGGCAGTGCAGTTTGCAGTTTTGCAGCCAGGAGATACCATTATGGGTATGAATCTGGATCATGGCGGACATCTTACACATGGTTCTCCGGTGAATATGTCCGGTAAATATTTTCACGTGGTTCCTTATGGCGTGGATGACAATGGATTTCTTGACTATGATAAAATGAGGGAACTCGCATTGGAATGCAAGCCTAAGATGATTATTGCAGGTGCGAGTGCATATGCTAGAACCATTGATTTCAAGCGTTTTCGTGAAGTTTGTGACGAGGTTGGCGCTGTGCTTATGGTGGATATGGCACATATCGCTGGTCTGGTGGCAGCAGGACTGCATCCGAGTCCTATTCCATATGCAGATGTGGTGACAACAACGACCCATAAGACTTTGAGAGGTCCTCGTGGTGGTCTTATTCTTGCCAACAAGGAAGCAGCAGAAAAATATAATTTCAACAAGGCAATTTTCCCAGGGATTCAGGGAGGACCGCTGATGCATGTGATTGCAGCGAAGGCAGTGTGTTTCCAGGAGGCATTGCAGGATTCGTTCAAGGAATATCAGCAGCAGATTGTCAAGAATGCGCAGGCGCTCTGCAAAGGGTTGATTGGCAGGGACATTCGAATTGTCTCAGGCGGCACAGACAATCATTTGATGCTTGTGGACCTCACAACATATGACCTCACAGGAAAAGCTGTCGAGAAGCTTATGGATGAGGCGTATATTACTTGTAACAAGAACACAATTCCAAACGATCCAAAGTCTCCGTTTGTCACAAGTGGTATTCGGCTTGGAACGCCGGCAGTGACAAGCCGCGGCATGAAGGAAGAAGATATGGAGCAGATTGCGGAGGCGATCTCTATGGTGATAAAAAATCAGGAGAATGGTATTGCAGGCGCAAGGGATATTGTACAGTCGCTTACCGACAAGTATCCTTTGACCTGATTATCGAAACTATATGAGAGAGGAAAAGACAAACAGGGAGAAACGAAGACGCAGGCGTGTGCGAAATCAAATATTGGCGTATCTGACACTGCTCATTTTGATTGTGCTGGTATTAATCGCAGGATATTTTGGTGTTCGGTATATCATCGATTATGTAAACAAATACAATGACAAGGTAAACCGAGTTATTGAGGAAGCGGAATCGAGTGCGTTCCAAGATTCAGACGATGAAATAGATGATACAGAAACACAAGGCGGCGAGGTTCAATATGAGGAAGGTTACACGACGTCGGTGGCTGAGGATCAACTGAAGCAGCTTGTTGAGTCTTTGCTGGGAGAAATGACCACAGAGGAAATGGTTGCAGGAATGTTTATTGTGTCACCGGAGTCGATTACTGGTGTTGAGACAGCAATACAGGCGGGAGAGGGAACACAGAAAGCTATTACTGAGAATCCTGTTGGCGGGATTATTTATGCGGCAAAAAACTTTAAATCACAGGATCAGTTTACGCAGATGCTCACCAAGACGAGGGGTTTTTCAAAGTATCCGCTCTTTACAGTTGTGCAGGCGGAATGTGGGTCATCTGCTTTTGGCTTAGAAGAAACGCCAAAGGCTGCAAAACTTACAGATGCAGACAGCGTTGTTCAGGCATATGGAAGCATTTCAGCTAAGCTGGCTTCCTATGGCATCAATATGGACTTGGCACCAGTGACAGAAATTTCCTCAGAAGAAAATGCATTTGGCACTGATGCGTCAGTTGCAGCATTGTTGGTCAGCGCATCGGTTCAGGCGATACAATCCGCGGAAATCAGTGCGGTTTTGTTGAAATTTCCAGGCAAAACAGCCGAAACGAAGTCGTTGGAAGAATTAAAAAACGGTGAGCTTATTGTGTATGATGCGGCAATAAAAAGCGGTGTGGACTGCATTATGGTTTCGCATGTTAAGGCTAACAGTATTACGGGAGACAACACACCCTCTTCTTTGTCATCGGTTGTAATTCAGGATATATTGAGAAAAACGTTGGGATTTGATGGGGTGGTGATAACAGATTCGCTCAGCGACAGCGCTGTAGTTGACAATTATAGTTCTGCGGAAGCGGCAGTTGCCGCGATTCAGGCAGGGGCAGATTTGCTTTTGGAACCTGCAGAGTATCAAGAGGCATACAAAGGAGTTTTGCAGGCGGTATCAGATGGAACTATCACCAAAGAACGCATCTATGAATCGCTGTATCGCATCTACCGTGTGAAGTATAAAAATGCGTTGGAATAATATTGTGGTTGGATTTGAGTAGGAAAAATGTTACTATTCAGCCATGCCATTCATAAGCCGCCAGAATGTACATTTTCACCAATGATATTCGGTCTTTGCTGGCGACTTATTTTATAATGGGCGTCTGTCCTATAGGATTAATTGTGCATGGTGTTACTTTTCACACCCGCAC
>DEPD01000096.1:13300-23047 GCA_002358575.1 Lachnospiraceae bacterium UBA3401 | reverse complement strand
CGGTAGCCTTATTTTCAAAATCCAATGCGGTCTATGCCATGGATTTTGAAGAAAACAAATACATCTCGTCATCATTTGGCAATAACCAGCCTAGTGCTGATGAACTTGCTGGCATGATCCCTGACTGCATGCAGAACCATAAAAACCTTGATACGGTCATCGTCTGCCTGGAGTCTACATCTGTTTACAACGTCCATATCGCAAATTTTCTTTCCACCTGCGAAATGCTTATGCCGTACAAGCCCTATGTGTTCGTTGTCACCCCAAAGACCACAGCCAATTACCGCAAGTCCTATATAGGAATGAAAAAAAACGGATCCTACGGATGCTTTCCTCATTGCCGACTTCGCCAGGGCAGGCAGAACAAAGAAGCTCGAACCCTGGCGCGGAAGCCAGTTCATTGCCCTCAAGCGCCTTACCATACACCGCATGCATCTTTCGGAATGCATTGCCAGGGAGAAGACTTACATGGTCCCAAACCTGTATCTGAAATTCAGTGAACTGCAGCTTCTCGATGGTGATGACAGACCATTCGGTAACATTTATGGCGCTACGTCTTCCGCCGTACTGACGGAGTTTTTGTCATCCCAGGAAATCATCGACCTTTCAGAGGAAGAACTCCTGGCATTCCTTGTTGAAAAAAGCAGAAACCGTATCCCTGACATATCCAGGACATCCGAGCTTCTGCAGAAAGCCGCAAGAGACTCATATCGTTTGGATAAATGCATGTATGAACCGCTGAATGTCTCGCTTGCAAGTTCATTCAACTGCATCCAGGTCTATCAAAAGGAAATAAAACTGATAGAGCAGGCAATTGAAAAGTGCATCAATGGGATGAACCCTAATGTGTTCCTTATCCTGAAGTCCATTCCCGGCATCGAGCCAGTATGGGTCTCCGGGATTCTGTCCGAAATAGGCGGCATAACTGCATTCCACTCATCCGATGCCTTTGCCAAGTATGCAGACCTGCACTGGCTTAAAAACGATTCCGGCGATTTTACTTCCGAAGACAACGCTGTTTCAAAAGCCGGAAATCCCTATCTGTGCTATTATCTGGGAGAAGCCGCTAACAGTGTCAGGAGGTATGTGCCTGAATACGCGGATTACTATGCAAAAAAATATGCTGAGGTTTCAAAGCATCAGCACAAGAGAGCACTCACACTTACATCTCGTAAATTTGTACGACTCGTTTTTGGATTGCTGGTCAAAAACCAACTGTACACTGGCGAAAAGCTGGACTCCGAATTAAACGCTGAGCCAAACTGACATTCGGTTTTCAAAAAATCCTACCGAAGGTCTGTTAAGGTTACCCTTTTTTCCAAAAACATATCAAAATCTTTTTCAAAAAGTTCTTGACATATCACCAGAATGCTTAGAACACAATTTTAAAATCTAAGCACTTTTACGAACTGATGTAAACATTTAAAATACAAACAACTTTTCACAAAACGTAGATCGCTTATGAATAAAACCGACTAATTTTAGATTAATCGGTTTTATTCTAGACTATTTATTTTTGATATAAAAAAATGAATTTTTCCTATCGTAATTAATTTCCTTATAATTCATAATCTGTTCTGTGCTTCCAATAAATAAAATTCCCTCTGGTTTCAGTGAAGTGTTAAACTTACGAAATACCTCATCCTTTGCTTCCTCTGTAAAATAAATCAATACATTACGACACACAATTAAATCACATCTATCAGGATAGGTATCCTTTAACAGATTATGCTGTTTGAACTGTACTCTTGATTTAATATCATTAGAAATCTGATAAGAAGGTCCTACTTTTGTAAAATATTTCTTTTTAAACTCATCTGGAACCGCTGCAATGCTTTTCTCATTATACAAACCCACTTTCGCTTTCTCTATCACCTGCTTATCAATATCTGTAGCAATAATATTAATCTGATTGAGCGGAATATGTTTGGAAAATGCCATTACAAGGGAGTATGGCTCGTCACCTGTAGAGCACGCCGCACTCCAAATTTTTAGATTTTTACCAAATCTTCCAATCAACTCTGGAATGATTTCTTTATCCATCAGTCTCCATTGCTCAGGATTTCTATAAAACTCCGATACATTAATTGTTAAATAGTTCACAAAATCATCAAAAACTACCTTGTCATCCCGCAGCTTTGCAACAAACTTATCATAACCTGTCACTTTATGTTTTGCGATCAGAGTATCAATACGACGCTTCATCTGTTTTTCTTTGTATGCATTTAAGTCAATTTTGGTCAGTATAAAAACCTCTTTTTTGAAATATTCATAATCATATACCATGAGTACTCCCCTTTCTCTACTTAATTTGCCCCTACACACTCTAACAAACTATGAATAAATAACCTATGTGCCTTGACTTGTCTATTTCTTCACAATTTCTAAAGAACTGTTTAAAAATAACTTATGCAGCTGACCGATCACAATGCCTGTCTGCACAAGTTTCTATTAACAAAAATTCAATCATAATGTTCTTTTTTATAAACGAATATGATATCAGAGTCAAAACTCCGATATCATATCTCTATTTACTCCTATTATTATTCCGCATCCTCTGCTTCCTGCTTTGCGATCACTGCATCGATATCTACAGATACAACGTCAGAATCATCTTCTTCTGCCGCTACAGGTGCTGTCTCCTTTGCTACTTCTGGTATCATTAACGCCTTGATGCTAAGGCTAATCTTCTTACCTTCCTCATTAAAGTCAACAACCTTGGCTGTTACTTCCTGTCCTACTGACAGAACATCTGAAGGCTTCTCGATATGCTCCTTTGCAATCTGAGAAACATGCAGCAATGCATCAATCCCTGGCTCAAGTTCCACAAATGCACCAAAATCAGTCATTCTTGCAACTTTGCCTGTCACTTCATTGCCAACAGCATACTTTGTCGATGCATTCTTCCATGGATTGGAATCATCAAACTTCAATGAAAGTGCAACCTTCGTTCCATCAATATCCTTTATTAAAACTTTTAATGTCTCGCCAACTTTAAATACCTTCTTGGGATTCTCAACACGTCCCCATGACATCTCAGAGATATGCAGCAGGCCATCCACTCCACCAAGGTCAATAAAAGCACCAAAATCTGTGACATTTTTAACCGTGCCTTCAATCACATCACCCACGCTGATCTTTGCGAATAGCTCTTTCTGCATTTCAGCTTTCTTGGCAACGATTAGCTGCTTGCGATCACCAATATATCTTCTTCTCTTAGGATTATATTCACTAATAACAAATTCTATGTCCTGTCCAGCATATTTGTTCAGATCTTTTTCATACACATCTGACACAAGACTTGCAGGAATAAAAATTCGCACCTCATCTACCACTACACTCAAGCCACCGTCCAACACCTGTGAAACCTTCGCCGTCAATACTTCCTTGTTATTGTACGCCTCTTCAATCCGCTTATTGCCTCTGTCAGCAGCAAGTCGCTTGTAGGTCAAGAGAACCTGTCCCTCACCGTCATTTACTTTGAGAACCTTAACCTCCATCTTATCACCAGGATTCAGGGTTGTTGTAAGGTCAACGTTCGGCTCATTGGTGTACTCGTAACGTGTAAGAATACCATCTGACTTGTAACCGATGTTAAGGATTGCTTCATCGGGCTTGACATCGATGACTGTACCTTCAATTACCTCTCCTGTATGAATAGTTTTTAATGATTCTTCTAACATTTGTTCAAAAGTTAATTCTGACATAATTTTGAACCTCCTCAATTATTTTGTTTGGGGTAGAAGCCCCTGCTGTGATGCCCACCAGTTCTACAGAATTAGGTAAATCTAATTGCAGGTCGTCCAGTGTTTGTATATAGTAAGTATTCTCACATTCACTTTGGCATAATTCATATAGCTTCCGTGTGTTGGAACTGTGAGTACCACCTATCACAATCATAACGTCAGCTCTGGCTGCCAATTCAACGGCTTCCTTCTGACGTTCCTCTGTTGCATTGCATATCGTATTCGCAACAATTATATCATAACCTTTTTTCCAAAAAATTTCAACTAAATCTTTAAATTTCTTGTAGTTAAATGTCGTTTGGGACACAATATATAATTTTTCGTCTTTTTTTGCCTGAAAATTCTCTGCCTGTTCTCTCGTTTCAATCACAGTTACAGGTCCAGCCGCCCACCCCTTTATACCTATCACCTCAGGATGCTGCTCATTCCCAATAATGATAATATGTCGTCCCTTTGCAGATTCCCCGTTGATAAGCCGATGAATATGACCGACAAAAGGGCAAGTCGCATCGATACATTCCAATCCTTTTTCCTTTATCAGTTTATACGTAGTCTGCGGAATGCCATGTGCACGTACAATAACTGTACTTTTCTCCGGGCAAAGACTTTTCTGTTCCATACGGCGAAGCTCTTCTTCATTCTCAATCACCCTTACCCCCTGTTCTTCCAAAGCTTTCACCACTTCCTCATTGTGGACGATTGGACCGTATGTATAGATTGTCTTCCCTGTCTCTAACTGTTCATATACTGCGTCAACTGCTCTTTTGACACCAAAACAAAATCCTGCGGATTTCGCAACCACTACTTCCATCACTTGGCCCCTTTATCGCACAAATTAATTATGGCATCTGCAACCTGTTCAATACTCATATCAGACGAGTCAAGAAAAACTGCATCCTCGGCTTGTCTTAAAGGAGAAAGTTCCCGATGCATATCCTGATAATCCCGGGCGATAATATCCTTTTCAATCACATCCAGTTCGCATTCCTGTCCTTTTGCTTTCAATTCCTCATAGCGCCGCAGTGCCCTTATATAACTATCCGCAGTCAGATAAACTTTCACGTTGGCGTCAGGGAGAACGCACGTTCCAATATCTCTGCCATCCATAACAACATTTTCCTTCTTTGCGAGAGCCTGCTGCAGCTCCACCAATTTTTGTCTGACCTCCTTGTTCGTGCTGCTCAAGGAAGCCATCTTTCCAACCTCCTCTGTGCGAATCAACCCATTTACGTTTTTGCCGTTGAGCCATACAATCTGCTCCTCATTTTCATAGGTGATTGTCACATTTGCATTTGCAACTGCCTCACTTATTTTATCCTGCTCATCCGCGTCAATTCCCTGCTCAATAAAATACAATGCTATTGCGCGATACATTGCACCTGTATCAACATAAATAAAGCCTTTTCTTTTTGCGATCAACTTTGCGATAGTACTTTTTCCTGCCCCTGCAGGTCCGTCAATTGCAATACTATAACTCATTTTATTAGTTTCTCCTATCCTTCATAAAATATGTAACGATTCCTTTTATGCATTAGAAGCAGCACTTTTGCCTGCCAAAAATCCAGTAGACCACGCAATCTGAAGATTAAAACCACCTGTGAGCGCATCAAGGTCAAGCACTTCCCCTGCAAAATAGAGTCCCTGCACAAGTTTCGACTCCATCGTGGAAGGTGAAACTTCCTTTGTTGCCACTCCGCCCTTTGTAATCACTGCCTCATTATAATCCCGCAGTCCTGTAATGGTAAGTTCCATATGCTTAATTGTCTGCACAAAATGCTGTCGTTCTTCCTTGGTAATCTCATTGACCCTCTTATCTGGATCGATACCAGCTAAAACTGGCATAATTGGCGTTAGTTTTGCTGGAAATAGACTGTTTATCACATTTTTAAACTGTTTATTTTTATTCTCGTCAAATTCTCTTAAAATCCGCTTATCCAACTGTTCTTTTGTAAGCGCAGGCTTCAAATCAATAAAAAGCTTTGCCTTTGGATAGTATTCCTTATCCTTACATATCTTGTGAACATAATAACTGCTTGCGCTCAAAATCAATGGTCCACTGACCCCATAATGTGTAAAAAGCAACTCTCCAAAACCAGAATAAATCTGTTTTCCATCTGCCTCCACAACAGCCTGAACATTCTTTAAGGATAATCCTTGTAATTGATGACACCACATCTCTTCTATCACAAATGGCACTAAGGCCGGCATTGTGGAAACAATACTATGACCACATTCTTTTGCAAACTGATATCCATCTCCTGTCGAACCTGTAAGCACATAAGAACACCCTCCAGTTGCTATAATCAGTTTATCAGCAAGTATCTCAGACTTTTTTTTCGCCACTTTATCAAAAAACACAATCCGAGAGACCTTCGCACAAAAATGCTTGTTCTTTATTTCCTTCTCTATTTCAAGTGGTTCGGTTATTATCTTTTTCACTTCTGTGTTTAAAAGTATTTCTACTCCTTTTTCTCTCAAAATCATCTCAAGTGCCTTGATAATATCCGAACTATGATCTGACTTTGGAAATACGCGCTGTCCCCGTTCCACCTTGAGCGGACAGCCTGCGTGCTCAAAAAAATCCATCACAGCATTATGGTCAAACCCATACACTGCACTGTACAAAAATTTAGCATGTTCCAACACATTTGAAAAAAAATCCACCGTTTCACAGGCATTTGTCACATTGCACCTACCTTTGCCTGTAATAAATAATTTCTTCCCTAATTTCTCATTTTTTTCAATCAATATAACATTGTGTCCGACATCAGAAGCAGCAATCGCAGCCATCATTCCCGCCGCACCACCACCTATAATCACAATCTCTGCCATATCCGCCTTTCATCGCTTCCTCCGCCGCGCCATCTGTGCCTGCAGCGGTACACTGAGCATTTCCTCATCTACAAAATCAATCTCATCCTTTAGATAAACCTGATAATTATCCCATGCATATTCGAGAGATTCCAAATTTTTACGCACATCATCTGGCCTTTTCAGACACATAGCAACCACTAGGGCATTGATCACGCTAAGAGGAGCGACAAGAGAATCCACAATGGACACCATGTCGCTTCTAGCCAGCAGATTGCAGGAAGAATAAAGACACATCGGCGAATGAATTGTGTCTGTAATTGTGATTACCTTTGCGTTTTTGTCGTTTGCCATCTCCATCGCCTTAAGTGTACGCATGGAATATCGCGGAAAACTAATTCCAATCACAACATCTTTCTCATTAATACGAAGCATCTGTTCAAACGTCTCTGATGTACTCGTGGAATCAATTAAATTGACATCTCCTCGAATTATATTAAGATAGAAGTGAAGAAACTGTGCCATTGGCTTACAGCTCCGAAGTCCAATAATATACACATGCTTTGCCCCAAGTATAATATCGACTGCGGTTTCAAACGCCTGCGCATCAATATGTTCTATAGTATCCTCTATTTTCTCAATATCAGCGCTCAGCACAGAAGTCAATATTTCAGCCTGTGTGCTTGAGCCATATTTCGCACCAATTGACTGAACAGAATTTAGCTTTTTTTTGACCCAATTGGCTAATGAAGCCTGAAACTCTGGGTATCCATCATATTCCAATGCATATGCAAACCGCACCACCGTCGCCTCACTAATGTCCACTGTCTTTGCCATCTTCGCCGCTGTCATAAAAGCTGCCTGCTCATAATGGTCAATCACAAAAGTAGCCAACTTCTTGTGACTTTTGCTCATCTTATTAAATTTCTCGTTTATTCTTGCTATTGTATCATACGTTTCATCCATCGAAATTCCTCAGCCTCAGATCCCACCATTTATCAGGAACAGTTTTTGTAAATATCTTCTAGTAATTCTATCGTTTCTTCTTCTGTAAGGTCATAGTCTCCGGTGAGCACCATGCATGCACATCCATGTATAAAAATCCATATTTTCATAAACAGGCTGCTTGGATTCTGACAACCTGCCGCCGCAGCCCTGTTAATTTCTCTACTGACAGCCGCAGTCTTTCCATTTAAAAGTTCAAAAAGCCCTCTGTCTCCACGATATTCCGATTGAAAAAGAAATTGAAACAGTTTACTTTCATCCCTTGCATAATTTATATAGGCAAGTCCGAGGTGTAAAAATGGTGTATCCACCTCCGACTTGTAATTTTCATAGTAATCTCCGAAATTTCTGATCGCCTTCTGATAAATTTCCGCATAGAGTTCACTCATGTTTGCATAAACTCTGAATATAGGCTGTGTGGAACATCCGATTTGTGCGGCTAATTTTCTAGCCGTCACATTTTCTATGCCTTCGTTCTTTGCCAAAGCGAAGGCGGTCTCTCCTATTTTGTCCTTTGTAATCAATTCTTTCCTTGCCATTTCACCATCCATGCCTTTCTTAAGTCACGCATTCCATGCGCCACCTGTGCAGCACAGTTGTTATGCACGGGCCTGTGCGTCAAAACAGTATCGGGCTAAAGCATTTTAACCCGATACTGCTAACAATTCACAGTTTACTGACACAAACTTATACGGGATATGCACCGTTTTTTGTATCAGCCTGAGTCATATCAACCTTCTCCTGCTGCGCCTGACGATATTTAAAGAAATCTGTAGCAACCTGAGGGAATAACGCGTAGGAAAGTACATCTTCGTCCTGCTGTTTCCACTCTTTCATCTCTTCTTCAATCTTCTTTAACTCGTTTGGAAGTCTGTCAGCCGGCCGGCATGTAATAATATTTTCCTTCTCCTCAGCCGAGAGCACTTTATCCTGTACTTCTTTGTTAAATGGCTTAACGGTCTGACCATACTCACCGCGAAGAACCGCTTTGGTTTCTTTGGTCGCCATCTTGTACCGCTCACCCATCAGCACATTAAATACAGCTTGTGTGCCAACAATCTGTGAAGAAGGCGTAACAAGAGGCGGCTCACCCAAGTCTTTACGCACTCTTGGGATTTCCTGAAGCACATCATAATATTTATCCTCTGCATTCTGCTCCTTCAACTGACTAACCATGTTGGACAGCATACCACCCGGAACCTGATACATCAACGTTTTAATGTCAACACCAAGCACCTTCGGATTGAGCAATCCACTCTTTAAGCACTCTTCTCTATAAGGTCTGAAATAATCTGCAATCTTTGCGAGAAGATTCTGATCATATCCAGTGTCATAGGGGGTGCCCTTAAATGTCTCTACCATAACTTCTGTCGCTGGCTGTGAAGTGCCAAGCGCAAACGGTGAAATCGCACAGTCAATGACATCGACACCTGCCTCTACAGCCTTTAAGTATGTCATAGAAGCAACACCAGATGTATAATGCGTATGCAACTGAATTGGAAGTTTTGTCGCAGACTTCATCGCCTTAATTAACTCCTCTGCCTTATAGGGTACTAGCAGACCTGCCATATCCTTAATGCAGATAGAGTCAGCGCCCATCTCCTCAATATCCTTTGCCATCTTCATCCAGTACTCAAGTGTATATGCGTCACCCAATGTATAGGAAAGCGCAATCTGCGCCTCACCGCGGCCCTCCCGCTTTTTAACTGCATTTGCTGCATTCACTGCACACTGTAAATTTCTAAGATCATTAAAGCAGTCAAAAATACGAATAATATCAATGCCGTTTGCAATGGATTTCTCCACGAACTCCGTAACAACATCATCTGCATAATGACGGTATCCCAGAATATTCTGTCCACGGAAAAGCATCTGAAGCTTCGTCTTCTTCACACCATCTCTAATCTTTCTAAGTCTCTCCCACGGATCTTCCTTCAAGAAACGAAGAGATGCATCAAATGTCGCACCCCCCCAACACTCTAAGGAATGATATCCGACCTGATCCATTGTCTCGAGAATAGGGAGCATAAATTCCGTCGGCATTCTTGTCGCTATCAAAGACTGATGTGAGTCACGAAGGACTGTCTCAGTAATCTTGATAGGCTTTTTTTCTTTATCAGACATTTTAATTCCTCCTATATCAATATACTATAAGAAGCAAAACCAGCTTCTTATAGTCGATTTA
>DEPD01000096.1:0-12954 GCA_002358575.1 Lachnospiraceae bacterium UBA3401 | reverse complement strand
CAAAGAACAGCGCATTTTATCAGAAGTAAAGGGCAACTTCTGATAAGTTATATTATCAACGATTAAAGCTGTGCATTTATCGCGCTTCGCGCTCTATACTTCAAAACCCAACTATATAAATCCTCAAGCAAGCTTGGTATTTTCTTTATTCTTCTTTTATCTTTCTTAAAGCTGTGCACTCATAAATCCTTCGGATTTATTTCGTCGCGCTTCGCGCTCTATACTTCAAAACCCAACTATATAAATCCTCAAGCAAGCTTGGTATTTATATAGTTGTTTTTGAAGTGCACAGCTTTAAAATACCCCGAAGATTGCCATGAATGTACCAGCAGCAACTGCAGTACCAATAACACCTGCAACGTTTGGTCCCATAGCGTGCATCAGCAAGAAATTGGTTGGATCTGCTTCGGCGCCAACCTTCTGGGAAACACGTGCAGCCATAGGAACTGCGGAAACGCCTGCGGAACCAATCAGCGGATTCACTTTGCCCTTTGTGGCAATACACATTAATTTTCCAAAAAGAACTCCTGCCGCTGTACCAAACATAAATGCTATAAGTCCTAATACAACAATTTTAATTGTATCCATGTTTAGAAATGCCTCTGCGCTTGTTGTAGCACCAACTGAAGTACCAAGTAAGATAACAACGATATACATTAACGCATTGGAAGCCGTTTCTTGAAGCTGTCTTACCACACCAGACTCTCGGAATAAATTTCCTAACATCAGCATACCAACAAGTGGCGCTGTTGTTGGAAGAATCAAACATACAACGATTGTAACGATGATTGGAAAAAGAATTTTCTCAAGTTTTGACACTGGACGCAACTGCGCCATCTTGATCTTTCTCTCTTCCTCTGTCGTCAGCAGCTTCATAATAGGCGGCTGGATAATTGGCACAAGTGACATATACGAATATGCTGCCACTGCGATAGGTCCAAGCAAACCAGTCTGACCAAGCTTACCAGCAAGGAAAATTGATGTAGGGCCGTCAGCACCACCAATAATAGAAACTGCTGCCGCTGCCTTATCATTAAATCCAAGCGCAATCGCACCAAAGTACGCTGCAAAAATACCAAACTGTGCCGCTGCACCGAGCAGAAAACTCTTAGGATTCGCAATCAACGGACCAAAATCAGTCATAGCTCCTACTCCAAGGAATATCAGAGAAGGAAGAATTGCCCATTCATCCAATAAATAAAAATAATACAGCAAACCGCCAGGCGTACCGTCCGCACCAATCGGCGCAATAATGTCTGGGTAAATATTCACCAGCAGCATACCAAACGCTATCGGTGTTAAAAGCAGCGGTTCATACTGCTTTGCGATAGCAAGATAAAGAAATATACAAGCAACAAGAATCATGATCACATTTCCGCCAGTGATGTTAAAAAATGCAGTCTGATGGATCAGATTATTCAATGTATCTGCTATATATGACATTTTGTTGACCTCCTATTTTATTTTTCAGGGCATATCTGCCCTGCTTTCACCGCAATGCAGTGATTAGTTCAAAGTTGCAAGCAAAGCACCTGCTTCAACAGAATCGCCAACTGCCACATCAACACTTGCCACGGTGCCATCCTGAGGCGCTACCACAGGAATCTCCATCTTCATCGCTTCGAGAATAACAACAGCATCGCCCTTCTTCACAGCCTGTCCTACGCTCTTTTCTAATTTGAATACCTTACCTGCTGCACCTGCCTCAATCTTTATGCTGCCTGCTGCGCCTGCACTTGCCTTTGCTGCTGCTTTCGGTGCCGCTTTCGGCACTGCCTTAGGCGCTGCTGTCTGCACTGGAGCTGCACCGGAACCTGCACCTTCTTCTACTACGACATCATATACGTTGCCGTTCACGGTAATTGTATAATTTTTCATTTTAAAATCCTCCTAAAATTATAGATTTAATTAGTTTTTTCTCCATTTATTTGTACTGGCTCTCCTTATACTTCTTACCTGGAAGCCTTCCACACTTGTTCCCTCATACACCGCAATTGCTGCTGCAATGACAGCCACAAGCTCCATATCATCTGAGAGGTCCTCTTCCTCCTCTTCCACAACAGGCTCTTCCACTGGCGCTACGGACACTGGTGCTGGCTCCTCTTTCTTTGGAGCGAAGGAAGCCTGAATCTTTGGTATCACACCAAACGCTGAAATAATGAGACTGATTAAAATCAATACCACAAACACGGTCCCCATACCGAGCAGTGTGTTGAGTGCTGCCCTTGTCATCAGCTCTCCCTTTGTCTCATCAAGATTTAGTGTACAGGATGTCATCTTCAGATAAATGTCATTCGTAAAAATTAATTCTACCGAAGCGTTTTTGTTCTCGCCTGTGACCGGAACCATAACAATGATTGTATCATCATCAACAACCGATGTCGATTCGCCAAAGTCTATGATGCTGCCCATTGTCTGAATCCCTGTCTGAAATGAAGTGAGCGCACCGCTGACTGCCTTGCCTTCACACATAAAAGAAGCATCACTATAATACTGTGCAAAAGTTGAAGCATACAGATCTCCCAGCTCTACATTGCTATAGTTTGCAAGCATTTCGTCAACATTGTCCGATGATACCAATGTCGCCGTAAGCCGAACAACCTGATCTGCTCTGGCTCTTGCTGCATTTTCCTTGCTCTGCTGAAATTCGCTGGAAGTTTCTGCTGATCCACATGCTGTTAAAACAAAAACGCAGGTAAGCATTAATAATACTCTCGCAATTTTTTTCATATTAACGTTCACCCTTTCTTAGACCGTTCCATGTTTTTTAGAGGGACGATCCTCTCTCTTTGTAAATAGCATCTCAAAGGCACCAATCACATATTTTCTCGTATCTGCCGCCTCAATGATCTGATCTACATATCCTCTTCTCGCAGCGCCGGCTGCACTGGTCTGTAGTGCTGCATACTCCGCCGATTTCTGCTTGATGACATCCGCACCCTGTCCTTCATACATAATCTTTGCTGCAAGATTTGCATCCATAGATCCAATCTCAGCATTCGGCCATGCGATTGTGACATCCGCGCCAATCGCCTTTGAATTCATCGCTACATATGCGCTTCCATACGCCTTTCCAATCACGACATTTACCTTTGGAACTGTGGCATTTGCGAACGCGTATGTAAGCTTCGCCACTGCCTTTGCAATACGCTTCTCACTGCACATTGTCGCCTCATAACCCTTGACATTGGTCAGTGACAACACCGGAATGTCAAACGCATCACAAAAATGGATAAAATCTGCTGCCTTCTCGCATCCATCTGCTGACAAAACAGCATCATACTTGTCTGTGACCTCGCCTTCTGCGCTGTAAACCTCTGTACGGTTTGCAATACATCCGATTGTCATACCATTTAATTTGATAAAACCAGTCACCATATCTTTTGCATAATCTTCCTTAAGCTCAAAGAACGCGTGATTGTCTGCAATTGTAGAGAGTGCAATCGCAGTGTCGCCCACACAGTTCTCAAGACCATCACAAACCCTATTCAAATCATCTGTGCAGTCTTCATAGGAAGCATCATCTTCATTGTTGCCAGGAAGCATGAGCACCAGTTCTCTAATCTTAACAAAAATCGTATCCTCATCCGCTACAACATCCACAATACCGCTCTCCTTGCTCTGGAACTCTGCCGTGGATGAATCGCACTTAGAAATATTGTTCCCTTCGAGTGCATTCGGAGAATTAACAAATAATTTTGCCTTTGATTTCTCCATAAACGTAAAGTCTGTCAGGGTCGGAATCAGTGCAAGGCCGCCTCCACAACTACCAAATATTGCTGTGATCTGAGGAATCACGCCCGATGCAAGCGTCTGTTTGAGATAAATCTCACCAAAAGCATTGAGTGCATCCGTCGCCTCTTGAAGCCGGAGTCCTGCTGAGTCAATCAGACCGATCACAGGTGCTCCTGTCTTCATCGCAAGATTGTAGAGGTTCGTGATTTTTCTGGCATGCATTTCGCCGACAGACCCGTTCAGCACAGATACATCTTGGCTGTACACATACACAAGATTGCCGTTGATCACCCCATATCCGGTAACAACACCGTCCGAGGGAGTCTCAGTCTGTTTCAGATTGAAATCTGTCGCTCTTGCCATGACAAGGGCACCGATTTCAACGAAACTGTTTTCATCAAGCAAAGATTCGATTCTTTTACTTGCCAAACTTGAAGTAGTACTCATTTTGTGACCTCCATTTTTATATTTTTAATATTCAAAAAATAACATTTTTACGCAACTAAAATTGCGTCTATTTTAGTATAACATATATTATTCTAATCGCCTAGTAAATTTTTTGTTTTTTCCACATCTTTTTCTGTCATCTTCTCTTTGCCTTGAATCATCCACTTTTCAAACACTTTGCGCAGACACCATTCTATATCAACTGCCTGAATTTCCCCAGTCGTCACCAGATTGATGCGCTTCCACTCCTCATTGCCTACCGCATAGCTGATATGACCGATTTCTTGCCCTTTCATAACAGGTGCTGTCAGTCCTTTCACTTTCTGCAAAGTGATTGTCACCTTTTCGTCCTCCCGCATAAGAAGTCCTTCTGTTCCAGAAGTCTCGGGTGCAATCTCAACCGGAAGGCATATCTTCTCCCCGATGTGACTTCCCTGTCCATTGCTCACAACGATATCCTCCATCGCTTCCGCAGGAAGTTCCACCTCGTCAAAACTGCGATAGTCATAATGCCCCAGTCCATATTCCATAAGCATCCTGGTATCGCTCCACTTATACGTCTTGTGATTTGGCCAACCACACGCCAAAAGCGCCACGACAAATGTCTTTCCATCCCGTCTTAGCGCGCCCACATAACAATATCCTGCTTTTGCCGTAAATCCTGTTTTCCCTGATAGCGCCCCTGGCATCATGCTCAGAAATGCATTGTGATTGACACAGGAAAAACTTCTGCCACCAGATAAATCTGTAAACGTATGATTTGGCGTCCGTGTAATCTCTAAAAATGCCTCCTTCTGCGGAGACTTTGTGACACAATAGGACATGACAAGTGCCAAATCCCTTGCTGTCGTTGAGTGAAATTTATCCCCCTGCACGGCATCGAGTCCATTTGGTGTGATATAATAAGTATTTTTACAGCCGATTTCTTGCGCCTTCTGATTCATAAGTGCTGCAAATTGCTCCACACTGCCACCCACATGTTCTGCAATTGCCACCGCAGAATCATTGTGGGACTCCAGCATTAAAGAGAGCGTCAAATCTTTTAGTCGGTACTGTTCTCCATTCCTTATGCCAAGATGTACCGGAGGCATAGAAGCTGCATAGGAAGAGACTGTTACTGCATCCTCCAGATTGGCATTTTCCAACGTGACAATCAATGTCATAATCTTCGTGGTACTCGCCATGGCAAGCTGATCGTCACCACATCGTTCATACAACACCCGCCCAGAATCCGCATCCATCAAAACTGCAGCCTTTGCGTAAAGTCTGAGGGTGATATCATCTGCTTTTGCGTAAAGCGAAGGCTGTAAAAACATCGCTA
Organism: Lachnospiraceae bacterium UBA3401; assembly: GCA_002358575.1. Lineage (GTDB taxonomy): Bacteria > Bacillota > Clostridia > Lachnospirales > Lachnospiraceae > COE1. Next base: position 7,451 of record DEPD01000096.1, on the reverse strand, counting down.
CTATTAAAATAAGGGAGAGGAGAATGCGCTTTTTATGTTTCAGCTCACGTTTCATATCATTTTATTTCCTTCTACAAAAGGTTCCATAAAAATATATGTGCCAACCTCTGTAAATTATCCCTTATCACACTCACTTCCTATATTTTTAGGGCTGCTGTTTTGCCTTTGCATGCGTCAAATCATATTCCAGGATAACATCATATCCATAACTTTTAACAGTTGCCTGCATCTCATCTAGCAGCGTTTCAAACTCCTGACGGCCAGTGGCAAATACCATCTTCCACGAATACTCCTGAATAGCACGCCTGCACTGATAGCGTATCGTAGACTGCTCTGGGGTCTCCACTGATACTGTGTAGAACATTCCTGGAGCCACCAGAAGCATATTATTTTTCCTCAGATACTCCATTGTATTGTCCGCACCCATTTTCTCCTGCCAGTCACTTACTAGAGGAGATTTGTCAAGTTCCTTTGCGCTGTCCCACAATTCATAATAATAGTAATATCCTTCTGTGCTCTTTTCGCATTGCACCACTGGTTTATAGTTCAATCGAGATGTACCCGACTCCCAAATCCCGCCGCCATATTCCTCTGGAACTTCAATCAAACCGCCATTTAACAGTGCTTCTATTCCAAATTCTGTGAGATATGGTTCGCCTTCTCTCATTTCCCAAGTCAAACCTTTTGGTCCTGCTGTCGCACCCGAAAGGTTGGCGCCATTCATCATAATGCCTTCATCAGAATAAAGCCAGTCAATAAAATCCACAAGCCTCGCTGGGTCTTCTGCCTGCGATCCAACTGCAATAATACTATCTTGATTTCCATATGGATAGCATCCATAGGAATAAATCTGCATATCCTTGACTGGTACTACCATAAATCCTTTCCCTTGCTCCACATTAGTAATGGTATTGTAGGCCGATTTTCCCAACCATGGCCAAGGAGAAAAAAATATCTCTCCTGCCTTGTACTTCTCAAAACACTCCTCATAATTTTGACTTACTGATTTCGGGTCAATCAACCCTAGCTGATTTGCCTCATAGTAAAAATTTAACATGCGCACATACACAGAATCATTATCTATAATACTCTGATAATCGGAACCGTCTGCCTTTGCAAGCACCACACCATACTCATCATACCCATACATACAACAGGGCTGTTTGACTGCGTTCATCATATTATCATCCCAATCTTTAAAAAAGGAAAAACCATAGGTCTTCGCACCATCTTCTGTTGTTGGATAACGCTCTTGCATCTGCTTTAATACCGGCAACAAATCCTCTATCGTATCAAGGTTTGGATATCCCAATTGTTTATACAAATCCCATCGGATATATGGCCCATACATTGGCTCAATTCCCTCACTTGGCATATTAGGACCATTGACAGATACCTGTGATGGAATCGCATAAACCCCTTCCTGTGTCACTGTGCTGTTCAGATTCTCAATCGCAGACTGATACCGCAAAATCCCTTTTCCCTTAAGGTCTTCCTCCATATTATAGAGCAATCCTGCATTGACCAAATCCTGCAATTGGCCGTTCACACCCTTACAAATTATCAAATCCCCCAAGTTTCCTGCCGCTACTCTCACATCAAAAAGTGTCTCTCCACCGCGTGTGATATTGGGGGAAATAATATTCAGCTCCATATTGAATTTCTTCCTGACAACTTCCCCAAACCATCCCGATTGGATACCCTGATAATTCGCAGAAAAATCAAATACATCCACAACAATAAACTCTTCATAAGGACAGTTATCCGCATCGGGAACTGACAGATAATCTGCATTCCCTTTCATGTCAGAACAGCCTGTTATCATAAAACTGCACATCAGCAACAGACGCAAAAATCTCTTCATTTACCCACCTCTCTCTTTTCTTTTCTAGGTATTTATATTATAATATAACTAACTTTAATAACCAAATTCAATTGATACTTAGGAGAATTTTTATGAAAACAATCACGGAAACGTTGCTGATCGCTGATGACGAGAAAAATATACGCGATGGTCTAAAATACATACTTGACTGGGAGGCGCTTGGATTTACCCTATGCGGAGAAGCTGCAAACGGCGAGGAAGCACTCTCTTGCATTCTAAAAAACAATCCCAGTCTTGTCCTTCTGGATATCCGTATGCCAAAACTCACCGGAATCGATATTATCCGCATTGCGCGCGAACAAGGATACAGCGGCAGATTTATTATCTTAAGTGGATATTCTGATTTCTCCTATGCCCAGGCTGCAATTCGCTATGGCGTAGAATGTTACCTGACCAAGCCAATTGATGAGGACGAACTGCTCAACACTATCCACACAATCAAAGAAAGTTTAACGCAAGAACACCGAACTTCTGACAATATCGCGCTCTATCGAGAAAAAGCCAAAGATGTCATCCTCCACGAACTAGTCACTGGCATTTGGACAAAGGATAACACTGCTGAACTCTCCTCGGCGGATTTTCAGAGTATGCAGCTTGAAGCAGACATCTATCAGGTAGTAATCTACGAAAAGTTTGGTTCCATATCCGATGACAAAAACTATCTCTTTACCGACCTTCTAAACATCACAAACAACGATAATCACTCTTTCGAGTCCTTTCAGGAGGACAACAAAAATGTAATTCTACTAAAAGGTTCCTTCGCACTTAGACGGTTTGAAGATTTTCTAAACCATTATGAGAAAATGGAGTTTCAGGAGGGAAGCCCCTTGGATTCCTTTTTTCTCACATATGGACATCCTGTCGAAAGTCTTGACGAAATCTATCTGTCTTATGAGGAAGCCTCCACCCTAATCAAACGACGCTTTTTCTGTATTCAGGGACAACATACCCTTGGCTACAGTGAACTTCCGACAATGATCTCCAACAGTCTTATTATCAGTGATGACAAACTAAACATGTACTGTAATGCACTGACAAACTATTTGCAGGCAAACAATCGCAAACAAGTTGCTTCTACCCTTTTTGCTATGGAGCAGTATTTGTACAACGTGGACAGCTCTATCAAGTCCATCCGGCTCTTTCTGGCCGACCTGCTCCTGCAGCTAAAAGAGAATATCAACAAAATTTACAATAATTCGCGTGTCTCGTTCCCATCAAACTCTGCCATTATTGACTATATTGAGCACAGTCACTATCTATATGAGATTATCCTGTACATCTCTGAGCAGGTAAAATCTATCATGGACAACAATGACAACTCATCTAGAGACTCCATACTTGACGATATTCTCTATTATATAGACAATAATTACCAAAACAATATCAAGCTTGAGACGATTGCACCGCTCTTTGGCTATAACAGTGCCTATCTGGGTAAGCTTTTCACGAAAGTCATCGGAGAAAACTTTAACTCTTACATTGATCACAGACGCATTGAACACTCCAAAAAACTTCTCGAACGGCAAAATATCAAAGTCTATGAGGTATCCGAGCGAGTTGGTTACAAGAACGTAGACTATTTCCACAAAAAATTCAAAAAATATGTTGGCATTAGCCCAGCAGAATACAGAAAACAACTAAAATTAGATGAGTAGAATACTATGAATCGAGTAGGGAAGTCCCATCTTCCCTACCTGCCGCGCGACCCGTGAGCCGCCTTAGCGGCATATTTCCTCTGCACGGGTTTGCGCATAAAAAGCAGCAGACACAAAACGCCTGCTGCTTCTTTTAAACAATATCAGCTATTGGTTGTCAGTGCAACTTTCTCTGCAATAATCTCTGTAAGCATCTGCTCTGCCTCAGCCATTCCTGTCTTCTCAAGTTCTTTTATCATGCTGTCATAATTGTTATCAAAGTCAGCCTCAGAACCTGTGACACACTTAATCAGGGCAGACCATGATACCTCATCTAACTGGTTTGCAATCTCATCAAACTCCATTGGCTTTGCAAGCGCCCAAAGAGGTGGATATGGAGGAATTTCAAATTCACTTGCCTGTGGGAACACGTCTACTAGAAGCTCTACACCCCACTTCTCACATGCAGCTTTCTCCTCGTCATTGTACTCTGCAATCACGGAAGTTTTGCTTGTCGTTGTGTATGTGCTACCTGTCGGATCGAGGATTCCATCACCATAAGAAGGGAATGGATAATTGTGGAAACCAACACCTGTATTCTTAGAATAATCTTTATCATTCTGAGACATTTCAATCTCCTCGTCAGTACGATAGCGATGTCCGCTCTCGTCCACAAAGTAATTCACATCTTCGATACCCCACTTATTCAATACCTGCCCTTCGTCAGAGCAAAGAAAATCAATAAACTTAATTGCTTTGACAGGATCTGCACAGGTAGAGGAAATGCCAACGCCTGTTCCTGTTGTAAGACCCTGATACATCAGATTTGGACACTTTGTATCCTTATCCATTGTCAGAGGAAGACCTGCATATGTAGCGCCAAGTTTGCCATCTGCCTTCAGAACCTTCTCACCATCTTGATAGTTCCAATCTTTATCAAATAGGCACACAACGCGCCCTGAGGCAATCTTTGCAATATAGTCATCATTTGTCTGTGTCGCAAATTCAGGATCTAAAATACCCTCATTGTACATGCGGCACATCCAGCGGAAATACTCTCTCTCTTTATCGGAACGAAATTTGTAGATTGCCTGATTATTCTCATCAATCAACCACTGCCCATTATCCGGTGCACCATCTGCAATTGCACCTGCTGGGTTACCTAATGTAATCATCCAATGCCAATCTGATGTGGACAATGTAATGCCAATTCTGTCAAGACCATCCTCCGTCTTAGGGCTAGATGCAATATAATCCTTGATCATTGTCTCCAACTCCTCAAGCGTATCTGGCAGCTTGTAATCCTTCGCTTTCAATGCATCCCACTGAATCTGCGCAGAACCGCAGTCCTTAAACTTCTCACCGCCTACCACATATGCAGATAGCTGATAAATTGCCGGATCATCTGCAGACTCTCTAAGTTTATCATACTCCTCACCATAGAGCTTCTTGATATTTGGTCCATACTCATCAATCAAGTCAGACATATCCATCATCGCGCCTGCCTCGATTAAATTGTTCGCAGAACCCTTTGCAAAGATAATGTCTGGATATTTCTGCTCCGCGATCATCAGGGCAACAGCCTCACTCTCATCATTGCCACCAATTGGATAAGTTGTCTTTAACTTCACACCTGTTTTTTCTGTGATTGCCAGCGCTACAGGGTCTGTCCATGGGTCATCCTGCGTACCATCTGCACTAAAGAATGTTAGTTCGATTACTTCTTGATTCTCGTTTGCTGTGTCTCCGCTCTCTGTCGGGGTTCCTGTCTCACTGTTTGATGACTGCTGTGTGTTGCTGCTTGTGGTCGAATTACTATCACTCTTGCCACCACAGCCACTAAGGCTGCTTGCCACCATCACTGCAGATAACAACAGTGCACAAATTTGTCTTTTTTTCATATATTTTCTTCTCCCTTCTTTTTATATCTTGCATACACTATATGTGCTGTACAAGCAAAATCAATCCTTCACTGCCCCAACTGTCATACCACCCACAAAATACTTCTGTAAAAATGGATATACAATAATAATTGGCACAGTTGCTACAATCGTGATAGCCATGCGCACAGAAAGCGGTGATACGGCATTTTTCATCTGTTCCGCCGCATGTGGGTCAATCTTGATTGTTGCTGTCTCCATAATTTCATACAATACATATTGCAGTGTGGGCAACTCCTTTGCATAGAGGTAAGTATCCATAAAAGAGTTCCACTGTCCCACCGCTACAAACAGTGCCACTGTCGCCAAAACTGGCTTGCACAGAGGCAAAATAATTCTTGCCCAGATAATAAAATCATTGGCTCCATCCACGCGTGCCGCCTCCTGCAATGCAATTGGAAGCCCTTCTATAAAGGAACGCACAAGAATGACATTGTAAACCCAGATTAGACCGGGAAGAATATACACTAAGAAATTGTTGCCTAAACCTAATGTTCTCATCAACAGCAAATACTCTGGAATCAAACCGCCACTGACATACATTGTGACAACGAACAATAACGTGAATACCTTATTAAAATAAAAATCCTTTCTGCTCAGCACATAAGCAAGCATCGCTGTGCATATAACACCCGTCGCAGCACCGACCACTGTCTTTACAATAGAAAAAATCAGTGGTGAAATTAAGTTATTTTCCTCAAATATGTACACATAGTTACTGAGTGTAAACTGTCTTGGAATCACGAAATTAATATTGCGCATCGTATCAATTGGATCATTAAAAGATATCGCAAGCACATTCAAAAACGGATACAATGTAATGATAATCAGAACAATAAAGACCACCAGCAATACCCAGTCCAATATATTTTCACGGCTCTTAATTTTTGTGCTATTCACAATCCACACCTCCTTATATCAATTTGCTCTCGCCCAAAAGACCAGCGATCTTATTTGCAATCAGCAGAAGTGCGATTCCCACTAACGACTGGAACATACCAATCGCAGTACCAACACCATAATTGCTGTTTCCGATACCTCTCAAGTACGAGAACCATGAAAGAACCATCGCGTGATCCTGTACAATACCATTACTTAGAAGCATCTGGCGTTCCATACCTACATTCAGAGTACTTCCGATACTCATAATCAGCAGCACCACAATCGTCGGCTTGATACCTGGCAGTGTGATATGCCAGATTCTCTTTAATCTGCCCGCTCCATCAACCTTCGCTGCCTCATACAGTCCAGCGTCAATTCCTGCCATAGCTGACAGATACACAATCGCATCCCAGCCCATCTCCTTCCAGACATTGATAAAGCAGACAACAACCCAGAACACTGGTGAATTCGTACTCATCAACTTCAATCTGGTATTGAACAATGTATCCAACATCCCACCGTCATTAAGTACCATCTTTGCGATACTTGCAATAACCACCCACGATACGAAATGGGGCAGATAAGAGATGGTCTGTGTCACTTTCTTGAACTTTATAAACCGGATTTCATTGAGCATCAACGCAAAAATAATTGCGCACACCGTCCCCAGCAAAATGCCCAGAATACTCGTTCCAATTGTGTTAATCATCGTCTGTTTAAACAACCTGTCTGTAAATGCTTTGCTGAAATTGTCAAACCCAACAAAATCACGTTCCCAAACTGGCACAGCGAATGTCTTTGGTCTGACATCCTGAAATGCCATCGTCCATCCCCATAGTGGTACATACTTAAAAATGATCAGCCATATCACAAAAGGCACGGACATTAGCAGCAAATATCTCTGTTTGAACATGAGCTGCCAACTGAACTTTTGTTTTATAGCCTTTGGTTTGCTATTAGCTTTCATTAAATTACCCCCTTAAAATTTTATATATTTATTATACAAAAGTTAAAATGATAAAAATACGTAAAAAATTAATTATAATTTACAACAACTTTTTTATGCATCTTTTATTTATTGCTGTAAAATTTGACAAATATAGGAAAAGT
>DEPD01000092.1:62747-66823 GCA_002358575.1 Lachnospiraceae bacterium UBA3401 | reverse complement strand
CAATCTGCATCACTTATTTTCACAATTCCTTATTATTAATCTTGTGCGACAACTTCCTTATAAAATTCAGCATAATCTTTTCTCTTATCCTTGGTAAACTGTATTGCCGCCCGCGGATGCTGATTCAAAAGTCCTGTCATCATATACTGCAAATCAAACCCCCAAACTACTCCATCCTCTCTGAGTTTATTCATATACTTTTCTATAAATTGTATCACATAAAAATTATTGTACTTTGGATTGCGCAAAAATCCGAGTAGTAGCTCCATCGCACAGTTTCCTGCTCCTCTGCCCATACCTGCATATGTGGCATCAAGCCAATCTACACCATCACCAACTGCTTCAATTGTATTAGCAAATGCTAGTTGTTGATTGTTGTGCGCATGAATACCAAGCTGTTTGCCATATTTTGCTGCAAATTCCATATACGTATCTGTAATTCGCGCAATCTGTTCTGGATACAGGGAACCAAAACTATCAACAATATACAATACATCTGCTGATGTCTGTCCCAATATGTCAAGTGCAACTCTTAAATCACTCTCCTGTCCATTTGAAATCGCCATAATATTGCAAGTTACTTCATATCCTTTTTTCTTAGCGTCTTCAATCATGTTTGCTGCCGCTGGAATTGTATTTAAATACGTTGCTACACGGATTAAGTCAATCGGACTTTCTGAGCGGCTAAGAATATCCTTTTTGTAATCGCATCTCCCAACGTCTGCCATCACTGCAATTTTAAGATTGGTATCATTATCACCTACGATTGCTCTAATCTCATCATCATCGCAAAACTTCCACTTGCCAAACTTACTCTGGTCAAACATTTCCTTCGACGCCTTATATCCCATCTCCATATAATCCACGCCTGCCTTGACATTTGATTCGTACAACGCTCTTACAAACTCATCTGTAAAATAAAAGTCATTCACAAGCCCACCATCTCGCAATGTTGCATCCACCACTTTGATACTTGAACGATAATCCATTAAACTAACAATCTCTTTCATGCTCCCCTTCTCCTATCTTGTTTGAAATAAATTGTAATCTTTTCAAGTGCTATCGCACTTTTATGTCTGCTCACGCAATCGTTTTTTGCGTTGCAGCTCAACCTTGCTGAATTGAAACTGCACGGTTAAAAAGTATTTATAACATCTTAAATGAAATTTTAACACTTTAAAGCGCAAAAGTCAACTGTAAAACTTTTAGAAATAATTACTATTCACGGTCTAAAAGACCGTGAATAGCAACAGTTCGGGCAATATACAAAATTTTGCTATGTAAAAGTCGCCCCTATACCTGAATCATGTTCTCACGGAATGTGTAGTACATACGCGCTTTTGACCCATGAAGAGATAGGAAACTTGTTATAATTTCATATTGATTCTTTGCCCCAAAATTAATGACCCAATAGTTTTGTCTATGGAGTACCATTTTTATATCAGCTTATTTACAATAATATCTTGTTCCATATCATCAATACTATAAATATGTTCCATTACTTCAAATGTCTCTCTTAAATTTCCTCTTGCACTCTTCCATCCAATTCCATCTGTAAACCAAACAAACGTAAATCCATCAATAGAATCCGCCTCCTGCGAAAGCATTTTATAACTTCTTGCCGTCTCATTCAGCTTTGATCCGCCAACGCCATAAAAGTTTGTCTCAATACCATATATCATCTTCTCTGTCTTAATTACAAAATCAAATCTCTTGGCGGCCTTTCCCTGATTAGAAAGTGCAGACAAATCAATATGCCACTTTTCTTCAATTTCCTTGAGATACATTTCCTTAAAATAATTTACATCCTTTTTAAATCCTGCTGCCACAATATATTTCTCAACTAGATCTTCCATCTGATGACCACCGCGATTCTTGCGCCCATTAGAATCAAGTCCAGTTTCGATGCCCAAAGCATAATCTACAAGGTTATTTACCAAATGATTTGCAATCATATCAAACAATCCTGTTTTGCGCATAAACACTTTATATTGCTCCACGCTATAATTCATCTGCTTAAAATCATATAGAAACGCCCCATCTTCATCCTGTGCATAGATTTCATATCCTCTTACTGCAAGGAGAAGAGGCACACATTGCAAAGTATCTGGATACTTTGTCACTATCCTTTCAAATTCCTCCTCAATACTTTTTGAACCAATCAAGGAATTTAAAATGTTCAATTCCACTTTGATTTCTTCAACATTTTTTACAACCTTTTCAAAATCAATATAGTAATCATAACTTGATATACTCGGTCTAAATTTTTGTAACCATTCATTAAAATCTCTTTTTATCATCTGTTATTCTCTCCAATCTTTTCTTGCATATCTCCAAGTATTCTTTACTTACATCTATTCCAATAAACTTCCGTCTATGTCGCACAGCCACCACTCCAGTAGTTCCAGAACCACAAAACGGATCTAAAATAATCTGTCCTTCCTTCGTAGATGCCAATATAATTTTCTCTAATAAGTATTCCGGCTTTTGTGTTGGATGACTGCCTTCTGTTTTCTCTGAAAGTTTTGTCAGTGATCCTGTCCATACATCTTTCATCTGTTTGCCACCATTTATTTCTTTCATCTTTTGATAATCAAAAAAATGCCGTGACTTCTTCTCATTCTTCTTTGCCCATAAAATGGTTTCGGTAGAATGTGTGAAGCATCGACATCCTAAGTTTGGTGGTGGATTTGTTTTCTGCCATGTTATATTGTTAATTATTTTAAATCCTTCCTGCTCCAATGCCATACCAATCGAATATATATTGTGTAATGTTCCCGATATCCAAATCGTACCATTTATCTTTAGTGCTTTTTTGCATAACTTAATCCATTTTCTGTTAAACTTATGTTTTTCTTCGATGTTGGTTCCACGCTCTGAAAGCTTATCCCATGAACCTTTATTTACCGAAACCATTTTTCCGCTCTGACAAGTAATCCCATTATTGCTTAGAAAATAAGGCGGGTCTGCAAATATCATATCAACAGATTCCGGTTCTATTTTGGTTAGCATTTTAAAGGAATCTTTCTGTATCAGTTGCGCTTCTTCTGTCTCAAAATATAATGGCACTTTTCTTGTAAATAGACTTTCCATTATTTTGACTCCTTTAATAATTACATATAATGATTTCTTCACCCACCCTGTTGGATGCATCCGAATTAATCATGCGCTTTACACTTACAACATCCATTTTATAACCCTTGCCACCATACAATTCATTTATCAGCTCAGTATTATGATTTGTAAGCATACAATAACAACCTCTGTCTGTCAATTCATCAAAAAGGTTTGCCAGCCGTTGATGGCTTTCTATATCAAATCCCTCCTTTGTGTACGATTCAAAAGAAGCTGGATTTAACGGTGCATATGGACTGTCTATAAATACAAAATCGCCCTTCTTTGCCTCCTTGCAAGCAACCTCAAAATCGCCATCCATTATCATTACGCCTTGAAGATATTTTGAAATCTCCATAATTGCGTTTTCATCAACAGATACAATACGAGTATTGTTATAAGGAACGTTGAAAAGTCCCTTGCCATTGACACGATACAAACCGTTAAAACAATGCTTATTAATAAATACAAACAATGCCGCCAGCTCCGCATCATACTCTGCCCTCATCAGCTTATCATTGTAATGGTCCCTAAGAGAATAATAATACTCCTTTCCATCTTCCCACATTTCCTTATCAAGCTTGTTTACAGCCTTTAAAAATGTTTCTGGTGTATTACATATCTGTCTGTACGCATTTATCAGCGCCTTGTTAATATCATTAATTAAAGCATTGGCAGGCAGCAATTCAAATATCACTGCACCGCCTCCCACAAATGGTTCATAATAATTATTATACTTTTCAGGCATTCTCTCCTTTATCTGCAAAAGTAGCTGACGCTTTCCTCCAGCCCATTTTACAAATGGGGTGATATATGAGTTATTCATTTTCAATCCTCTTCTCTATGTCCACAAAAGGACAATCCCTAACATATTTATTATACTTGCAAACATATAAAATAACAACCAAAACTTAAACTTTTATAAATGCTTCATAACAGTTCGTTACTTTTCACACCCGCAC
>DEPD01000092.1:31867-62370 GCA_002358575.1 Lachnospiraceae bacterium UBA3401 | reverse complement strand
CTTTGTGGCATTTTGTGTGCAACAACAGTTCAGCCTCCGGCTTCCTGTTACAAGCATCAACCCAACCGCGAAGCGGTTGGGTTGATATATTTTAACCACTACGCTTCCTTACGGACTTTGCAGCATAGTGCAAAGTCCTAGGCTGAACTATAACATGCTTTAACCCACTCTTTTATTCCCGCGAGCAATGAGTCACGCGACTGCATGTTTGAAATCGAGTAGAGAAGATTCATCTTCTCCCTACTCGCGCGCCAGACGCGGGCAGCTTTAGCTGCATATTTCCTTTCCGCGTCCGTGTGTATAAAAACAAAAACCCCCGAAATACTAGACTTTCGGGAGTTTTTATAACTTTTAATTTTATTTGTTGTAAAATTATCTCTTGGAGAACTGTGGTGCGCGACGAGCCGCTTTGAGACCGTATTTCTTTCTCTCCTTCATACGAGGATCACGTGTCAAGAAACCTTCCTTTTTAAGCACTGGTCTATAATCACCGTCCGCCTGTAATAAAGCTCTTGAAATACCATGTCTAATTGCACCTGCCTGTCCTGTATAGCCGCCACCCTTCACATTCACAAGCACATCAAATTTATCAACTGTATCTGTTGCCGCCAAAGGCTGGCGAACGATAACCTTTAATGTTTCCAAACCAAAATAATCATCAATCCCTCTCTTGTTGATTGTGATATTACCGTTGCCTGGTGTCAGATATACTCTGGCGATTGATTTTTTTCTTCTACCTGTTCCATAATATCTTGAAGCATTTGCTGCCTTTGCCATTTTAATTTCCTCCTTTATTCATCACACTGATTAAAATGTCAATGTCTCGGGCTTTTGAGCTGCATGTTTGTGCTCAGGTCCTGCATATACGAAGAGTTTCTTGTACATCTGGCGTCCCAAAGGTCCCTTTGGAAGCATACCCTTCACTGCATGCTCAATCACCTCTTCTGGTTTCTTATTCAATTTCTCTCTCAATGTTGTTGACTTCATGCCTCCAACATAATCAGAATGATGATAATATATTTTCTGGTCTAATTTCTTTCCTGTGACTGCAACTTTCTCAGCGTTAACGACAATCACATAATCACCTGTATCCATATGAGGAGTGAAAATTGGCTTATTCTTTCCTCTTAATACGCTCGCAACTTCTGATGCCAAGCGTCCTAATGTCATACCTGTAGCGTCTACTACATACCATTTTCTATCAATTGTAGCTGGGCTAGCCATAAACGTTTTCATGATGTTCCCTCCATATATTTAGCCTGTCGGCTCTCCTTTGATGGTTATTCTTGTCTGAAACCTTTGATGCAGAATGTCCGGCCACATCTTCCAGAATCACAAGTCACCTAGATATCTTGGCTGACATCTCTGCAAATATCGGGGCTTTGATATTGTACTATCACATGTCGCCATATTGAATTATTATATTATACGGTTCCTAGTGTGTCAATACCTAAATTGCCAAATTATTCATTATATCCGCCTGAAAATTTTAAATATCTAAAAACTCATATTGAACTAACAACAATCCACATGCTGGCGCTGTCGGTCCTGCCATTGCCCGGTCACATGCTTTTAAAATCTCTTCCATTCTCTCAGGAGCTAGGTTTCCTTTCCCTACTTGAATCAATGTACCCGCTATAATCCGAACCATATTGTATAGAAAACCGGAACCAACTACTCCAATCGTTATCATCTCGCCTGAGCGTTCCACTGCAATCTCATAGATCGTTCTCACTGTAGTCTCTGCTGTTGTACCCACGCTGCAAAAGCTCTTAAAATCATGCTCTCCCACCAAATAGTTTGCTGCCCTCTGCATTGCATTCACATCAAGCGGTACATAAGTAAAGTGCGAATATAGCCTGTATATTGGCATTGGAAACGCGCTGTTCCATATCTTATATTGATAGGTCTTTTTGCTGTTGTGTCGTCTAGGGTGAAAATCCTGTGATACCTCTCTCGACGCCTGGATTCGGATATCCTGCGGAAGTCTTTGATTTAATGCATACGAAATTTTTTCAGCAGGCATTCTTGCTTGTGTATCAAACACTGCAATATTTCCAAGTGCATGTACTCCTGTGTCCGTTCTCGATGCGCCAATCACCTTGATTTCCTCTTGCAAAAGAGTACTTAATGTTTCATTGAGCACAGACTCGACTGTCACCACATTTGGCTGAATCTGCCATCCATGATAATTTGTGCCATCATAGGCCACAGTTAACATTACACGTTTCATAACACTTTTGCTCCTCTTTCTGTCCTATCTCTGACAGAATTACTCTTTGCAATGGCTCATGCAAAATTCAATAATGCAGGTATCAGTCTTCCAGCCGCGATTCCTACAACAAGATAACAAGCCACAATGCCATAGGCAATATAATCTCTTTTCTGATAACGTAATGGCTTCATCTTCGTGCGGTGTTCTCCTCCTCTATAACAACGGGCTTCCATTGCCATTGCCAAATCGTTTGCACGGCGAAATGCCGATATAAAAAGTGGCACCAAAAGCGGCACTAAACTCTTTGCCTTTTTTATCAAATTTCCGCTCTCAAAATCAGCACACCTTGCAAGTTGCGCTTTCATAATTTTATCTGTCTCCTCCATTAAAATAGGTATAAAACGAAGCGCAATTGACATCATCATCGCAATTTCATGTACTGGGACTTTTATTTTATTCAGCGGTTTCAGCATCTTTTCCAAACCATCTGTCAACTGATTTGGTGTAGTGGTAAGCGTCATAACCGACGAACCAATAATTAAAAATGCAAGCCGAATCGCCAAAAGTAGCGCAAGACGCACACCTTCCTTCGTAATCCGAAGTATCCAAATCTGCACAAGCGGTTCGCCTGGCGTTAAAAACAAGTTAAAAAGAATTGTGATGGACAACAAAAATACAATCGATTTCATTCCTTTTATCATAAACCGAAAAGGCACCTTTGATAGCTTAATTACAAACGCAAGAAACAAAGCTGCTACCAGATATCCCCACAATCCATGAAAAAGAAACAACGAGATAATAAACAAAACTGTTGTTCCCAACTTCACTCTTGGGTCCAGTCTATGTATCACGGAATCAGCTTGATAATATTGTCCTAATGTGATATCCCTTAGCATAACCTGCCACCTATCTCTCTCTTTGCATTGCTGCAAGTTTTGTAAAATAGTTTTTTATCGCTCTCTTTGCTTCCTCAATCGTCGTAATCTCATCGCTGACATCATAACCATGATCGCGCAGTTCCTTCATAATATATGTCACCTGTGGTGCTGCAAGACCAATCGCTTCTAATTCCTGATAATGTTTAAAAACTTCCTTGGGAATATCATCATATAAAATACTTCCTCGATTCATCACAATAATTCGATCAACATATTTTGCCACATCATCCATACTGTGCGATACCAAAAGAACCGTAATTCCCGTTTCCACTTTAAGCTTTAAAATCTGGTCAAGAATTTCATCGCGCCCTTTTGGGTCAAGTCCGGCAGTCGGTTCATCGAGTATCAAAACATCCGGTTTCATGGCGAGAACACCTGCAATTGCAACACGCCTTTTTTGACCGCCTGACAAGTCAAACGGTGATTGATAAAAATATTCGTCCTCAAGCCCTACCAGTTTCAATGCTTCATATGCACGCAATTCTATCTCTTTTTTCGATAAGCCAAGATTTTTCGGGCCAAAACACACATCAGAAAATACATCTGTCTCAAAAAGTTGATGTTCTGGATATTGAAAAACAAGACCTATCTTGCTACGCAACATCTTTTTATCAAAATCACTCTCATCAATATCTTGCCCGTTAAAATAAATATTTCCTGAAGTTGGGCGCATCAATCCGTTCAGATGCTGGACTAGCGTCGATTTGCCAGAACCAGTGTGACCAATCAGTCCTATAAATTGCCCATCTGGTATCACAAGACTTATCTTATCTAGCGCTTTTACCGCCATAGTGGTATCTTCCCCATAAATGTGACTCACTTTATCCAAAATAATCGGCATAGTCGTCCGCCCTTTCTGTTATATATCGATCAAGCGCCTCCCTAAATTCCTGTTTTGTAAGCACGCCTTTTGGCATTGGAAATCCTTCTTTTGCAAGCTCGTGTGCGAGCAGTGTTACTTGTGGCACGTCAAGGCGAAGTTCTTTTAACCGTTCCACCTCTGAAAATACTTCCCTCGGCGTTCCCTGAAGTGTCACCTTGCCTTTATCCATCACATAAACTCGATCCGCATAAATCACTTCTTCCATATAATGTGTAATCAAAATCACTGTGATTTGTTCCACATCATTCAAGGCTCGGACTGCGCGAATAACTTCCTTGCGTCCCATTGGGTCCAACATTGCCGTAGGCTCATCAAGCACAATACATTTTGGATGCATAGCAATCACACCTGCTATAGATACTCGCTGTTTCTGTCCGCCAGAAAGCTTATTAGGCGAAAATTTGCGAAACGAATACATTCCCACTGCCTTAAGGCTCTCCTCCACCCGCTCCCAGATTTCTTTTGTGGGCACTCCCATATTCTCAGGACCAAATCCCACATCCTCCTCAACAATCTGACCAATAATTTGATTGTCTGGATTCTGAAAAACCATTCCTGCTGTCTGTCGAATATCCCACACATGCGTCTCGTCCCTTGTGTCCTTTCCATCCACCCAGACAGTTCCTTCTGTAGGGTAAAGAATCGCATTTAGGTGTTTTGCCAATGTTGATTTGCCAGAGCCGTTATGTCCTAGAATGGCCACAAAATCTCCTTGCTTTATATCAAGGTTTACATCATCCACTGCTGTGGTTATCCCTTCCACATTACCTTCCTCATCACGCCGTATATATTCATATATTAAATCCTTAACCTTGATCAAACCCATGTTCATTCCCCCATACCGCCTCTGGCACGTTGCCCTTTGCGTTTTTCCTGTGCAAAATTTTAAACACTCTCTGTCTATGTCCTATTTGGTTTTGGATTAATTTTTGCGTTCCTCCTCCTGCATCTGCTGTTGCATAAATGCCTGATGCAGTTTCCTGCGCTGCAATATCTCCTTGTGCTCCTTATCCAATGCAATCTGCCGTTTGATTGTCTCCGCCAGCCAAATTGCGCGTATCTTCTCAAGAATTTCCTCTTCAGTGCTCTTGGAAGTTCCCGTCATCTGGTCTGTATACTCTTTTCCATAAAATTGCATCTGTTGTTGGCGCTTTTTGGTATTCTTATATTCCTCTTCCCATTTTTGGATTTTTTCTCTATCTTTCTCTTTTTCTTTCTGCCTTTTGTAACTGGCTTTCGCCGCAGCCGTACTTGCATAGACTCTAGCGGGACGCGCATTCACTGGCGTTCCATTTGCCTGCGCAGCTCCCATTGCCCCCGCAAAATAAGGATTGTTGTACTGCCAAGTATTTGCACCATACATGGCCTTATCTGCTGGATTGCCAAAAGGATTGTATCCTGGATTAACTGTTGTAGTAGTTTCCGTCGTTGAAATATTGTTTGGATGATTAATCAAATATTCATATGCTTTTTGTACTTTAATATAATAATCCTTCGTATCCGTATTCGGGTTCATATCTGGATGATATAGTTTGGCTTTATACCGATATGCTCTTTTAACCTGTTCCTCGGAAGCATTTTCGCCAATTCCCAGATAATAACATGCCTCTTTTCTTGTCATATTTCCATATTTATCCATAATTGCTATATTCCTCTCGCACCCAATACAATTTCTGTATGCAGACTGCGGTGTATGGCAGATGACCATTCAGAAATATGGGTATGCTAAGCGGCCAGTCTTTTTGACCACCAGTATAATTTCAGTTCCTATACTTCTGAATGATTACCATTTTTGTGATAAATTATGCCAAAAACGCTCCCAAAAGATGGGAGCGCCAAAAATACAATTTTTCTTTTATACAAACTCAAGTACTACCTGCATAGCACCGTCGCCTTTACGCTGTCCGATCTTGACGATTCTCGTGTATCCGCCGTTGCGTCCAACATACTTTGGTGCAACCTCATCAAATAATTTTGCCACAAGGTCAAGCTGCTTTGTGTTCCTTTTCTTGCCGGCATTCTTTGTTGGAACTTCCTTTACTGTATACAATACTTTGAGCATCTGTCTTCTAGCATGAAGTCTTGACGGTAAATCCTTCTTAATCTCCTTCTCAACTTCATCATAAACAGTAACTTTCTTGCCGTTCTTTTCCTCTTTCACCCGTTTGCCATCTTTATCTTTTCTGGCAACCTTTGCAGTAACCTTTACCATCTCATAGTTATCTTTTTCCTTTACTGCCAGCGCAATCAATCCCTCTACAATCTTCTGCACTTCCTTCGCTCTCGCTTCTGTCGTGATGATTCTACCTTCTTTGCTGGCAATCAAAGCTGTAACCTGCCCTCTTAACAAGGCCTTTCTCTGATCTGATGTTCTTCCGAGTTTTCTATAACCTGCCATAATAGGCTCCTTTCATTGTGAGGACATATCACCTACCATCTATCAGTCAAAAAACTGTTATGTAGGCTACCCTCCTTGGTGGAACAAATGACAACGCCCTTTGGACTTACTTATCAAATGTTAATGAATAAATTCCATCTTTGAGTACAGATGTGAACTCTTTGGAATTACCACATCTGCATAGGGTTAGTCTCTAATGTGTTCAATCTTCTATTGGATTGAGCTGTAATCCTAACTCTTTTAATTTTGCCAATACTTCGTCTAAAGACTTACGTCCTAAATTGCGGACCTTCATCATATCTTCTGATGTGCGGTTCGTCAACTCCTCGACCGTATTGATACCTGCCCTTTTCAGGCAGTTATAAGAACGAACGGATAACTCCAGCTCGTCAATGCTCATTTCAAGCACCTTCTCTTTCTCATCATCCTCTTTCTCAATCATAACTTCTGCATTCTTTGCATTTTCTGAAAGGTTGATGAAAAGCTTCAAATGTTCACTCAGTACCTTAGCCGCCAAACTGACTGCCTCATCAGGAGCCAGAGTCGCATCTGTATAAACATCTAAAGACAATTTATCATAATCTGTAATCTGACCGACACGGGTATTCTCCACAGTAACATTTACTCGTTCTACAGGGGTATAAATCGAGTCCACCGCTATAACACCAATTGGCAGATCCTCACTCTTGTTTTTGTCCGCACTGATATAACCTCTACCCTTTGTAATGAGTATTTCCATGTAAAGTTTGCTGTCTTTGCCGCCGTTTAGAGTCGCAATAACCTGATCTGGATTCATAATCTCAATATCCTGATCCACCTGAATATCAGACGCTCTGACAACACCTTCACCCTCAAAATCAATAATTGCTTTTTTTACTTCATCCGTTTCACAGTTGTTTTTGATCGCCAGACTCTTTAGGTTCATAACAATCTCAGTCACATCTTCCTTGACTCCAGGAATCGAACTAAACTCATGCAGAACACCATCAATTTTAACCTGGCTCACCGCTGCACCGGGTAGGGAAGCAAGCATAATCCTCCTGAGAGAATTGCCCAGTGTAATTCCGTATCCTCTCTCCAAAGGCTCCACGATAAACTTACCGTATCTTTTGTCTTCAGAGATTTCCGCCACTTCAATATTTGGACTGTCAAAATCAAATGCCAACACTGTAAATACCCCTCCTTCTAATGGATGTGACAAGTAACTTTCCGCAAACTTTCCCTTGCGAAATTATTACTGTATTTATAAGTGCAACAATAGAAAGTACACATATGCGCACTTCCTACTGTTAAATTCTTATTTTCTGCTTATTCTTCCGACAAAATTACTTAGAATACAACTCGACGATAAGCATCTCATCTACAGGAACATCAATCACTTCTCTGGAAGGAAGCTCTTTAATTGTACCCTTAAAGTTTTCCTGATCAACATCCATCCACTCTGGAGCCAGTCTGCCGTTTGTTGACTCTGCAATATCCTTATATCTCTGCAAGCTTCTGGATTTTTCTCTAATCTCAATCACATCACCTGGGCTAATCAGATAAGAAGGAATATTGATGCACTTACCATTTACCAACACATGCTTATGACCAACAACTTGTCTAGCCTCTCTTCTTGTTCTGGCAAATCCCATGCGGAAGACAACATTGTCAAGTCTTCTCTCAAGAAGAACCATTAAGTTTTCACCAGTCATTCCCTTCATTCTATCCGCTTTCTCATAGTAATTGCGGAAAGGCTTTTCAAGCACACCATAAATGAACTTTGCTTTCTGTTTTTCTCTCAACTGCAACCCATACTCGCTCATTTTCTTTCCGGCTCTTTGAGATTTTCTTTTCGATTTTTTACCATATCCCAAAAATACAGGATCTAAATCAAGAGATCTGCATCTTTTAAGTACAGGAACTCTGTTTACTGCCATGTTCTTATCCTCCTAACATTATACTCTGCGGCGCTTTGGCGGGCGGCATCCATTATGCGGAACCGGTGTCACATCCTTGATGCTGGTCACTTCAAGACCACATGCCTGAAGCGCACGGATTGCAGCTTCTCTGCCAGAACCAGGTCCCTTTACCATAACATCAACAGACTTCAAGCCGTGTACCAGAGCTGCTTTCGTAGCTGTCTCGGCTGCCATCTGAGCAGCATATGGAGTAGATTTCTTTGAACCTCTAAATCCCAGACCACCTGCACTTGCCCATGAAAGAGCATTCCCATCATTATCTGTCAATGTAACAATTGTATTGTTAAATGATGACTGGATATGTGCCTGTCCTCGTTCAACGTTTTTCTTTACGCGCTTTTTTGTCACTTTTTTTGTAACTTTTTTAGCCATACTAAACTAACCTACTTTCTCATTTCAACTTATTGTTTGCAATGTCTCATCGCAAGCTGAGACTATTTCTTATTTGCTACTGTTTAAAAAGCGAACTTCTCAAACTTTATTTCTTTTTATTTGCTACTGTCCGCTTGGGACCTTTTCTTGTTCTGGCATTTGTTTTAGTCTTCTGGCCACGAACAGGAAGCCCCTTTCTATGACGAATACCACGATAGCATCCAATCTCCTGTAATCTCTTGATATTCAAAGCAATCTCACGTCTGAGATCACCTTCCACCATATACTCTTCCTCAATGATCACGCTAATTTTCTTAACATCATCATCGGTCAGATCCCGAACACGAACATCAGGATTAACACCTGCCTTCTCAAGGATCTTGTTTGCACTTACTCTGCCAATACCATAGATGTAAGTCAATCCAATTTCTACACGTTTTTCTCTTGGTAAGTCAACACCAGCAATACGAGCCATGTTAAAATTCCTCCATTTTGCTTTGTGAAAAGGTTTTAAAATACCCTGTCACAGTTAATAGTAAACTAATTGATTGGGGCAGATTGCCCGACCGGATAACTACCCGGTTTGTCCGATACTACTCGGGGCAGAATATCTTATTTTTCTGCCACTTTGACCTGTGGTCAAAGCTTTTTTTGCGAAATATTTCTCGGTATCAAGAAGTAAACACACAACAGATCAAATGTCTGTTATATATTTATAGTATGTATTCTGATTGACGGATTAGAACACATACCTCAGCCGCTCTTTCTTACAGATTCAAAAGGATTTTTTTAACCTTGTCTCTGCTTGTGTTTCGGATTTTCACAGATAATTCTGATCTTTCCTTTTCTCTTGATAACTTTGCATTTCTCGCAAATAGGTTTTACTGATGATCTAACTTTCATGTTAAACCCTCCTTTCAAAAAGACCGTTTTACAT
The DNA here is from genome assembly GCA_002358575.1 of Lachnospiraceae bacterium UBA3401. Taxonomy (GTDB): domain Bacteria; phylum Bacillota; class Clostridia; order Lachnospirales; family Lachnospiraceae; genus COE1. Next base: position 52,666 of record DEPD01000092.1, on the reverse strand, counting down.
TATATCATGCAGTCTGGGCAAATGCAAGCCCTATTCAAAAAATATTTTCATAAAATGGATTTATTTGTCTCTCCATATAATTCGTCCTTTGGACAGGTCATATGGGGATAACTCTAATGTTACTTTGTCACCTGGAAGGATGCGGATAAAATTCTGTCTCAGCTTTCCACTGATGTGGGCAAGCACCCTATGGCCATTTTCCAACTCCACCTGAAACATTGTATTGGGGAGTTTTTCAACTACAGTTCCTTCGATTTCGATCACATCGGACTTTGACATTATTATACCTCCTTAATGTCTCTATATAACTTGATTATATGCTTTATTTCCTCGTTTGTCACAGACGAGATATCAATCCTTCGGTTCTTTTTTATGATCTGTACATGTTTTTTATTCTTTTTCTTTGGTTTGTCGAGTGTCCGCACTGCCCCGTCCACAACATATACAAAATCCTTTGTTTCCTCAATAATAAGATACAGTGCATCCTTATCATGTCCTGCCAGCGAGTATGCCAGAAAACCTATCATTTTCTCCTCTCCTATAATCTACCCTTTTCTTTTTCTGCTTTCTATAAGAGTGTTAGAATCTCCGGTTCACCGTCAGTTATCAGAATCGTATTCTCATAATGCGCGGACAGTGACCCGTCCTCTGTAACGACTGTCCAGTTGTCATCCAGCCATTCGACATCACCACAGCCCATGTTGATCATAGGTTCTACCGCAAGCGTCATACCAGCCCGAAGTTTTATCCCTCTCTTTTTCTGTCTGAAGTTTGGCACCTCTGGTTCCTCGTGAAGGGAGGTGCCAATTCCATGTCCCACCAGATCGCGAACGATGCCATACCCAAACTTTGATACATAACTGTCAATTGTATTCGATATATCATGAAGGTAATTCCCTGCTGTAGCTCTCTTTACCCCCTCAAAAAATGATTTCTTCGTCTCGTCTATCAGTTTCTGCGCTTCTGGACTAATCCGGCCCACACCATGCGTCCTGGCAGCATCTGAATGATATCCTTTATAAATAAGCCCACAGTCAAGACTTACAATATCTCCTTCCTGCAGAATCCTGTCTGCCCTGGGAATCCCATGTACCACCTCATCATTGACTGACACACAGATAGATGCTGGATATCCATTGTAATGCAGAAAATTAGGAACGCATCCCATATCCCGAATCAGTTTTTCACCAAGTTGGTCGATGTAAAGTGTGGATATCCCAGGTTCAATTGCCTGCTCAAGTTCCTCGTGCACCTTTGCTAAAAGTCTGCATGATTCCCGCATCAGACCAATCTCACGCTGCGACTTTATTGTAACAGCCATTTTTCCTATTCCCCCGCACCATAACTATGATTAAGACAATATATTGACAATCGCCTCAAATACTTCCTTCATATCCACTGTGCCATCTACAGATTTCAATACCCCTTTTGCCTCATAGAAATCAATCAATGGCTGTGTCTGTTTATGATATACGTCAAGACGATTCTTAACTGTCTCAGGCTTATCATCATCTCTTAATATCAGTTCTGAACCACAAGTATCGCAGATTCCTTCTTTTTTAGATGGGATATGAACAATGTGATAGGTCGCTCCACAGTTCACGCAAGCGCGTCTTCCAGACATTCTGTTAATAATATTCTCGTCAGGCACATCAACATTAATTGCATAATCAATCTTGTCTCCAAGCTCTGTAAGTGCCTTGTCAAGAACTTCTGCCTGTGGGATTGTCCTCGGGAAACCATCCAACACATATCCCTTTTTGCAGTCATCTTGCGCCACTCTGTCCAAAAGAATCTTAACAGTAAGTTCGTCTGGCACCAATAATCCCTGATCCATAAACTTCTTTGCTTCCATACCCAGCTCCGTGCCATTTTTAATGTTTGCACGGAAGATATCTCCTGTTGAAATATGTGGTATTGCAAATTTCTCCGCGATCATCTTTGCCTGTGTCCCTTTTCCTGCCCCCGGTGCACCTAACATAATAATTTTCATCCTGTTTTCCTCCTTTAAAATATCACTGGAACTGCTGCGCTGCACAACACAGCATATACCACTACCATACTATATTTCATAGCTTCAATTCAATTTACCAAATCAGCTAAGCAGGATAAACTCAACTCAAGCTATTCCATAATGGATAGAAGCAAAGCATATGCTTTGCTTCTATCTCTATCTGATCGTCCTGACTGCCTGCTTTATCTATTATCAGTCATTCAAAAAACCTTTGTAATTGCGCACTAGCATCTGAGATTCAATCTGCTTGATTGTCTCAAGCACAACGCTCACGATAATAATCAAGCTTGTTCCGCCAAAGGAAACAGAGGCATTGAACACACCGTTAAAGAAGAATGGCACAACTGCCACAATCACAAGTCCAACAGCGCCAATGAAAATAATTGCATTGAGCACCTTGTTCAAATAATCACTGGTTGGCTTACCTGGTCTGATGCCAGGTATAAATCCGCCCTGTTTCTTCATGTTGTTTGCAATCTCCAAAGGATTGAACGTTAATGACGTGTAGAAATAAGCAAAAAATACGGTTAACACGATATACACTACAAGACCAATCGAATAGATAAGCTGGGATGGATTACACCAATAATCCTGATTCAGACCATTTAAAATCTGTCTCCATACACCATTGCCGTTATATCCAACCAGCGTTGAGATAACAATCGGAAACTGCATCAGTGAAGATGCAAAGATAATTGGAATAACACCTGCTGTATTCACCTTTAAGGGAAGAAATGTCATCTGACCGCCGACCATTTTATTTCCCTGAATTTTCTTGGCATATTGTACAGGAATCTTGCGCATCGCGCTGTTGAGAATAACAACAAACACTGTCATCGCCAAAATAATCGCAATGATGATCACTCCTGCAACCACTGCAAGCGGTATCGATTTACCCTTACAAAACTGCTCATACAATTTCACGAAATCGTCCGGCAGACGAGAGATAATATTGATAACAAGCACAATTGAGATACCGTTACCAACACCTTTCTCTGTGATACGCTCACCAATCCACATCAGAAATGCACTGCCTGCTGTCAATACAGCAATCACTGTTATAACTTCCAGCGGGCCAAATTTTTGCAGCAGTCCCTGATTTCCAAATCCGATTGCCATCGCAGCGCTCTCGATCAAAGCGAGTCCCACAGTAACATATCGCGTGATGGAAGCAATCTTCTTCCTCCCATCTTCTCCGTCCTTCTGCATTTCTTCCAGCTTTGGAATCGCGATTGTGAGAAGCTGCATAATGATAGAAGATGTGATATACGGTGTAATATTAAGTGCAAACACAGACATTCTTGAGAAAGAACCACCCGTAAAAGCATCAAAAAAATTAAATGCACCGCCAGTCTGTGCCTCAAACCAAGATGCAAAATAATCTCTGTTCACACCTGGTATCGGAAGCTGGGAACCAAAACGAATTACCACCAACATCAAAAAAGTAAATAGCAGCTTTACCCGAATCTCCTTGATCTTAAACGCATTCTTTAATGTAGAAAACATTAGATCACCTCTGCTGTTCCACCAAGTGCTTCAATCTTCTCCTTAGCAGATGCACTGTATGCATTTACCTGCACATTGAGCTTCTTGGTTAATTCTCCTCTGCCCAAAATCTTTACTCCATCTCTAGGGTTTTTTATGATTCCAGTCTCGATTAATGTGTCTACTGATACGGTAGCTCCATCCTCAAATCTCTCTAACACTTCAAGGTTGATCGCAACAATTTCTTTTGTATTTCTGTTGTGGAAACCTCTCTTAGGAATCCGTCTATACAATGGCATCTGACCACCTTCAAAACCTGGTCTTGGCGCTCCGGAACGAGCCTTTTGTCCCTTGTGGCCTTTGCCGGCTGTCTTGCCATTTCCTGAACCGTGTCCACGGCCTCTTCTAAAATTATCACTGTGCTTAGAGCCTTCGGCAGGTCTTAAATTAGATAATTCTAAACTCATTTTCTGACACCTCCCTTATCTATGCTTCTTCAACTTTAACTAAATGATTTACTTTGCGGATCATACCTCTGGTTGCTGCATTGTCAGGAAGCTCTACTGTCTTGTGAAGCTTTGTGAGTCCCATTGCTTCAACAGTCGCTTTGTTCTTAGGCACAGCACCGATTGTTGATTTGATTAAAGTAACTTTTAATGTCTTTGCCATCTCTAAACCTCCATTCTGCCAACGCCAAAATAAACAAGTTCATTTGCAAATTTGGACGCCAGCACAAATTTGTAGTTGAAAAATCCTTGATTTTTCAACCTTCCTTAAGCCATTATCTCATCGACAGATTTACCGCGGTTTGCAGCCACCTGTTCCGGTGTCTTTAACTGTGAAAGACCAGCGATAGTAGAAAGTACTACGTTCTGCTTATTGTTAGAGCCCAAAGACTTTGTACGAATATTCTTAATACCTGCAAGTTCACATACGACACGCGCAGGACCACCCGCAATGATACCTGTACCTTCAGGAGCCCTCTTTAACAAAACACTCGAAGAGCCGTAATTACCAATGAAATCATGTGTAATGGAGTTGTTCTCATCCATGGCAACCGTGATCAGTTTTTTGATCGCGTCTTCCTTTCCCTTGCGAATCGCTTCAGGGATTTCTACGGCCTTACCAAGTCCGGCGCCTACGTGACCATTGCCGTCACCTACGACTACCAGGGCGGTAAACCGCATGTTACGTCCACCCTTAACAGTTTTGGTTACGCGCTTAATTGTTACAACCTTATCTGTTAATTCAAGCTGACTAGCATCAATGATTGTACGTTTCATGTGATTTTCTCCCTTCCTAGAATACTAAGCCAGCTTCTCTTGCTGCCTCAGCCAAAGCTGCAATTTTTCCATGGTATAAAAAGCCGCCTCTATCAAAAACTACTTCTGTGATACCCTTATCCATTGCTCTCTTTGCAATTATCTTACCCAAATATGCTGCTGCCTCAACGTCATTGGTCTTTTTCAGTTCAGCCTTTACCTCTTTCTCCACTGTAGAAGCTGCCACTAATGTGTTTCCAACGGTATCGTCAATAATTTGAGCATACATATGATTATTGCTTCTGAATACTGCCAGACGCGGTCTTTCTGATGTACCGCTTAAACGGTTACGTATTCTCATGTGTTTCTTTGCACGCAGTTCTGCTCTTGATCTCTTACTAACCATTTTTTACGCCCTCCTTATTTACTTCTTACCAGTCTTACCAACTTTACGTCTGATTGTCTCATCAGCATACTTAATACCTTTGCCCTTATAAGGCTCTGGTCTTCTCGTGTCTCTGATTTCAGCCGCGAATTGTCCAACCTTTTCTTTATCAATGCCCTTTACGATAATGATATTAGTACCTTCCAGTACTGTCTCAATGCCCTCAGGGTCAATCATCTCAACAGGATGGGAATATCCCAGAGATAATGTCAATTTCTTTCCTGCTTTCGCTGCCCTGTAACCTACACCGTTCACTTCAAGTTTTTTCTCGTAACCAGAAGTCACACCGACAACCATATTATTGATCAAAGTTCTTGTAAGACCATGTAAAGATTTCATTTTCTTTAAATCGTTCGGCCTTGCAACTGTTACCTCCGTGCCCTCAACTTTGATTTCCATCTCTGCCGGAAGCACTCTCTCAAGTGTTCCCTTAGGACCTTTTACAGTCACTTTATTATTTTCTGCAACCTCCACAGTAACACCTGCAGGAATCGCGATTGGCATTCTTCCTATACGTGACATGCCCGTACCTCCTAATTTTATTTGAAATTTATCAAAATTATAATCGTTCTTACCAGATAAACGCTAACACTTCACCGCCGACCTGGAGGCGTCTTGCCTCCTTATCTGTAATCACACCCTGGTTGGTAGAGATAATCGCAATGCCAAGTCCACCGAGTACCTTTGGCAACTCATCTTTACCCGCATAAATACGAAGACCTGGCTTGGAAATTCTCTTCAAGCCTGTGATAATCTTCTCATTCTTGTCTGCGCCATACTTTAATGTGATATGAATCGTCTTGAACGAACCATCTTCCACAACGTCAAACGCCTTTATATACCCCTCATCCAGAAGTATCTGTGCAATCGCCAGTTTCATCTTTGATGAAGGAACATCTACTGTATCATGCTTTGCTGTGTTCGCATTGCGAATTCTTGTGAGCATATCTGCAATAGGATCATTCATTGTCATTTCAGTTTCCTCCTTATTATATATAAACGAAACTTCGTTTTTACCAGCTTGCCTTCTTCACACCGGGAATCTGACCCTTGTATGCCAACTCGCGGAAGCATATTCTGCAAATTCCATACTTTCTTAAGTATGCGTGTGGACGGCCACAGATTCTGCAACGACTGTATTCCTGTGTAGAAAACTTCGGTTTGCGCTGCTGTTTGATTTTCATTGCTGTTTTAGCCATGAGAATTTACCCCCTTATTATTTCGCGAAAGGCATGTTGAACTGTGTTAACAGCTCACGTGCTTCCTCGTCACTCTTTGCAGTTGTTACAAAAACGATATCCATACCTCTTACTTTGTCAACCTTATCATACTCTATCTCAGGGAAAATAATCTGCTCCTTGATACCAAGTGCATAGTTTCCTCTGCCGTCAAATCCATTGGGATTGACACCTCTAAAGTCACGCACACGAGGAAGTGCAAGGTTTACAAGGCGGTCCAAGAACTCATACATCTTCTCACCGCGAAGTGTCACTTTGCATCCGATTGCCATACCCTCACGAATCTTGAAGTTAGCGATTGCCTTCTTCGCCTTTGTAGTAACAGCCTTCTGCCCTGTGATGATCTCCATGTCCTTCACAGCGGACTCCAATGCCTTTGCATTGTCCTTGGCCTCACCGACACCCATATTGACCACAATCTTGTCAAGCTTGGGAACTTCCATGACATTCTTATATCCAAACTTCTTGACCATAGCATCTACGATCTCGTTTTTATATATATCTTTCAGTCTACTCACCAGTCTGGTCCTCCTTTCCTGGAATTAATCAATCACTTCGCCTGTTGTCTTTGCGAAACGTACTTTCTTATCTCCATCCATCTTAAAACCAATTCTTGTAGCTTTTCCCTTGTGGAGATACATTACGTTTGAAATATCAATAGGAGCTTCTTTCTTGATAATGCCGCCAGTCTGATTGGCAGCAGAAGGCTTTGCATGTTTTGTCACCATGTTGATACCCTCTACAAGAACTTTACCGTTCTTTGTGTCAACTGATAAAACCTTGCCCTCTTTATCTTTTTCCTTGCCGGCGATTACCTTGACTGTATCGCCCTTTTTTATCTTTAACATTCCGGCACCTCCTTATAATACTTCAGGAGCTAAGGAAACAATCTTCATAAACTGTTTCTCACGAAGCTCTCTTGCCACTGGTCCAAAAATACGTGTCCCTCTCGGAGTCTTATCATCCTTGATAATGACAGCGGCGTTTTCATCAAATCTAATATAAGAACCGTCCTTACGACGAGCGCCCTTTACGGTACGTACAACTACAGCTTTCACTACATCGCCCTTTTTTACAACGCCGCCTGGTGTTGCATCTTTAACGCTGGCAACAATCACATCGCCAATGCTTGCATATCTTCTTGTAGATCCACCCATAACCCTGATGCAGAGCAGTTCTTTTGCACCAGTATTATCAGCGACTTTCAGTCTGCTTTCCTGTTGTATCATGCTTATTCTCCTTCCAAAACTATGCCATGCTACGCATTGCACTGTTCTTAAAATCTATTTTACTTTTTCGATCACTTCAACAAGTCTCCATCTCTTATCCTTAGATAAAGGTCTTGTCTCCATAACTTTAACTGTATCGCCAATGTTGCACTCGTTATTCTCGTCATGCGCCTTCAGCTTGTAAGTTCTCTTAACGATCTTTCCATAAAGAGGATGCTTAACATGATCTTCCACAGCAACCACAATCGTTTTCTGCATTTTGTTGCTCACAACCTTGCCTGTACGTGTTTTCCTCAAATTTCTTTCCACGACCATTTTCCTCCTACTCTGCACTCTTCAGATTTGCAGCAATCACAGTCTGAATCCTTGCGATATTTCTTCTGACTTCCTTAATCCGCGCTGTGTTCTCCAACTGGTTTGTTGCATTCTGAAATCTCAAATTGAAAAGTTCCTTTTTTGCAGAAACTAATTCCTGTGATAATTCTGCGGCTGATTTGGTCCTTAAATCCTCTACATACTTATTAGTTTTCATTTACTGCACCGCCTTCCAAATCTGCTTTAGAAACGATCTTACACTTACAAGGAAGCTTGTGTGTTGCAAGACGTAACGCTTCTTTTGCTACATCCTCAGCGACTCCGCTGATCTCAAACATTACACGACCAGGTTTTACAACTGCCACCCAGTACTCCAGAGTTCCTTTTCCCGAACCCATACGTGTCTCAGCAGGTTTTGCTGTAACAGGTTTATCCGGAAATATCTTAATCCATACCTTACCACCACGCTTGATATAACGTGTCATGGCGATACGGGCTGCTTCAATCTGATTGGACTTAATCCAGCATGGCTCTGTTGCTACAATACCATACTCACCGTAAGTAATTGTATTACCTCTCTGAGCTTTACCAGCCATTGTACCGCGGAACTGTTTACGACGCTTTACTCTCTTTGGCATTAACATTATTTATCGCTCCCTTCCTTATTTCCCTTTGTAGGAAGTACTTCGCCCTTGTAGATCCAAACTTTTACGCCAAGTTTGCCGTAAGTTGTATCTGCCTCAGCGAACCCATAATCTATATCTGCTCTCAGTGTCTGAAGAGGAATTGTCCCCTCGTTGTAAAACTCTGTGCGGGCCATATCTGCTCCACCAAGGCGCCCAGAAACAGCCGTCTTAATACCCAGAGCCCCCGCCTTCATAGTTCTACCCATGCAAGACTTCATAGCACGTCTAAAAGACACACGGCTCTCAAGCTGCTGTGCAATATTTTCTGCTACAAGCTGCGCATCTTTGTCCGGTTTCTTAATCTCCTTGATATCCACAAGCACATTTCTGCCTGTAAGCTTCTGCAGCTCCTTCTTGGTTATCTCGATCTCTGCGCCGCCCTTACCAATCACAAGACCTGGTTTTGCTGTGAAAACGATAACCTTTACGCGGTCAGATGCTCTCTCAATCTCAATTTTTGAGATACCAGCATTAAATAATTTCTTCTTTAAAAACTTTCTGATATTATAATCTTCCACTAAATAATCAGCAAAATCAGCATCAGCATACCATTTTGAATCCCAATCCTTGATAACGCCGACTCTCAGTCCATGAGGATTAACTTTCTGTCCCATTTTCTTCCTCCTATCTCTCGTCAAGCACGATTGTAATGTGGCTCATTCTCTTTTCAATCCTGTAAGCTCTTCCCTGTGCCCTTGGTCTCACTCGCTTCATTGTAGGTCCCTTGTTTGCGTAGCACTCTGCAATGTAAAGGTTCTCAGCACTCATACCATTGTTATTCTCTGCATTGGCAATCGCTGACTCCAAAAGCTTCTTGATAATGCTGGAAGCATATCTTGGGCTGTATGCCAGAATACCTAACGCGGTCTGCACATCTTTTCCTCTAATCGCATCTAATACGAAGCATGCCTTCTGGACAGACACTCTGGCATAAGAAAGCTTTGCTGATGGTCTAGTTTCTCTATTCTCTGCGTTTCTCTTTCTCTTATAACTAGTTCTACTATATTTTTCTGCCATGGTTGAACCTCCTTTCAACTAATCAATTTATTTCACCTTTGATTTCTTTTCGTCCTTGCCATGTCCTCTGTAGGTCCTGGTTGCAACGAATTCACCAAGCTTGTGTCCAACCATATCTTCTGTCACATATACAGGCACATGCTTTCTTCCGTCATGTACTGCGATTGTATGACCTACAAAAGCAGGGAAAATTGTAGAACGACGTGACCATGTCTTAATTACTGATTTATTTCCTGACGCGTTCATAGCATCAACCTTCTTTAAAAGGCTTGCATCTGCGAAAGGACCCTTTTTTAATGACCTTGCCATAAGGTTAATTCCTCCTTAATCATCTATATCTTGTTATTGGAGGTAGACGATTTCCTTATTTGAGCGCCGAGCGATTTGCAACCGCAACCGCTCAGCCATTCAACTTATTTAATCGCTCTACCGTCCCTTCTTCTCACGATCAACTTGTTAGAAGCCTTCTTGCTCTTTCTTGTCTTTAGACCAAGTGCAGGCTTGCCCCAAGGTGTAGATGGACCGGGTCTTCCGATACCAGTCTTGCCTTCACCACCGCCGTGTGGATGATCATTCGGGTTCATCACAGAACCGCGCACTGTAGGTCTGATACCCATGTGGCGCTTACGTCCAGCCTTACCGATTTTCACAAGGTTATGATCCCCATTTCCGACAACACCAATCGATGCGCGGCAAACAATTGGAACCATTCTCATCTCACCAGAAGGAAGTCTCAGCGTTGCATACTTGCCTTCCTTCGCCATAAGCTGTGCACTGTTGCCAGCGGAGCGCACAAGCTGTCCGCCCTTGCCAGGATACAGCTCAATATTGTGCACATTTGTACCAACTGGAATCTCTGAAAGTGGTAAGCAGTTGCCAACTCTAACTTCTGCCTGTGGTCCGTTCATAACCTTCATGCCGTCTGTCAGTCCCTCCGGCGCAAGGATATATGCCTTCTGACCATCTTCGTAGCAGATCAGTGCAATGTTCGCAGATCTGTTTGGATCATACTCGATGCCAACAACCTTTGCTGAGATACCATCTTTATTTCTCTTAAAATCTATAATTCTATATTTCTGTCTGTTTCCACCGCCGTGATGTCTCACAGTGATCTTACCCTGATTGTTGCGTCCAGCATGTTTCTTCTTTGACACGCACAGAGACTTCTCAGGAGTCGTCTTTGTGATTTCAGAGAAGTCAGAACTGGTCATATTTCTTCTCGAAGGGGTATATGGGTTATATTTTTTAATTCCCATGTTCGTTTCTCCTTTACTCTTTTATTATCACACTTGATTGTGTATAGTCCGAATTGTCACAGCCGTCTAATAGGAATTTTATAATCCCGAGAAAATCTCAATATCCTTGCTGTCCTGTGTTAGCTGCACAATTGCCTTCTTGGTCTTAGCAGTTTTGCCATAGACCATTCCACGTCTCTTCTTCTTACCGTCAAGATTCATTGTGTTGACCTTTGCCACTTTTGTTCCCTCGAACATCTTCTCAACAGCTTCCTTAATCTGAGACTTATTCGCTTCTGTATGAACCAGAAATGTATATTTCTTGTCACCCATGCTTGACATACTCTTCTCTGTGATCACCGGTTTAAGGATCACGTCATAATATTTGATATCTGCCATTATGCGTACACCTCCTCGATTGTCTTAACGGCATCCTTTGTGAGAATTACCGTGCCACCTTTCATCACATCATATACATTGATTGTATTTGTCAGCGCTGTCTGTACATTTGGAAGATTTCTTGCCGACATAACAACCTTCTCATCATTATCATTCAAAACTACATAAGCCTTTGTCACCTTTAAGTTGTCCATAATTGCCTTAAAATTCTTTGTCTTGATCTCATCAAACTTGAGTTCGTCAATCACAATCAACTTATTCTCCTGAACTCTGCTTGTGAGTGCAGACTTCAACGCCGCTCTCTTCTCTTTCTTATTCATCTTAAAAGAATAATCTCTTGGCACTGGGGCAAATACAACACCGCCGCCCTTCCACTGGGGAGATCTTGTAGAACCCTGTCTTGCGTGACCAGTTCCTTTCTGTCTCCACGGTTTTCTTCCGCCGCCAGATACTTCTGAACGCGTCTTCGCTTTCTGAGTACCCTGACGCTTATTTGCAAGCTGTTGAACGACTGCCATGTGTACTAGGTGCTCGTTGACATCCACACCAAAGACATCATCACTCAAGTCGATTGTCTCAACTTCCCTGCCTTCCATATTATAAACAGATACTTTTGCCATCTGTATGGTCCTCCTTTCGTCCGCTCAATCTGCGAACCACATTTTACGCATCTACTCTGGTAGTTTCTTTGATTGTCACCAACGCTTTCTTAGGTCCCGGAACAGAGCCTTTCACCAAAAGCAGGTTCTTCTCAGCATCAACCCTTACAACCTCAAGATTCTGCACTGTCACTTTCACGCAGCCCATATGTCCAGGCATACCTTTGCCCTTAAACACGCGGCTCGGTGAAGAACATGCACCGTTAGAACCCTGATGACGATGGAACTTAGAACCATGTGTCATCGGTCCTCTGTGCTGTCCATGTCTCTTGATAGCACCTTGGAATCCTTTTCCCTTAGAGATCGCAGATGCATCGATTTTATCGCCAACTGTAAAAATGTCCGCCTTTATCTCGCTTCCCAATGTATACTCTTCTGCATTCTCGAACTTAAATTCTCTTAAAAATCTCTTGGAAGAAACGCCAGCCTTCTCAAAGTGTCCCTTGAGCGCTTTATTCACACCATGTCTGTGAATAACCTCTTTCTTTCCACCCTTATCCTTGTTTACAATCTTGTCTTTCTTATCTACAAAGCCGACCTGAACCGCCTTGTAACCATCATTCTCCTCTGTCTTAACCTGTGTCACTACACAGGGACCAGCCTGAAGAACTGTTACAGGAATCAGTGAACCATCTTCATTGAAGATTTGAGTCATTCCGACTTTTGTAGCCAATATAGCTTTCTTCATTTTCTTTTCCTACCTCCATTGTTTCTACAGCGGAACACTCATTCTGAGCGTTCATACTAGTAGAAGGCCTATTTGTTTTTCATTTTGATATCAATATAAACACCCGCCGGCATCTCTAACCGCTGCAATGCATCAACAGTCTTCTGTGTCGGTGTGATGATATCGATCAGTCTCTTATGCGTTCTCTGCTCGAACTGCTCTCTGGAATCTTTGTACTTGTGAACTGCCCTTAAAATTGTCACTACCTCTTTCTTGGTAGGAAGGGGAACTGGTCCGCTCACCTGTGATCCATTTTTCTTAACTGTCTCGATTATTTTTTTGGCAGATGCATCAACCAGTTGATGATCATAAGCTTTTAATGTAATTCTCATTACCTGAGTTGCCATAAAAAAAGTCGCCTCCTTTTCGCACTTTTTATACATAAGTACGACAAGCGGTGACTGTACACTCCTCCGTGTGTGTCCTACTGCTTTTCTAACAAAAAACTATTTTGTTCAACTACTTGCAGTTTAACACATCGCTCCTTATTATGAAAGTCTCACAAATTTATCTGTCTTTCACAATATGGACGGCCTTGCGGCCTAACCCTTGTACAGTGACTTGTCGCCAGTTTCCTAACTTGACATTCGCTCCGCGGAAAACCTGTCTAACGCCTATTTGCATCAGCAGCAACCTCTCGTTTCATCGCTATCATGTCACAGCAATTAGTAGTATATCGTAGCATTTTCTCTTTTGCAAGCGTTTTTTTATTTTTTATTGTATTTTTTTTCATACAATGTAATATTTCCGTTAGATGTAAGGGCGATATGGAAAATTTGATTGTAAAAGCAAACCTTTCTATAGTATACTGAAAAAATAAGCAGAAATTTATTCAGGAAAGGATCTGTTAAATTATGTGGATTGCAGACAATTGGAAAGACTATGAAGTCATTGATACCTCCGCTGGGGAAAAACTCGAGCGCTGGAGCGAATATATCTTAGTGCGGCCTGACCCGCAGGTTCTTTGGAACACTTCCCAAAAAGACCCACGTTGGAAAAAGCCAAACGGCCACTATCACAGAAGTTCTAAAGGTGGGGGGGAATGGGAATTTTTCAAACTGCCACAGGAATGGAGTATCCCCTACAATGGCAAAAATCATCTAAACCTCATATTTCATCTGAAACCCTTTAGTTTTAAGCATACAGGGCTTTTTCCAGAACAGGCGGTCAACTGGGATTGGTTTTCTTCTATTATAAAGGAAACCTTACAGCAAAATCCGGCGCGCACAATTAAAGTCCTCAATCTCTTTGCCTATACAGGCGGCGCCACATTGAGCGCTGCGGCGGCAGGCGCACATGTCACGCATGTTGATGCCTCCAAGGGCATGGTCGGCTGGGCAAAAGAAAACGCTGCATCCTCCGGGCTTGCAGAGGTGCCCATCAGATGGCTTGTGGACGATTGTGTAAAATTTGTAGAACGGGAAATCCGGCGTGGTAACACCTATGATGCGGTGATTATGGACCCACCCTCCTACGGAAGAGGTCCCAAAGGCGAAATCTGGAAAATTGAAGACAACGTTTATCCCTTTATTGAGCTTACTACAAAGGTATTAACCAAAAAACCGCTTTTCTTCCTAATTAATTCCTATACGACTGGCTTGCAGCCTGCAGTGCTAACTTATATGCTCGAAACTGTATTGACCTCCAAATTTGGCGGCCGCGTAGAATCCTCCGAAATCGGTCTGCCAGTCTCCTCTAATGGTCTTGTACTCCCCTGCGGTGCCAGTGGACGTTGGATCGCAGATTAAACGGAAACGCCGGGCACCCGTGCGCCGCCTTAGCGGTATATTTCCTCTGCACAAGTCTGCGCATAAAAAAGAGACTGTTTTGTACCATAAGATACAAAACAGTCTCTTTTTTAGTAATAAAAACCTTCACTTTGCAGAATCGACATAATCATCGCGGTAAACGCTCCTGCAAGCACAAATGCCAATACACCAATAATAACCATCCATATCAACATCGCCTTACAGTAATTCGATTTGCTTTTCTTAGTGCCCGAACCAAAGCCCCACACAAACAGCATAATAATGTTTACACAAGGAATGCACATTAAAAGCATTGTCACCATCCACTCCCCAAAACTTACAGGCTCCTCAAGTCCGCTATCCCCCGCCGAAAATGGCTGCTGCTGTTGATACGACTGCTGGTATGGCTGATAGGTCTGTTGCTGATATGGCTGCTGCGCCTGCCCTTGATCCGTATTCTGATTTTCATTTTGCTTGTCAAATAAATTGTTACTGTCCATAATAACTATCTCCCTCCAAAATTTCGAGAGGCTATGCCGATAGACTCTCTGTGTCTAACTGAGCAAAGAAAACTCTCTGCCCATGCACCCATTAATGCACTATAATGTATCCATAAGTAATACATTACGGTCATAATCATATCACAGGACAGCACACTTGTGCAACAAATATTGACATAAATTTGTGATTTTCTGAAAATAGTTTTCGTAAAATATTATTTTTATAGTATATTAAGGGCGGTTCTGATGGAAAATAATAACGCATTCTATATATATAAATTACAAGCGTAACCACACAAACCAAACATAACCAAACTGTAGCTCTTTTATCATACACACCGCGCACATATCTGTTGATAAAAAACCAACACAGAAAACAAATCCACAAGGGCGCGGCGGGATTCAGCCGTAATCCTCTTGTAAACTGCCCTTTTAAAATACAGAATACTGCGCGCGTCAGCCCACAGCCTGCACATGGAAATCCTGTCAAAATCAACTGCGGGCAAAATGCGTGAAACACACTTCTCGCAATAATCTGATACAACAAAAATACAAAAATCGCCGCGCGAAAATTTTTAATGTCCATCCAGACTCGTTGGCACACTATCTTTATCACTTTAACAATTTGTTTTATGAGGATCGCATCCTTTCTTTTATGGATGCACCTTTCATTTGATGCGCAGCATATGCCCTTGAAAAATTAAACGCGCGTGCCCCTAAAAATGTTTCTGTCTGCCTTCGATACTTCTGTACACGTTTCCAGTAAACGCTATCTTTATCGCTATAAATTTCTTTTGGAAGCGCAGCAACAGCATCCAGAGAAAGACTTTGTGTCAGATAAAAATGGTCGTACTCCGCTCCATCATCACATGCCATAATATTATAAGAAGCAATCCAATAATCTGGATGCGCTGCCGAGAACACAAGCCATCCTACAGACAACACAATCAAAAGAAAACGAAACAGCGAAAATTTTTGATTGTAGACGAAAATCAAAACACCAGTCATAACAATTGCAATCATCACCAATCCCCACAACACCAGTAGACGCAAAAAGGTCAAATGATAGCTTGAAATATATAGAAGCATTCTGTATGCGCTTGAAATT
This sequence comes from Lachnospiraceae bacterium UBA3401, assembly GCA_002358575.1. Taxonomy (GTDB): domain Bacteria; phylum Bacillota; class Clostridia; order Lachnospirales; family Lachnospiraceae; genus COE1. The sequence goes on along the minus strand of DEPD01000092.1, from coordinate 36,599 downwards.
GTCATAATATAAGTACAACCGCAAATCACGGTCAGAAGAATTTTCAACAACCTAGAAACTTTGAAATACGTCATAGTAAATAAAACCATGAATATATTAAACACGCATACAAACACCAATTCAAAAAATCCACGTCTGGCATATGATGCATATGTGTATCCTACTGGAAGCTCCATCTTTCCAAGAAACAATCCAAAAATCTGCACACTGGAAAACAACAAATAAATCACACACATCACACCATTTACTGTGATTGCAATGTATGGGTCCATATTCGCTTCTCCTGTCTTTGCTGCTTCTCTAATTTTTTTAATATTCTTCGTCTCTGTATTGTAGGCAAACATGCCATAACAAAACAGAAATACAATCAAACTGTAGAACAAAATGCGAATAAATGTTCCTATATTTTCTAAAAAGTCAATCTCTATCGAGAAAGTCAGTATATCATAAACTATACTGCAAAATACTGCGTCCGCGCTTGCAAGTAAAATTGTGACAAACATTGCTACCGGAATCGCAATTAACAGTCCAATCCCCACAGAGGACCACTTGCGTTTTCTATTGGGATTTTCCGTTTTTTCCCGCTGTGCAGGACGAAGTTTCCACTTGGCAGCTATATCTTCTATTGGCGCTGCAATGCTGCCAATTGTTCCACACAACATTAATGCACAGCTTCTAAAATACGCTGCAATTCCCCATCCAGTCAGTTCCTGCCAGCACTGCAAAAAGAACACACTGATAAGAACAGACATTAACACTTTGTTAAAAAATATTAGAACACCAGAATCCGTCGCGCAGTTGAGTCCTCCTGCAAGCACAATACATACCATCAAAAAAATATTGTTAATATGCGCTTTCTTCTGTTCTTGATTCTCGTCTGCGGAGCTGCTCTTTGACTTTTTGATAAAGTAACCAAAAAACAAGAGCGTTCCGCCTGCGAAAAAAGGGTAGGTAATTCCTGATGTGTTGTGATATAAACAGAATGTATAAAATAATGCATAGAGAAAGCTTCCTACTCCAAAGGTCTGAAATCGCTTTTCTTTTCGCTGCATCTCCTCTAATTCTGTCTGTTGTCTGCTCATTGGACTTATCTGCTGTACATTTTGCACATTGGGCATACTTACCAGTCTGGTTTCTGAATTTGTATCCATTTTAATCCCTTCCTTTCTAAGGAACTGTTCAGAAATAGCATGTATAGTTTGTTCAGGTATTTTTGAACAGTTCCTAAAATTAATTTTTCAGTGTCTTCTTTTCTAAATCTATAAAATCTCGAAATCAATCATCTAAAATTTATGGAGGCGGCTCTTCCTCACAAACCTCGTCTTCCACATATTCCAAGATATCTCCAGGTTGACATTGCAGCGCCTTGCAGACTGCCTCCAATGTCGAGAGCCGAACTGCCTTCGCCTTATTATTTTTTAAGATTGACAGATTTGCAAGTGTGATATCCACTTCCTTGGCAAGCTCGGTCAGTCCAATCTTTCTCTTTGCCATCATCACATCAAGATTAATCACTATCGCCATAATTTCCTTGCCTTTCTCAGAACCGTTATTAAGGAAGCATCCTAAAGGAACAGGTCCTAAATTGTCAGGTCATTTTCCAATTTATACTCGACTGCTCTGTCAAACACAAAAGCGAGCACTTTACTGAACAGTCCAGCAATGATAAACACCAGTACGAGTATCAGCATGGCAACCGTCATATACAGTGCAGTGCGCAACAGACAGATTACTGCAATAATAAAGCTGTATGTTCCCATACGCTGTAAACTGACCACATTGTCCTTCACAAAACAGTCGTCTTTTAAGACTGTCCGAAACATCTTGCGCAGCTCACCGAGTATCAACACCGCCATGATTCCCAGTATGAAATAAATCACTATCAGCTCTGTATAATGTCCCTCAAAATTATGATAGTCCAAAAAATCCAGTATGTGTTGTACCACCCCAGGAGCAGGAAGTAACAAGGTGACAATAATCCCTGAAAAGTACATTATATCTAACAAGTATTTTGTTATCCATATTACAGTTTCTCTCTTCATTGTCTCTCCAATCTTAATTATGCAATTGTCTGCATTCAAAAATCCTTCTATCCAAAAATTTTGTGGTTCTATCATAGCACAAATTAAATTGAATATCAATAATTTTTTATTGAATTTCGATAAACTCTGTCCATTTTCCTTCATGCCCTTATTTTGGCAATAGCATTATAACTATTGCAATCAATGTATTAAATAAGCTATAATGTAAGTTATACTACTATTAACGTAACCACAGATTGCGAAAAAATAAATGTGCAACCTCAACGCGCCAAAATATCAAAGTACTAGTACGCAATCATGAAAAATAGTATAATTTAAGACAAAGTCCAGCTAAGAAATTGTCAATGGTAAATTGAAAAATATGAAAAAAGTTTTTTGTGACAGTTGATGTAAAAAAGGGTAACTTTAATAAACCCATTGCGATGGATTGTTAACATTTGATTCAAATCTCTATCAGGCAACGTTGTTTACAGATTCTGGTGTTCTGCTGCATAACGTTCACAGTGTTCTTCCGGCGTAATGAGTTCAAAAGGCTTATTATCCCGGAGCATGGCGAAAATGATGTTGCAGATTTTGTGCATGACGGCTCCGACAGCAACTATCTTTTTCTTACTGTCACATTTACGGATGTAATAATCGTAAATGACTGGATTTACAGGCGTTTTTATTGCTTTATCCACTTTTAGGCTGTTTATGGTGGCCATATGCAGGATACGCCTAGCAAGGCTAGAACCCCGCTTGGACATGTGGACCCTATCGCCATGGAACCTGCCGGAATCATTTACACCGGGATCCAGCCCAAAGTAGGCATAGAGCTTCTTCGGGGAAGAAAACAGGTCAAAGGAACCCATTTCGGCGATCAGGACAGCTGCGCTGAGGAAGCCGACACCCTGCAGGGACTGGAGAAGGAGGATACGGTCATAGACCGGTGTCCCTTCGAGCTTATCGACAGCCTTATGCAGTTCTTCGAGCATGCTGTCTAGATGTTCCTGATATTCCCGGTAGGTTTTGATATACAGCTGGATCCGGAGTGCGTTGCTTTGAAGCGCGCGTCCGAAAACAGCATCCTCCTTTGCGGCGGCGCATATGGCATCATATTTGGAAATGGCATATTTTTCACCAAAACGTGTTGTCTGCCGGATGCTTTCCACAAGTTCGTCCCTTGGAGCGGCAAGCATGTCCACCGCAAGCGGATAAGCTTCTAGGAGCTTTAAGGATGTCTGTGTCGTGACCCTGCTGAACACATTCAGGTATGCGGGGAAGGACACTTTGAGTTCCGCATGAAGCTTTAGCACGATGGCGGACTGCAGATCCTTGAAATAATAGTAGTCACGCACGAGGTTGCGCAGGTCAATGACTGTGTCATCCGGAACAATGGAAGTCTTAAGGGAGGCATCCAGACAGACTTTGGCAGCCTTTTTTGAATCAAATTTATCATTATGCAGTTTCCTTACGTTCATATTTGTGCTATTCTTAGTGATGATAGGATTAATGACTGAGCAGCCAAAACCCTTATCGCGAAGGAAGCACAGGAGCGGGATATGGTAGATCCCAGTGGACTCAAGGAAGCAGCGGCTTTCAAGGGAATACATCTCTTGTGCTTCTTTTATTTTTTTGACGGCAGGCTCACGGGAGCTGGGATCAGAGTGGATGATCTTAAATGGCTTTCCGGTGAGAGTGCCATTGGGGAGCATGATGGACATCCAAGAGAAGTCTGCGCCGACATCAAGCCCGACTGAGAGGTAAGGGACACTTTGGAGCATCCGAAGTACTTTTTGATAGTGTATGGTTTTATCCTTTCCGTCAGGCATCCAATTCCAAAGGGCGGATACACAACCTAGTGGTTTATACAGGTATAGCCTGGGGCTTCCCAACCAGCCAAAACATAAATCACCACCGAATGGACTGACAGACTTTCTAAGAGGTTTCGCCAGAGGAAAACCACTGGTTCCCAAGGAGGAAACGTCAATGCTCCTGCCTTCAGTGATTATACCTCTATATTTTGTCTGGTGCATTAAGGAAACCTCAGACATGATAAATATTTTTAATAACTTCTGATGGAGAGAGAATTCTCTTTCTGTTATTTATCAGATATGACTTTGTAACTTATTAACTATATAGCTCTTGTGGCCATATCATTATTATACTAGGAGGAAGAATGAAATATTGCAGTAACTGTGGAAACCCTATGAAAGATGAAATGCTATTTTGCCAGAAATGCGGATCAAAAGCAGCAGAGCCATCAACCACCGCCACAACCCTTAAAAAAATTGAAAATACTCACTCAGCAAAAAAAGATATTATTCAAGACTATTCCGGCATCCCTCGTAGAGGGATGAAAATTCTCTCTATTATATGTGCCGTACTTGCCATAGCCTATGTGCCGTACTTGCCATAGCCTATGTGCCAATGTCTTTCATTAGAGAGCTATTTCTGCTTTCAGCGACTGCTTTTTTTGGCATTTTGGCATTGATGTTCCTTGTTCTGTCTAAATCACCCAAAAATAACCCATATATTTTGGGCAAACAAAAAGGATTAAAGAAATCTGTCTTTGTAATTATTTGTGTCATATTTGCCTCTACAATAATTGGGACAGTTATAATAAATGGTGCAGCAAACAATACCTCCAATCAGAAAGACAACGATTCCCAACAAAAAGAAAACAAATTATAATATGATAAAAAACAGAG
>DEPD01000092.1:0-31521 GCA_002358575.1 Lachnospiraceae bacterium UBA3401 | reverse complement strand
CTCTGTTTTTTATCATATTATTCTTCGTTGTCTATGTCCTCATAGTAAATTGGTTTCCTGCCAATTGTAAACTTCACAGTGACGCTTCCTGTACAACCACCAACTCCTGTCAATTTGATAGTGCCATTTTTGCCCTACGCAATATTTTCTCCATACTCTAGCAAATAATTTCCGCCTTCTCTCCCCCTAGATGCATATAGCCTTGTCAATCCATATTCATAAGGTATTGGCTCACCATGCGCATAGTCGTCTTTATCAGGCTTTGGCGTTGTCAAGATATCCTCGCTTGTTTCTTTTGCATTTCTTGCCTTTCTAACATCCGCAGCATTACCATAATAAACTGTTATTTCCGGTGTAATCTGCTGTCCTGTATAAGTGTAGCCTGCCTCCTGTCCATAGACAATATAGAGTGTGTTTGCCGAGAGCTTTTTCTGATAAATACTGAGCGGTTTTGTAATCACATCTCCCTCGTCTCTGCCGTCAATACCGCCATAATTGCCGATTCTCTGAATCTCCACATAGGGTGCTGCCGACTGCCAATCCCTAACATCATTCTGCGCACAGCCATAATAGGATATCTCATAATCCTCTCCCTCTTTTAAGGTCTTTTTCCCATCTTTTACAGTGACAGTGGGCGTATATTCTTTATTCTCATACCTGTCATAATAGTCTTCCATCTCACTGTCATAAACCATCTTGCTTGTAAAGCGTGCAGCAGTAGTTGTCACTGTGACGCTGCCTCCCAGATACAATTGGAAAAGAGACGCATTTGTAATATTGTAATAAATGGTAATATTTCCTGTAAAATTGCCTTTTCCACTCAACACCATAAATGCCTTTCCATTGGACACTTCTGTATTATTATTGTACTTTACTGTGTAATCTTTTCCTGTCTGCAATACAGTGCCTGTGTTTGCAACGCGCAGCGAAAATCTGTCAGAAGGCATTGCCCCACCTTTGCGATAAGGAATTGATTCTGTCAAAACCAACCGCGATCCTTCCGCAGCAACACCGCGTTTAATAACATCACCCGTCTCAAGGGATAGTGGTTTGATAGTAAATGTCTTTTTAAAACTGCCGCTATAACCAGAGGATGGCTTTGCTGTAAAAATAACCGACGCTTTTCCCTTTTTAATATTGTTCTTGTAACCAATAATATAGTCTGTACCATAAACCAAAACTTCTGTGCTATTGATAGGTTTTAGCTGCACATCATTTTGCGTCAATGCAGTTCCATTGTATGTCAAATCTTCTAGCTGTATTGGCGCAAACTCTTTTTCCTTAAACGCAATTCCTTTGATTTTAAATGTGACCTTCTTTGTGCCCACATAACCATTTTTGCCATGAATGGTCATTGCTGCTGTGCCAATTGCATGATTATCTATGTATGAAACTTCAAAATCATTGTCTGAAAGGGTGCTGCCGCCAATGGAAACGCGAAGTTCTGACTGCGTAATTCCCTCTTGAAGCTGTTCTCTGGTAGCGTCCTTCACTGTCTTGGCATAGGTAACTTTTGCATTTTTCATCAGTTTGTCTTTTGAAGAAACATACAGCTTTTTCACAATGCTTCCTGTAAAATTTCTTTGCCCTGCAATGGTCAGCAAGTAATTGCCCGCCTGTAACGGCAGCTCTCCTTTTTGCGTGAGAACAATGTCTTTTCCTTCCATATCCCACACAGAAAGCACATAGTCAACGCCTAATTTTAATGTTTTCTGATACTTTAAAGAACTTACAATTTTTGCATTTTTACCAGTTTTCTCCTCAAACTGGTCTGTGTATTTTAATGTAAATCCTGTTGCAGGCATACTTTCTTCTGCCTTGTTTCCTTCCCCAATGCTTGCCGCGTGAATATGGAAATTCATACAGACAGTTCCTGCATAGTTGCCTTTTCCGGTGACAACCGCATACGCCAGTTTTTCTTCAAATCCCTCAGAAGTATCGATTGTCCGATCCTTGCGCACGCCAAGACCGCCTTTAGGTATTGTCCCACTGCCAAACTTTTTCTCGCTGGTGTCCGCATCAATATTGTTTGTGTAAGAAACACTGTAATCTTTTCCCGCTTTCAACAAAGTCGTTCCATCACTGGCATATACAGTGACTGCGGGTTTTAGTGCCTTTCCAGTATAAACCTGATCCGCAATCTGCTGAATGCACAGCGTAACGCCTTTATTCTCCGTAACACCTGCTGCCCAGCCTGCATACAATGTCATATTTTCCTGAATGATATCTGTGTCAAAATCCCACAACTGGGCAAGCTTTTCATCTTTGTACCACCCAAGAAATACATAGCCGTCCGCTTTGGGATCAATCGGTCTTGTCAGCAGGCTGCCTGCCTCCATACCAGAACGAATAATATCATTTCCGCGCCCTGTCAACCTGTAAGTTACTGTATAACTGCCTATCTTTGGATAAGTAACCGTCACTTTTCCTTCTTTTATATCAAATGAATAATTTCGTGTTACCTCCTGATTGTATGGATTATAAATCTGTACCTGTGAGACATCTATTGTTATTGGATATTCTCCTGCCTGTGACATATTGAGTGTGTTACAACTTACCAATGGTTCTGAAATGATACTGTCCCCCTCAACAAGCCCCGTCAGTGCCAAAATTTCTTCTGTCTCTGGCTCCATGCGATAATGGTATCCTGTCGGCGCTGAATCATTGATAAAAAGCGTTAGGCTCTCCGCCTCCATCCACAAAGGTCTCTTGGTGATTGTAAAAGAACCTGCCGAAATATATCCCGCACTGTAATCAAAATTATTTTCCGATATTGCAACGGAGACTTGATAGGTACCTACATCCTTTGGCGCCTCGCTTGCATCATACTCAGTTCCGTTGATTCCTGTATAGTGATAGATAAGCCAGCCATCTAATTCCTGCATAATCTTATCCGATGCCGATGCGGGTTTGCCTGCCACATAGACTCCTGATGGATCGGGTGTCACCTGCATTCCATCATAGACTTTATCTGTCACAGCCACCGTTCCTGCAAGGGTCAATTCCTCTTTTTTCACAAATTGTACGCGCAGTTTTAATCTTGTGTCTTCATAGTTTGCAAAAGATGCCCACACAACAAGAACCGCTGGTTCTGAGTATTTGTCTGCGTCCGGCCAAGTATGAATTGTCAGCGTACTGCCCTGCAAAACAGGATCGCCTTTTAACACGCCGCCCAGATTACATTCCCAATCGTCCAAATCCAAACGATATCCAATTGGTTTTACGCCTTTCTCAAATGCAGTCTCAATCGCACAGCGCTCAGAAAGATCTATCTGCTGCACAATTCCTGCACTGATTTCCTCTAGCTGTATCAAGGTATCTTTTACTGCGGGCGCAGCAGCTTTAGAAATAGTAAACGGCACAACTACACTTCCTCTGTATCGCTGGGAACGCTCTGCTGCTGTGATGACAAGAGTCGCCTCTCCAACCTGAATATTATTTAGACAGGATATCGTGTAGTCTGTCTTTTCTTTTAAAACAGTTTCTTTTTTAGAACCCGGCAACCGCACTGTCACGCGTCGGATTGCAGGCTGTACTGGTTTTCCCTCATATGGAACAGAACTTTGCCCGTATTCAACTTTGCAGTCCAAATCTGAGAGTGCATACCTGCCAAGCACATCTTCTGTCTCAAGTGTAACCTGCCCAATCTGTGGAATTTTCGCACTGTCACGGACAGTCACTGTGTAAATGTTATCTTTTTGTGTAGTGTCAAGTTCTGCCCCATCTGCCGAAATATTTTTTAAAGTAATATTCTCCGCAAGTCCAAAGGATAGAGACAACGCATCGCCACCATAGCACTCCAACGTGCGCATATCACTAGAAATCTGCGCATTTCCATTTGTTACCTGCAAATCTGTAATATCGCTTGTGACATAAGAAAGCATAATTCTATGTGGTTCTAGTTTTGCCTGCACCACAATATCATTGTACAGCGTAAGTCCCCATACGTCGCCTTCTATACCGCTAAACTGCTGTATTCCCAGATAAGAATTGGTATTTTCCGGAATCGAAATATTGGTCTGGCAAAAACGATATGCGCCTTCTTCTGTATCTTTCCATTTTATCTGAAAATAAACAGTATCGCCACGCTCTGCTGTAATAGTGCCAGCGCACTCCTCACCGCGCATCACACCATTTTCATCTGGAAGATAACGAATAATCTGTACTTCCTCTGGAAATCCAGACAGGTGAACTACCCATTGTCTAAAGCCAATGGGTAGTTCACCTTGTTTCCGATGGATACTCCTCTGTAGTTTCCTTCGATTCTAATGCTTTAATGGCAGTATCATTTTGCTGCTCTGCGTCTGTTTCTACATACTCTTGGGGGTCTGTTTCTCTTTCCGCTGCTGTCGCTGTCAGTGCGGATTGCGGCAAGCCCGCTGTCACCATTGTCAATAAGTGAACGATATTCAGATTGGCAGCAATATTGCAAAACGGCGCAAAGCCTTAAAAATAAAGCAGGTTGATATGGTCACAAAACTACAGATTTCTGGAATAGACATCTCAGTATATTCTTATAACAGAATAGAAAAAGGCACACAAAATCCGGCTGTATCGCTTTTGTATGCCTGCTGCAAAATCCTTGACTGTGACATGAATGCAATTTTTAATTTTCCTGCTCCTTAACTTATCCCTCCCAAATTTCCTTTAAAAGAGTCTTCTGGCTGGGCAAGTCTGAAAAAGTATACTGTAATTGTTTTTCCAGATTATTATTTGCATCTTTTACATGAAAAACAATGTGAGATGGATTAAAATTCTGCACAGTGTCTTTCTGAATCACTGCATAAATATTTGCCAACTCGGCTTCCTGTGCTTCCATTGTGCCTGCCTTTGTAAGCTCCACAGACAAAAAGTACCCTTCAGAAGCTTCTTCCAGCGAGATTGTACAATGCAGTCCATATTTATTGGCAAGCATCTGTATGCTTCGCTTCTCAAAGTCATCGCTGTAAGAAACAATATTTCCTTTTCCATCATCCACAATTGTTACACAAATATCTTGTGTCCTGGACAATAATTCGCCTTTGGGCGCTATCTTTGCTTTAATAACATATTCTCTCTCCGTATTGTCAGGTGGATACATTCCGCCGGAAAAAAGAAAGTCAGGATATTTTTCTTTGAGCGCATCCCGCACCCGTGCACACGCTGCCTTACGGTTTGGATATCGATTGCGGTTGATTTCATTTGTCCGTATTGTTAAACTAAAGGAAACCACGACAATCAAGACAAAGATACCAACATAGAAAATTCTCTTAGCATTTTTTGCAAGTTTTCCATGTCTGCCAAATATCGATATCTCGGCATATCTATCACACTCTTTTTTCAATATCCAGTATAATTTTTGATATCCAAGGTCATAAAGTGCCTGGTCTGCAACAGCATCATAGTTTCGATAATCAAAAATATCCCAAAGCGCATACAAAAAATCCTTTGGGATTTCCAACGGCTCTTTTGTATAAAACGCTGCAATTTTTCTTGGCACAATGTCCAAATCGCGTATTAAAGAAAAATCGCTGCTATACATAAATTGAAGCAGCCCTGCGCCATTCTGTGAACTTGGTTTTGCCACATATTCCTTCCAGAGAGACTCCCAATATAATAACACTTCCTGCTGCCTTTGACTGTTTTGTGCAAACAGTGTCTCATATTTTTTTATCTCTTCTATATTAAAATCTCTTGGTAAAGAATTTTGTACGCTCTCCCGATCCGAAAGCTTAAAAGGCTTGTTTTGCTGATCGTTTTCGGGCAGTATTTTGGAACTTTTTTCATGTGGAATCTGATTGAATAACTGGCGGGCTTTCTCATAGGATTCATTATCTTCCTGTCTGGCGTTATTTTCTGGCACAACAGTTTCTTCTGATTCTGAAATTGTTTCCACGAACAAAGTTTGAATATCAGAAGTCTCCTCCTGCTGCAAAACAGACTGCCCTTTAACTCGAAGCGCACAGAGATTGAGTGCTGCCTGATATGCTTCATATAGTTTCTGAAATGCTTCTGGTTCTTCCTCTGGGTGACAATGTTTGACAGCCTCCGCATATGCCTTTTTCACTTCTCTTTTATTTGTGGTCGGCGTAATACCCAGTGCTTCCCAAATTTCCTGTTCTCTATTCAACATTAAAAAACTCCTCAAGTCGGTCAGGCATTTCCTGTTCTCTATTCAACATCAAAAAACTCCTCAAATCGGTCAAACATTGCTGTAATCTGCTGGCGAAGTATATGTTTTGCATGTTTGTCATTTGCTGACAAAATATACTCGTACTCCTGCATTGCCTCAGCAATACGTGTTCTATTTATTCCTGTCAACTCTTGATAGAGACGTTGTCCCCGCGCTAGAAGCAGCTTATCCCGTTCATCACCAGAAAAATCTGATTGATATTGTTTTAACGCTTCTATTTTTTCTGCAATCTCTTTTGGCGAAAGGTTCATTCCTTCACTTTTAAAGATTGCCTGTTTTTTGTTGGTGCTAAGATTATCTTCCACATCCACAACAAGAATCCCATTAATATCATACGAAAAAATTACTTTGATAGATGCCTCTCTGGCTTTCATTGGTGCAATCTCAATAATAACGGAACCTAGACATAGGTTGTCTGCACAGTCAAACGATTCTCCCTGATAGATATTAAATTTAACTCTCCTCTGCATATCTTCAACATTGGTGTAAATTCCAGTTTTTGAGATAGGCAGCACACTATTTCGTTCAATGATTGGCGACATATTGAGATGTCCATTCAGATTGCTTGGATTATGGATTCCAACACCGAGCGTAAAGGGACAGATGTCAGTCAGCAACATGTCACGTATCTCCTCCTTGCGTGCCTTAATCCCCGCATAAATTCCAGCTCCCTGCGCAATCACTTCATCAGGTGAGCCTATCATAATTGGCTTTTTGCCAAGAATACTTTGTAAAAAATAAGACACAACCGGCATTTTGCTAGATCCGCCCGCTAAAATAATCTCGTTGATATCTGTTACAGAGTAACCACTGTCTCTAAGCGCATGTTTCACTGCTGTCTCTATCCTGTCAAAAAGCGTACCGCAACAGGAAATTAAAATCTCATTATTTAGGATAACTGCCTTGTCTTCTCCCACAATCTCCATATGTAACAGCGCGCTTTCTTTCTCTGTAAGCTCTTTTTTCGCCTTCTCTGCAAGACGTATTAGAGTTGCTTGCTTTTGTGGTGAAAGACTATCCATATCAATATTATGGCTGGCACAAAAATACGCTGCAATCTTACTGTCAAAATCATTTCCGCCAAGATGATTGTCACCGCTCACTGCCACAATCTCAATCACATTATTAAAATAATCCACCACCGAAACATCCAGCGTGCCGCCACCAAAATCAAATACAAGATAAATCTGCTCGTCCTCCTCGGTCAGCATACTGCTGGCAAGCGCGGCAGCAGAAGGTTCATTGACAAGACGCTCCACATGAATTCCCGCGATTCTGCCCGCTTCAAGCGTTGCGGCGCGCTGATTGTTATTAAAATACGCCGGAACGCTAATGACTGCCTCGGTCACTTCCTCACCTAGATATTGTTCTGCATCCTGCTTTAGCTGACGCAGAACAAATGCAGAAAGTTCCTGCGGTGTAAATTCTTTTCCTGCTAAACAAAATGTTTTCGGACTGCCCATAAAGCGTTTAAACGATGCTGCTGTATCTGTTGGATTGGTCACCAGCCGCTCTTTTGCAATGGCACCCACAACAACAGCACCATTATTTTCAAAACTCACAACGCTTGGTGTTAAATATGTACCAAAGCTGTTGGGTATCAGCTCCGCCTTACCGTTTCTATATACACAGGCAAGGCTGTTTGTCGTTCCCAAATCAATTCCTATTATCATATTTTCCAGCTCCCAAACAAAAATCCAATACATCAGATGTGGTATGACTCCCGCCTCTATAGACGGTGCACAGCTTATTTGTATCAGTGGCGGGATTCAATCCCCCATCTGATATGCCTCCGGCGGATTGCAGAAGCGCGCAAAAGAATGTTATCATGCTATACATGATGCGCGCTTCGTAGCAAGAACGCCAATGGCGTTCTTGAATTAGGCATCAAGCCACCACGAAATAGTTTTGCATGGCTTGATGCCTGTAACAGGAAGTCAAAGGCTGAACTGTTGCCAGTTTCTAGCGATAAAACCGATTCAGGTTTCTGACAAATTCCTTTGCTGGTCTGTGTCCACCATTCTGTACTCGCCGGTCCGTTTCCAACACATACTCGCTAATTTTTCGCCTAAAATTCGGTTTGATTAACTCCTGCCCTGAAATTAACTCCACCGCCTCCTGCAAGTCTGTCAGTGTAAAATACTCTGGCATAAAGTCAAATGCAATCCGAATATCGCTATCTAACATCCGCTGAAGACGATAAAATGCGCTGACGATAATTCTTGCATGGTCAAATGCAATTCTCTCGGATTCCACAATCTGATATGTGACAATCTCATGATAATCGCGATATGCAGTCTGTTCTCGAACTACTGCGCGAAGGATAGTACTCTCTCCTGACATACTGCGCTCCAATGTGAGCGCATAATCATTCTCACAGGTAATCGCAGTCCCTTGCTCCTGCTTCTGCTCTGCTTTTTTTTCTACAGTAATATCAAACCATGCGGCTTCACCCGCGTCACCGCTCGCTTGAAGCTGTCCATTTGCAAGGTCTTCTTCATTGAGCACCGCAATAAAAGACTGTGAGATAATCCAACCTCTCGGATCACGCCCCATATCGCTAAAAACATCACAGAGTGCAAGATATGCTTTGTCTGTCCCTGTCTCTTCCATCAACTCGCGTTTTGCCGTCTCCTGTATTGTCTCCCCCTTCTGCATAAAACCGCCGGGAAGGGCCCACTCCCCACAAAATGGCTGCTCGGCACGCCGTATCATAAGCAGCCTTAGTGTTTTGGGCGGAAGTTTACGGTACTCTGCATCTGATGTCAGCTTTCTTCCAATCGAAAAGACTGCGACATCTGCCGCGATAGATGGACGTTCATATTGATTTATATCATATCCTGCCAAAAAATCTTTCTCTGCATTTGCATACTCTTTTGTCTCACTCATTGTTTTCCATTCCTATCATCAATATTCCATAAATTCCTCTGGTTCAATTTCTGCGGGAAGCCGCAAATCTCCGCGCGGGCTGACGGAAACCGATCCAACTTTCACGCCATCTGGCATACAGTTGCGCTTAAATTGCTGCTGGAAAAACCGTTTATAAAATACATTCAGCCACTTTTGAATTTCCGCATCACTGAACTGATATTCGTTATTCTGACGGACTGCCTCATGGCAAAGCGCAAATATTTCGGCGGGTGCCATGCCATAACGCAATGTATAGTACAGGAAAAAATCATGCAAAATATAAGAGCCAACTGTTTCCTCTGTCTTCTGCGCAATCGTTCCGTCAGCATTTGGCGGCAGCAGTTCTGGACTGACCGGCGTGTTAATAATATCCTCTATTACGGTTTTCATTCCCGCAAAACCGTTTTCGTCCATATAATGACCAACTTCATAGACCAGCGTGCGCACCAATGTCTTAGGAACACTTGTATTGACAGCGTACATACTCATATGATCCCCATTGTAGGTACACCAGCCAAGCGCAAGCTCTGATAAATCCCCTGTACCAACGACAAAACCGCCCTCTTTGTTTGCCACATCCATTAAAATCTGTGTGCGCTCCCTTGCCTGGCAGTTTTCATAGGTGATATCGCGCACTGCTTCATCCTGTCCAATATCCTGAAAATGCTGCCTGACAGACTCGGCAATGCTGATTTCCTTTCTGGTGCAGCCAAGATATTGCATCAACTCCATAGAATTATTTTTGGTCCGGCTGGTTGTGCCAAATCCGGGCATAGTAATCCCAATCACAGTCTCTGACGCAAGCCCCAAATTTTTCACTGCCTGCGCTGACACTAACAATGCGAGCGTCGAGTCAAGACCACCCGAAACGCCCACCACAATACATTTACTCTTTGTCGCTTCAATGCGTCTTTGCAGTGCAGTCACTTGCATTTGGAAAATCTCAAGACTTCTCTCTCTGCGGTTTTGGGACGGCACAAACGGCGTGATGGACACGCGCCCCAACAGATCTTCCTTTTCAACAATCGGTTTTTGACACGCTACTGTTTTATATATGCGCTGCGAAAAACTATTTTTACAGCCAGAATAAGTCTTGTTCGCAACCCTGTCATGTCTAATTTTTGTCAAGTTAAAATCCTTGACAAGCACTGTATCACAAAAAGGTTTCCCTTCCCCAATAAGCTTTCCATTCTCATACATAAGCGTGTGACCGCTAAACACAAGATCTGATGTCGATTCGTACATTCCAGCCGACACATAGACATAGCCGCAAATACAGCCAGCAGAAGCCGCACCCAGCATATTTTTCCGATATTGCGCTTTGCCGATCACCTCGTTGGACGCAGAGAGATTGACGATAATCTCTGCTCCTTTCAGCGCTAAAATCCGGCCAGGTGAAATAGGCGCCCATGCGTCCTCACAGAGCTCAATGCCAATGCAAACCTTTTTGTGTGTGCCGATTTCAACAAGAATATTGTTGCCAAAAATAGTCTGTATCCAATTTTCGCCGCAGTTTAGTTCCAGTGCCTGCGCCTCCTGTTCTCCCGCACTAAACCATCTTTTTTCATAAAATTCACCATAGTTTGGCAGATAGGTTTTTGGAATCAGAGCAATCAAACTCCCGTTCTGTATCAGTGCTGCACAGTTAAACAATTCATTCTCTTTTTCTAATGGAACACC
Source organism: Lachnospiraceae bacterium UBA3401 (assembly GCA_002358575.1). Lineage (GTDB taxonomy): Bacteria > Bacillota > Clostridia > Lachnospirales > Lachnospiraceae > COE1. The sequence goes on along the minus strand of DEPD01000092.1, from coordinate 20,759 downwards.
AACCACCAACGCCGCCCCGTGTTCTTCGTACTTTTTCGTGTACGCAACCAATTCATACAATCCTCTGCGCGCCATCTCAAGCAAATTCCGATTGTTAAACAAATCCGCACAGGTATAACCTGTCATAGAAAGTTCTGGTGTCACAATCAAGTCCACTTGTTTGGCCAGACTGTCATATGCCTTCATAATTTCCTTGCAATTTTTTGTAACATTTCCAATATGAACACGCGGTACAACAGCCGCCGTCCGAAATAAATTTAATGCGTTTTTCATATGATTCCTCATTTCTATTCACGAAAATTCACTGATCACTTGTATATATCCTATAATGTACTGATTAAAAATGTCAAGCTCTTCTGAAGGAATCCATAATTCCTTATGATAACTGCTGCCAACCACATGCACTTCAAACTGTGCAGCGTAAGCATCTTCTATTTCAAACCTTGTTACATATCCCTTATGGTCCTCATTATATGTTACATTCCACTGTGATGCAATCTCAACCGCGTACTTTTCATTTAATACTGGATAAAAAATCGGCTGTTCTGGCAGTCTTGGCGGATATTTTTTGTAACCACTCTCCGCAATCAATTCCAGCTCTTTTGTACCCACAGGTCTAAATAGTATCATTTGTACCTCCACCGTTTTTATTATAAAGTCTCTCTCTAATTTCCGCAAGCGACTGTTCTCGTACAAGTGTTCCATCTTTAAAGACTGTTTCCAGTAAATTTTCCTGCCCCAAAACAGATTCCATAGTATAACCGTCTTGAAATGCTATCTTTCCTTCTGCATCGCGAAATACGCGACAGATTCCTTTCTGGCTTTTCTTAAATGCGCCCTCTTTTGGGTCCTTAAAAATCGAAATCGGTTTTCCTGCCACCTCACAGTATGTTGCCTTAATACAAGCGCTAAAGGTATCTCTTGTAAATGGTTTAAGCATTCCTTCTTCCTCAATACACTGCATGCTAAAACTGCCCACTCCAAGCGATACATTGTTGCACGCAAAACCATTTTCAATCAAAATCTTATAAATTGTTTCACAGCGCTGTATTGTAATACTATCGCCATATATAGCCTTTACATGCGGATCTAGTACCTTATATCCCTTAGCGTTTACGATTCCGCCAAAAATATCCCATAATTTAAATACGGTTTTTGTCACAACTTCCACGCAGTCCCCGCTGTCGCCGCGCATTAACATACAGCCATTGTGGGCTAATATTTCCTTTTTTAGCTGTGGAAGAATATTGTCAATTACATTCCAGTAATCATACGAATCAAGAACCGCCGAAAAACTTGTATTGGGATAAATCTCTGTGAGCAGTCTGCGCAACAGTGTAATCTCATCCCCATCAACTGCATAGTTGCTGCACATAACAGAGTGCTCTGTGCTGACAGCACCATATGCAACTGGCTCTTTTGCGCAATCACAGCAATACATCTCCTCAAGAAATGGAATTACAGGAACCGTCGCAGTATTATAAAAAGAAAGACACCATCCTGCACTGGATTTAACCGCAGACTGCAGGCTCTCTTGTCCCCGAAAGGAAAAATCTCCCAGTGCCCTCTCTTTTGGAATACTGTCTTCCACTGAAATTTGATAATATTTCTCAACAATATCTCTATAAGATGCCCCAACTGTCGCACTAATCATTGGGTGCCACATCTCCGCGCTAATCAGGGATTCCAATGCTTGTGGAAGCCATGCAAACTCTGGATGCGTGTTGCTAATCTCAAACATTGGTACATGTATCGGAACTCTTGTTCCTTCTAGGAGCGCTTTAATTTCAATTGGAAGATAACCAAGTTTGTGAAGCTTTACTATTTTTTCGCTTTTATACGCGCCTTTGCCCAGAGCAGCCCCCAACACTCTATCATATTCCCCAACCACCTCGTCAAGTTTCCTGTCAAAAAATTCTTCCTTAAAATAGTCCATTAAATATGTCTTGATAAACGCCTGCAGTCCAAACATCACTACAGTATCCCACATTTTAACCCTGCTCATGCGCGGCGTAAAATACGAGACAGATTTTTCTATCTTTTCTGGCAGCATATCAGAGTGCACTGCCTTATAAAAATCTATGAAAAGCATTGGGTTTGTTTTCCTCATAATAACACCTCCTCATATCTCCTTTTACAGCAGATTTAAAACAACCTTTTTCTACACTGAAAACACCGTAATATTGCAGTTTTCTTGCTCCTTAAAAATACTATCTGTCGTATAGATCCGTTTGAAGTATCCGCAAGTACACAATTTCCCTTTCAGCGCAGAGTCTTCACAGTGGCTTACAAATAAATAAAGATTTTCAGCTCCCAGCGCTGTCAGTATCTCTGCCGACCGAATAAACGTTCCTCCATAAGAACAAATATCATCAACTATCAACACATCACTTCCTGCAATTCGCTCTGTTTCACCCGCAGCCGAAAGCCCTGTAATCTCTCCTGTACTCCAATCGCGCTGTTTCAATCCAAAGCAATATGGTAGTGCTACCATACCGCTATACCGCTTTCCAGCGCCCTCATCAGGATAAAACATAAGCGGCTTTTTGCCCGCATCCTGTTCAATTTCCGCAATCACGCGCTCAATGTATTGCTGCGGTGTAGACTGCTTTACATGGTCAAGCAAGGCGAGACTGACATTGGAGTGTGCGTCAAGCACTCTTACCTCTGTAAATTCAAGACTGTTAATAAGCTCCGCAAAATATTTGAGCGTAAACACATCTTCTGAATTTTTTACTCTGTCCTGCCTTGCATTTGGAATATAAGGCATATTGAGTATTATTCTGCGCCAGCCTGCCCCTTGAAGATGTTTTGTGAGAAAATAGACCGCAATTAATTCCTCATTGTTCTCATAATTCCACTTTATTTCAATTTCTGTGTTCCTGTACTCAATATCCGTTGTATTTGTAAGCGCTTCTTTTAATAAAAGAGTTCCGTCTGGAAAATGATTGATATCAACTTTTTTGTTATTTATTCTTATCATTTTAATCTCCCACTCTACATATTTGTCTATACAATCTTTATCTGACACATCCTCATTGCTTCCAATGCATTTTTATGACTCTGTGGTGTCACACCAGCACAGCACTTTTCTATCACCCGAATTTCTGTTTCTGGCAGCGCCGCCTTAATTAAAAGCGCATTGGATATGACACAGATGTCAGTGCAAAGCCCAATTAATGTAACACTTTCCAGTTCCTTCTCCGCCTTTAAATAGTCCGCAAGTGCCATAGAGCCAAATGTCGGTTTATCAAAAATTTTCATAGTATCCGCCCTGAGACATTCCAGCTTTCTGTCAAGTTTCCAGCCATCTGTTCCCTTAATACAATGCGGAACAGGTAAATTCTTGCCTTCCTGTGTCTCCAGATAATTTTCTGCGTGCGTGTCCCTTGTAAAAATCACTTCCCCTTCAAAGCACTTGACCGTCTCCACCACAGAATCTACAATTGCTTCTGCCTCTTTTGTTCCCAGCACACCATTAATAAAATCCTTCTGCATATCCACAACTACTAAAACTTTTTTCATACGAATACCACTCCTTTCTAATGAAATCGCTGTTTTTCTTATTATTGTTTTAATAATAAGATTTTAACATATTTATTGGTAATTGTCAATTTCTTTTTATTATTTTTATAATAAGTAAGTTATATTAGTTACAATTCACTCGTCTGTCAACATAGTGAAAATCGTGCGCCAAAATACTTGCTTTATGGCATTTTGGCACTGGCTCCGACTCCATGCAGCAAGTCATAGTACGGGGGAGAAGTAACCTTTTGTTGTAACCGTAATTACAACAAAAGGTTGGTATCTTGTCTCATCACAACAACCATGATACAATAGCTATAATTAATTTAGCACACAAATTTCACTACTTTTGTGATAAAGAATGATTCAAATATATAAACAATATCAGGAGGTTGCAGTATGGCATTATATGGAATGATTGACATAGATGCACTAAAATCAAATAAACTCGCCACACTAGTACATAGAGCAAGGGAATCAACTAGAGAAAACTCAGATATGCACACATTGAATTATTCTATTTTTTCTGGTTTATTTAAGAAAATTCTGCCGCTTGCCAGACAAGCAGAGGAATGGTATCTTTATTTTTACACAATGTACTATTTGATGTCCTTAGATAAATATAATTGCAACTATCGAGAAATTGTAAAATACGCAGAACTATACTACAAAGACAGCCAACCCTATCTTGAAGGCACAATCGTTCCAGACACCAAAATGTGCAGTATTCTTATCTTTATCTATGATGAAATTTATTATGCTTATTATTGGTATGCTCCGATTGATGATTGCAAAATGGAACTTTTTATGCAGAACTTTTCTAAACTTGTGTTCAAATATAACATTGATATTGATTTGTATTATATTTCAGAATTATATTTATCTTTGCTCTATCGCGATACCAAGCGCGCAGAAAAAGCAGCGCAAGGTTTCCTAAAGTACAGCGGAAATCCCAATCGCTGTTATGTATGCAACCATTTTGCATATTTATTCTATCTGCTGCACACCGACCAAAAGGAACAGGCAGAAGAACTGATGCTCAATTTCATTCATAGGAATATTCCAAAGCGGTTTCATTGGTGTTATCGCATTTGCAGTGCATCTGAACCACAGAAAATGTATTCCGCTGTATTAGCGGAATGTGTGCACTTAGGAAAGGTTAAACTATTCTGGTATTTTTATGATACTTACTGGGTGAAACTACCGCGCGAAGCACGATGGAATAGAAATTTTTATACATTAGAACGGTTGTTGAGCGCTTGGGAAGGAAATTTTGACGGTTTAGAAAATGATCTTGAAATAACACGAATTGACCTTAATAATGAACCCGCCGCGAATACAATTGAAAATATGTGCAATTTTTTAGCATGGTGGTGTTATTTTACTCTGCTTCACCAAAATGGTGTTCAAAAGGTCAAGCTTTCCATTCCACAACTAGACCCTGAAAATACAGGATTTGTTTTTACATTGGCGCTAAGCAAATATATGGAACAGAAAGCAGACCTACACGGAAAAAATTTTGCCCGCGCAAGAAAAAAATACAACTATGATTTTGAAAAAATGGCTTATCAAAGCATTTTCTTGGAAAGTACACCACAATCACACCCTTTATAGTCCACGACAACGTTTTAGCCAGCCACCTTTCAGGTAATAAACAATAAATAACACTGATGTCACCGACCAAGTAAGCGGATAGCTAAATGCGACTGTGGAAACTTCTGGGCGCAGCGGAACCACTGCCAATATCCAAATGACACGCAGCACGCAAATACCAACACAGGTCATTAGCATTGGCAGAATGGCATCGCCACAACCGCGTGTTGTGCCACCGAGAATCTCAATACAAATATAGGTGATATAACTGGGAGAAATCACGCGCATCATACCCAGTCCTATTGAGACGACACCGGGATCATCTGTAAACAGGCCAAAGAAAACACGCCCGCCTGCAAGCACAATAACACTCAAAAGTACACTTGTCAGCGCCGCCATACCCAAACAGATACGCACACTTTTCTTAATACGGTCATATTTACCTGCGCCAAAATTTTGTCCCGCAAAGGTTGTAATTGATACACCATAAGCTCCCATAATCATCCAGAAAATGCCATCCACTTTGCCATATGCCGTCCATGCAGCAATTGTATCCGTGCCAAATGCATTGATGCTCGACTGAATAATCAGATTGGAAGCGGAATACATCGTTGACTGAATCCCCGCCGGCAGACCAATGCGGACAATATTGTGCAAAAGCACCGGTGAAAATCGAATTTCCTTTAGAAAAAGTTGATAGGAATCCTCCGTTCGCATCAATGTCACAATAACCATCAATGCGCTGATAACCTGTGATAGCGCGGTTGCCACAGCCACGCCAACCACTCCCATTTTCAGCACTGTCACAAACAGAATATCCAGTATAATATTTACAATACAGGACAAAATTAAAAAGTAAAGCGGACGCTTAGAATCCCCCACCGCTCTCAGAATTCCCGAACCCATGTTGTAGATAAGCGAGGGAATAACGCCTAGAAAATAAACGCGCATATACAATACTGACAATGAGAGAATCTCGTCGGGCGTATTCATCGCCTCAAGCGCTGCCTTTGAAAAAAGAATCCCCAACACCATAATTGCTGCGCCGCCCGCAATGGAGAGCGCCATAGCAGTGTGAACGGTCTTTTTGACATCCTCCTCTTTCTTCGCACCATAATACTGTGCGATAATCACCGTCGCACCAGAAGAAAGCCCCGTAAAAAATCCAATCAACAAATTAATTAAGGTGGCTGCTGGTCCGCCCACTGCTGCCAGCGCTTCTTTACCCACAAACTTCCCCACAATCACTGCGTCTGTAGTGTTGTAAAGCTGCTGAAAAAAGGTTCCGAACAATATCGGAAAAAAGAAAAAAAGAAGTTGCTTCCAGATTACTCCCTCTGTAATCTGATTAGAAATCTGACGATTGTCTGTTTTCATAAGACTCCTCTCTGCCCTTTCCAAAATAAACATTAAAATCTGCCCTGTATTATTCTGTCATTGGCCGTTGTCTTGTCGCGGCTTGTAATAATACAGGGCATTTTTAGTTTCTTATATGGTCTGCATAAATTTTATTTTAAAAAATTTACTGTGTAAATGAAACACTATTCATAATTGCATCAAACAACGGATTGGCATCATCACCGAAATCCTCATGAATGAAAAACTCAAATGTGACAACAACATCACCCTTTTGCATCATAATCGACGTGTCATTAAATACATTGCCATTGTTATTTTCCCTCTGTCCAACTGCCTTCATTGCTGGTAATCCATTGACTTCTATATCGCTCACATCATAACCGCCTTGCGCATATAATTCTTTAACCATCTGCAAGTCGATACCTTCTTCATCTGTGTATGCATCAATATACAGCACAGACATGTCCCAGATATTATTGTCCTCATACCGAGAGTTTAACATAAACGAAAGAGTACTTTCCGCAGAGACTTCTGTCAAATCCCACAGATATGGATAAGAAATATTCATTCCTAGTGCCTCAATTGTATGCTGTTCCATCACAGGCATTGGAATCTCTGGATCCTGTTTCATAGCAGAGTCAAGCTCCTCCTGTGTAATGGTAATATTCGGAGCTGTCCCAGTATCTGCAACAATTTTTTGTGCCACAACTCTTGTGAGCGGTGCGAGTACAGAAAAGTGATCCTGTCCCTCAATGACATAACAGTGAATATTGTCATTCTTCGAGGCGCGTTCAATATTCTTTAAATTTACAGAATTTCCATCACTGCCTTCTATTAAAAAAGTTGGTGACTTCACGTTATCCAACCAATAGATTGGTGAGCGCATCTTATACTCTTCTTTGTTGTCGGTATCAAATGTAAACTGACTGTTATTGTGGTACTCAATCTTATCTACTGCCCCAAATGCAAAAACAGCACGGAACTTGTCTGTGTACTCTGAAGCCAATAAAGCACGTGTGCCGCCAGTACTATGTCCTCCTAGATAGATACGGTCAGGGTCTACATAGGGAAGAGACGCCGCATAGTCATACGCTGACGCAATATCATCCACCTCGCCAAAAAGAGTCTCATAATTGCCAGGATTTCCGCATCCTCCGCGAAATGACGGATACATTGTCAGCACGCCCGCCTGCCAGAAAGCCGATCCAGTCTGGTCATTATCCCACTCTGGATAACACCACGGAAAATCGTCAATGCCATTTCCCCAGCCTCCTACCACCCAGATTATCATTGGGTGCTTCTGCCCATCACCTGGATCGCTGGACACATACGCTGCCAAATCCCCCACCTTAGAAGGATATTTCACCAGATCAAAAAGTCCTTCAGGAGGCGTCGGAATCTCCTCGTCATCATTGTCCTCCTTTGCAAGCGTTGTCGTAAAAGCGTCATGTGCCTCCGCAAAACTTTGTTTTTCTGATGCAATATTACCAGCTGTCTTTGCCATAGAACAAGATGTCAACAAACAAATTGTTGTTGTCATGATAGCCGCCAATATTATTTTGCTTCTTTTATATTGCATAAAGTGCTTCCTCCTTTACTTTTGTTTATAGAATATCACATTTTATGCAATTGGTCAATTAACGAACAGTCTCACTTGAAATCGTTGGAACTGCTGTAACCACTATCGATTTCTTTCCTGTCAGCGCTTCTGTTCGCGCGTCTGGCTGTCCAAAGCCTACATACAATTGGAACTTTCCTTCTGGTATGTACCGCTCCCCATGTTCATTGACCACTGTAAATGCATGGGACACTATTGGAAGTTCTGTTGTGAATGTCTCTCCTGCCTTGACAAAAATCCTTTTGAATGCACACAGTTCAGGGTTGCGTGACGCATCGCTTGATGTCTCAGATTTAATGTATACTTGCACTACTTCGTCCGTGTCAACAGTTCCCTGATTCTCCACAATCGCAGTGATTGTGCTATTTTGATAAACTGCTTCTTTCAGAACAGTATTCCCGTAATTTAATCCGTACCCAAACGGATACTGCGCTTCATTCTCCATGTAACGGTAAGTTCTGCCCTTCATAGAATAATCCGTAAATTCTGGCAGTTCTTCCAAAGTATTATAGAATGTGACTGGAAGTTTGCCAAAAGCAGACACTTCGCCAAAAAGCATTCGCGCTGCTGCTCTGCCGCCTTGTGCACCAGGATACCAGAGTTGTATAACTGCGTTAAAGTGCTCACTCGCGTAACTCATATCGATATCACTTCCTGCACACAGACATAATACGACTGGCTTACCACATTGCGCAACTGCCTCCATCAATGCAATCTGGGAATCTGGCAGTTGCAGCGATGTCTTGTCTCCAGAAGCGTAGCTGTTTCCTGCATCTCCCTCTTCTCCTTCAAGAGTCTCGTCTAATCCTACACACAAAATCACCACATCACTATGTTGTGCGACAATCTTTGCCTCGGAAATCCTGTCATACTGATATCCAAGTTCTTCCGTCTTATCTCGATACAGTTCTGCACCTACAGAATATAAAATCCTAACACTGTCTCCTACATACTGGCGCACACCATCTAAAATCGTGACATACTCTGTCGCTGTTCCATGATAATTTCCAATTAGTGCTGCACGACTGTCCGCGTTGGGACCAATCACACCAATTGTATGAATTGTCTCCTTCTTTAATGGAAGAATACCGTCGTTCTTAAGCAGTACAAAGCTTTCCTCCGCAGCCTTCTGCGATAAAGCGAGATGTTCTTTGCACTCCACACACTCATATGGAATCCGATCAAATTCGTTCTCATCAAACAACCCAAGCATATAACGCGCTGTAAAAAGTCGAACAGCCGCCTGTGTAATTGCTTCCTCCGTGACAAGTCCCTGTTGGTATGCTGTCAAAAGATGAAGATAAGTAACACCACAGTTCACATCACATCCTGCATTTAACGCCAGTGCCGCAGATTCTGGCGCCGTGCTTGTCACTTTATGATTGACATGAAAATCTTTAATTGCCCAGCAATCCGATACAAAGTGCCCCTCAAAACCCCATTTTTCCCGAAGAATATCTTGTATCAAAGTCTTACTTCCGCAGCAAGGTTCACCATTTGTGCGGTTGTACGCTCCCATCACCGCTTCCACACCAGCTTCCTTCACCAGTGCTTCAAACGCAGGCAGATACGTTTCCTCCATATCCTTTGGCGTTGCCTCAGCATCAAACTCATGGCGTATCGCCTCTGGTCCTGAATGTACAGCAAAATGTTTTGCGCACGCGGCAGCTTTCATAACAGGTCCATCTCCCTGCAATCCCTGCACAAAATTCACACCCATTCTGGATGTTAGCCAAGGGTCTTCACCGTAAGTCTCGTGCCCCCTTCCCCATCTAGGATCGCGGAAAATATTGACATTGGGTGCCCAGAAAGTCAGTCCTTTATAAATATCCCTATCATTCTGTGACACATATGCATTATACTTTGCACGCCCCTCCTCAGCAATGACATCCGCAACATCATGTATAAGCTGCTCATCAAATGTTGCCCCCAATCCAATTGCCTGTGGAAACACCGTTGCTTGACCAGCTCTCGCGACACCATGGAGCGCCTCATTCCACCAATTATAGGCAGGTATCCCCAAGCGGGAAATTGCAGGTGCATTATACCGCAATTGTGATGCCTTTTCTTCTAAAGTCATTTGAGAAACTAAATCCTCCGCACGCTTTCTTGCCTCTTCTCTATTCATTGCTTCATCTCCCTCTTGTGTATCTTTTTACATTTTTTAATGAAGGAAGGAACGCCTTTTGGCAGTTCCTTCCCAAATAATACTACACTTTTAATTTTATTTCAATTCAATTGTCAATTAATAACCCAGTTTTGATTTATTTTTCTGGAAAATCTCGTTATTATTCACGGCATGGAAGGCGTTCATAGTAACCTTTGAGAGTTTAGCATACAAAGCTCAGGACTTCACAAACTGAAACCACTGGAAATCAAACTGACTTCCTGGCAGGAATACAAACGCCACATCTTGTATTCCTGTCACACACTCAAGCGAAAATTCCATCTCATTCATTTCTTCTGTGTGTAAAAATTCCACCAACTGTCTGCGCTCTCCTTCTGGTGTCAGAAATCGAATATGGACAGCTTGGCACGCAAGAGGCGTTCTTCCACATATTTTTATTCCACAAATTCCTGTCTCCCCAAAGTCCATCTTTTCAAACTCCACTGTCACATTGTTGCCAATCCCGTCAATACCAGTATTTGTCACAGTAAACCGATCTCCATACACATGGTCACACTCGCAAGCCAAAAGCCTCTCAAATGCTTTATTTTTTCTGGAAAAAGAAAAACCTTTGATATGTACTTTCTGGTGCAATACAAAACACAGACTTGTGATACCTGTCAATCGTCTATTCAGTTTCCATGTCTCTGGCTGATAAACATTCCATATGGAAGGTTTCTGATACACTACATCCGCCACAAGTGTGCTCCCTTCTTCCTCGGGCATTCCTTCCCAGATTTGAATTGGATATGGTTCGTCCGAAAGGGTAAAGATTGGCACTGTAATTTCATCGGAGCCAAAACTACCAAAATCCAGATTTCTATAGCCAACTTGCGTTTCTCCATCTCTTGACGCAGAGACCCCTTTCTCATTTCCGTTTCCCACATCGCCCTTGCTATATTGATACTGCCCACCACAGACAAATTCATAAGGGTCTATATATGCAGTTCCAAGTCCTGTCACAGTAAAGCCTAATTGTGAAATAATTTCCACATGCTCCTGTCCACACTTAGACATACAACGCAACCAAAAGGCACCGTCCGCTTTCGCTGTAATCCGTGCGCAATTTCCATCAGTCTCTAGTACAGCCAAATTGGAAAAAATTCCCGCCTCGTCCACCAGTGCAAAAATTAAATTTTTATCTGATGCATTTTTAGGACATATTGTAGCGCGCACTACAGCACTTGGATTCACTGCGTCCAGCCGTGTTCCTGTCTCGCATGAAAGCTCTATTTTGCGGACAAAAATTTCCTCTTTTTGTAGCTGTGGCTGCTCTTTTTGATTAAAACTATACGCAGCAAAACTGACACCCTCCTCAGCCTCACATGCCTTCGTGCAAAGTACAAGTTGTGTCTCTGGCATTCCTTGTGAAACAGCAGTCATAATTAGTTCTCCCGCTTCTCTATTTGCTGCAATCACAGCCAGCAGCTTTCCATTAAACAGGCGTTTGCTGTTGCCCTTGTAAGCGTCATAATCTGTGCTGTCTCCATTATCCATGCCAATTAGACGCCCAGCGCCGCTCACATGTACTTGTACGCGGTTATTCGCGTTTTCCACTGGATATCCATCCATGTCCTCCGCTGTAATCTCCACAAATATCAAGTCTCGCCCATCTGCCAAAATCTCATGTTTATCTGGCTTGAGACATAATTTTGCGGCTTCTTTAAAGGAATGGCGAACCTCTCTTGCAAGCACTTTACCCTGTTCGTCATAAGCTACCGCTTCAATCATTCCCGCATGGTATGGAACAATCCAATTACCAGTGAGTTGTTGTCCTTTTTGATGGTCAATCTGATATTTTCCTTGACTCTCTCCATTCACAAACAGCTCAACCTCCGGCGCGTTGGAACATACTCGAACATCAACCTCCTGCCCATCGTTAAAATCCCAATAAGGAAATACATGTACCATTGGCACTGTCTTAACGTCTGTCCATTCCGCCTGATATATATAATAAGAATCCTTTGGAAATCCAGCCGTATCAATCTGTCCAAAATAAGAATTTTTTGTGTGGTATGGTGTTGGCTCCCCAATATAGTCAAACCCACTCCACAAAAATTGACCGCATGAAAAATCACAGTCGCGCTCCGCAATAATACAGCTCTCAGAGGATTTTGCGCCCCAGCTCGTCGTCGAATTTCCAAGTGCCGAACACTGTAAATCCTCCTCCGCAAGCACTGACCTTCTGTATGGAAAGTGGTACACCCCTCTGCTCTGTACTGTGGAGGATGTCTCACTGCCGTAAATCACCCAATCTGGGTGTATTTTATGATGCGGATTATAATAATTCTCCGCATAATTATATCCCACTGTCTCTATAATATCTGCACATTTTTGCGCGTTCTCCCACGGCATATAATTGGATCCAATTGTCACAGGCGCATGATTTTTGGGATCGTGCTTTCTCACTTCCAAAAGCAATGCACGTGCAATCTGCTGCCCACCCTCATCCACGTGCGTATCGTAAATTTCATTTCCAACACTCCACATAATTACGCTAGGGTGATTCCTATCACGCCGAATCCAACTCGCCACATCTTTTTGATACCAGTTCTTAAAAAAGCGCCCATAATCGTAATCTGTCTTTGTGCGCTCCCACATATCAAACGCCTCAGAGACAATCAACATCCCCATCTCGTCTGCAAGATCCATCAAATCAGCGGCAGGCATATTATGAGACAGGCGTACTGCGTTGACTCCCATTTTCTGAAGCATCACAAATTTGCGGTGCATTGCAGTTCTATTATACGCTGCGCCAAGACACCCCAAATCATGATGCTCACAGACACCTTTCAGTTTCACATGTCTTCCATTTAAAGAAAATCCTTTATTTGCGTCAAACGTCGTCTCGCGAAATCCAAACCAGACTGCCTCTTCTTGTAAGAGCATCTCTTCTCTCCAAAGACCAACTTTTAGACAATATCGTTTTGGTGCACAAATATCCCACAATTGCGGGTTAGAAACCAAAGTTTTAACTGTATGTACTATTATATCCCGCTGGGAATTAAGAAACTCTCTGCTATCCCAAACCACACACTCCTCTTCGTCAAACAGCGTATAAACAAGTGTTGTCTCCTCCTTGCAAATCACCTCCGTATCTATCTCTAACGACCACATATCTTTCTGCTTTTTTATCGCTGTCACATAAATACCATTTTTCGGAATATGTGTCTCCCAGACGCTTCTAAGCCTGACATCTCTGTAAATCCCCGCGCCGCTGTACCAGCGACTATTAGGGGACTGATGACGAACACACACTATAATTTCATTGTTGCCATTTTGGAGATAAGGAGTCATCGCAACTTCAAAGGCAGAATAACCATATTTCCACTCTTTTGCCAGCCTTCTATTTACATATATCTGGCAATCCATATAAACTCCGTCAAAACATAAACTAACTAATTCTCCATCCGTCTTGTTCCACAGAAAATTCTTTCGATACCATCCAGTACTATTTTCGTATAGGTCATTTGTCTGCTCAATCAGCCAATCATGTGGAAGTCCCACCGGAACAAAACAATCCTTATTTGTGCAGACATCCTCCAAGCTAGTATCCAACTTTTGTTTTGTAAATTCCCAGCCATCATTGAAAAGCACTTCTGTTTTCATATTAATCCCCCATGCCACCTTAGAAATATTTTTCCCACAGCAGCTTTATCTAAATCTTTATTGCCTGTCTCCACTATTTTAGACATATTTTTGCAAGGTTCTGCGCACTGCTCCTGGTTCTGCTGCCAACTCTCTAAAATAACTGCAAACCTTATCAGCCAGACCTACCTCATATAAATTTACACCAAAAATCTTATCATTTTCCATAATTGGTCTTAAGACCTCCTCCACATCAACATCGCCTAATTTCAGCTTTGCCATCTGCGGACATAGCGTCTCAAGCAACGGGTCTGAACTTAATTCAAATGGCTTCCCACTGTCATCCACCGCCATTAAATAGCGCAGCCAACCTGCAAGCACAAGTGGTATCATATGTAGGTCATCCACCTTGCGCTCGCTGTCTGCCTGATAAGCCTTGATTGTCTCGCCAAAACGAATTGCCAGCTTCTGTGATGTATCTGTTGCAATTCGTTGCGGTGTATCTGGCATAAATGGATTGGGTACACGCACTCTAAGCACTGTGTCTATAAATTCTCTGGGATTTAAAATCTCTGGATTAATCACGACGGGAAGTCCCTCCTGATACCCCACAATCTTCACCAACTTCACCAATTCTTCGTCCTGCATCTCATCCGAAATCTTGTGATATCCAAGCAGACAACCAAAAATTGCAAGGCACGTATGCAATGGGTTCAGACAAGTACACACCTTCATTTTCTCCACCTTGTCCACTGTCTCACGGTCCGTAAATAAGATTCCGCCCTCCTCAAGTTTCGGTCGTCCATTTGGGAAATCATCCTCAATCACTAGATACTCTGTCTCCTCAGCATTTACAAACGGTGCAACATACGTATTTTTAGAAGTGATCACTGGTTCCAATTCCTCCACGCCCTCCTCTCGTAAAATCTTTTCTACAGATACATCTGGTCTGGGTGTAATCTTATCAATCATGCTCCACGGAAAAGAAACTTTCGCAGAGTCAATATAAGCCAAAAAGTCCGCATCTGCCTTTCCGTTTTGCACCCATGCTTTCGCAAAAGATGAGACTGCTGTGTACAGCTTATCCCCATTGTGCGAACAATTGTCTGTGCTGACCATCGCAATTGGTTTTTGCCCTGCGTTATATCGCGCATACAACAAAGCAGATACTTTTCCCATATAGCTAACTGGCTTCTCTGGTCCCGCCACAAAATCCGCCGCAACATCAGGCAACAGTTCTGATTTTGCATTCGTCAAACTATACCCCTTCTCAGTGATTGTGAATGTCGCCATCTGCAACGAATCATTTGAAAAAATTCCCTTTAACCGCCCAAATGCCATGTCATTTTCCGAATCTAATGGCAGCGCCTCCGCAACGCTCCCAACCACCTTCTTGTCAATTGTTCCGTCTGCTTTTAACGTCACTGCAATCCCAAGATTATCATGCGGCGCGTACATCTTCTCTATAATTTCATAGTCAAATCCTTCTGCTACAAGAATTCCCTTGTCCAACTTTCCAGCATCCAGCAAATTCTGTACCAAAACAGCATGAAATGCACGAAACAAATTCCCCGCCCCAAAGTGAATCCAAAAAGGATTTTCCTTCGCTGCTCTCGCCACTTTCTGCATATCATACTTTGGCAGAGAATACCCTTTCTCCTCCCACTGTCTTTGCTCTGCAATACCCTGTAAACTAATCTTCATAATTCCTGACTCCTTTCCTAAAATATGATTAAAATTATTCTACACCCTTTCACAAACTCATTTCTTATCATTTATAATGATCGTATAGGCATATATTACGATTTTGTATGCCTACTTTAACATATCTTACAAGAGATAGCAAGTTATCAAAAAGCCAAAAGCTGCATATTTCCTTTGCGCATAAAACACCCGGTCTGACAAAATCAGACCGAGTAAGGAACTATTTGATAACGACCTTATATGTCACAATAGTGTCTTTCTCATTGCCTGTCTTATCTAAAAACGCCTTTAAATCTTCCTCTCGCACGTTTAGTCTTACCCCAATTCTGCCTTCGCCCTTGCCATCTAATACAATCACCTGGTTTAAAATAAATTTTCTGTTTTCTCACAATAGTTTCTAATTAGTAACTATAGAACTTTTTTGTGCTTACTTTACATTAATTCTCTACAGATTTATTATAATCTTACAAGCAACAAACAAACCACAAATAAAATTAAAAATAAACGCCAAGGGAGAAAGCATAATCAGTTACGCTGACTATGCGGTTGCTATGGTTGACGAAGCACTTAACGGAAATCATATACAACAGAGAATTTCAGTTGTGGCAGAATAAGAAACTGTGCAAATCACGAGTCCCTTGCCTTATCATGGCAGGGACTATAGAACACATTACCCTTTACAAAAAATAGAAAGGAGTACCCCCATGACACAGACAGAACGGCTTACTTTTCTGATAAACTATTTAATAAATGAAAATAATGCGCTAAAATCAATAGTGATTCCTGCGGAGAATACAGAGAGGAAACGACTGCTGCGTTCCCTTATGAATATACGCCCGCCAAGAGCAGTTTCAAAAGAATTTTTGGAAGTGCAGAACGCATACTTGCAAGAAGAATGTACCAAAAAAAGTGTTATTTCCCTCTCTGCTCTTTCCCCTGTACAACCGGGAATTTACTTATGGCAAGGCGATATTACCCATCTGTCTGTAGACGCCATTGTAAATGCGGCAAACAGTGCCATGCTTGGCTGCTTTGTACCCTGTCATGGGTGTATTGACAATGCAATTCATTCTGCCGCCGGCATAGAACTTCGTCTGGAATGTTCTCGCATTATGAAAAAACAAAAAATGGAGGAACCTACGGGAAAAGCAAAAATTACAAGAGCCTATAATCTGCCCTGCCGCCATGTACTGCACACGGTCGGTCCCATTATTCACGGCAACGTCACACAGCAGGATTGTGCATTGCTATCCAATTGTTATCGTTCCTGTCTCGAACTTGCAGCAGCAAATCAGTTAAAAAGCATTGCCTTTTGCTGTATTTCTACAGGCGAATTTCATTTTCCAAATGAAACAGCCGCCCAGATAGCAATCCAGACAGTAAAGGATTTTCAAGCAAAAACGCAAAGTGGTTTGGAGGTGATTTTCAATGTATTCAAAGACTGCGACTACGAAATCTACAGACAATTACTGGAATAATACAATAGAAGAAGTGCGTCAAAAAATGCAACAGGCAGATGCAATTCTAGTAGGGGCTGGCGCTGGGCTGTCTACGTCTGCCGGATTTATATATTTTGGAAAACACTTTTCTGAGCATTTCTCAGATTTTATTGAAAAATATGGTTTTCAAGATATGTATACGGCGGGCTTTTATCCTTACAAAACATTGGAAGAATACTGGGCATATTGGAGCCGTTACGTCTTTATCAATCGCTATCAAGATGCGCCGAAAACGGTTTACAATGATTTATACAATCTTGTACGAGACAAAGACTATTTTGTCTTAACCACCAATGTAGACCACTGTTTCCAAAAGGCAGGTTTTGATAAACACAGATTATTTTATACGCAAGGCGATTATGGGTTATGGCAATGCTCAAAGCCTTGTCACAACAAAACTTACGATAATGAGACCGCTATTAAAAAAATGGTTGCAGAACAGGAAAATATGCGTATTCCATCTGCATTAATCCCTTGCTGTCCTGTCTGTGGTGCACCTATGACAATGAATTTGCGAGCGGACGATACGTTTGTTGAAGATATTGGCTGGCATATCGCCGCTGGCAGGTATCAAAACTTTTTGCGCTGTCATAAAAAATCAAGCGTCTTGTATCTGGAATTAGGAGTTGGCAACAACACACCAGGAATTATTAAATATCCATTTTGGCAAATGACTTATAACAATCCAAATGCTACTTACGTATATATGAATCTGTCAGAATCTTCTATTCCGACAGAAATCAAAAAGCAGTCAATAGGTATTGTCGGAGACATTGGCGAAATATTGAAGCAATTATAAAATCGCTTTGCAAAACAAACAATATTTGTTTATATTTAATATTTTTCTCTTGCAATTATGAATACTTGTTACAGTTCCGCCTAGGACGCTGCACTACGCTACAAATTATGGCTTTACAAGCCACGTAAGAAAGCATAGTGGGTAAGCATTAAGCCATCGCGAAATGATTTTGCATGGCTTGATTCGTTACAGTTCAGCAAAGCCGAACTGTAACGAATACTCTAATATTTGACATAAATGTATAGTCAACTATCGAAAAGTATGATAAACTACAAAAAAGGTGTTGTTGATGATTACAGGAGACAAATAATATGAATTTATTACAAGATATTAAAAACTATAAACCTTATAATCAGCAGGAAGCATGTGATAAAAAATGCATGATTGATTTTATAACACATCACTCTGATTATCTGGACCGTGAAAATCAAACTGCCCATTTTTCAGCTTCCATATGGACAGTCAATAAAGAGCGTACAAAGACGTTAATGGTATATCATAACCTCTACGATTCCTGGGCATGGATTGGCGGTCATGCTGATGGTAATGAAGATCTGCGGTCAGTGGCATTGCGCGAATTGCAGGAGGAGACTGGCGTTGCACATGGAGTTCTTGTAAGCCCAGAAATATTCAGCCTAGAACTTTTAACAGTCAATGGACACATTAAAAGAGGCGTTTATGTTCCAAGTCACTTACATATGAATGTTACCTATCTAGCCGAAGCAGATGAAAATGAGACATTAATCATAAATCAAGACGAAAATCAGGCCGTGAAATGGTGGTCCTTTGAAGATGCCCTTAAAGTGCCCTCAGAAGCATGGTTTATAGAATGGGTTTACAAAAAGCTAATTGAAAAGACAAATACAATCTCTTTGTGCGCGCTATAGCAGCAATCAAAACAAAGGGGCGTTTAAAAGTGTACGTTATTGGAATAGTTACTAAACAGTGCCCCTTCATAATCTACAGATATATATTACAATTATTCTGTAACTATTGTTTTCACTCTTTTCTTAAGAAATATTGAAATTCCCCTTTATTTTTTGTAAACTGTAATAGACGACACAAAAATATATCCCTCTACGACAATGAGGAATATTGAAAGGGAGATTATCATATGAAAAAAGCACTCAGTCAATCCTTACTCACCACAATCTTAAACGGTATTTCCATCATATCACTATTTTTTCTGGCGTTTTCGCTATATTCATATAGAAACGTCAACACACAACTTAACAATGCATATGAGGAGCGCTTTAGCCTAACCTACAATGCAAACCGTTTTATGAACGGTTCCGCATATCTGACAAATGAAGTGCGGGCGTTTGCCGCTACTGGACTTCAAGAACATTTTGACAATTACTGGAACGAAGTTGACACGCTAAAAAACCGCGACAAAGGCGTTGCTGCAATGCAGGAAATCGGCATCACCTCCACAGAACAAAAAATGATTGATGACATGTATGCGCTCTCCAATCAGCTTATCCCGCTTGAGGATGAAGCGATGAAAAATGTGCGCACTGGAAAAAGAGCGACAGCGCTGGATTACGTATACGGGACAGAATACAGCGATTCCATTGCCAAAATCAATACCCTAAAAGAACAATTTCTCTCCGTCTTAGACACACGAACAGCAGAACAAGTTTCACTTCTAAAACAAACGATTGAAACCATTCGGTTGCAGATGATATTTGCGCTCTCCGTTGTCGGCATTATGCAGCTTTGCAATATGTTTCTAGTCCGCTACAAAGTGCTACGCCCTGTCATGACAGTCAAAAGACAAATGCAAGAAATTTCTCAGGGAAATCTTTCCGCTAATTTTCATCTGACACCTGACACCTCAGAAATCGGAATGCTTGTGGACTCGATTCACGAGACAAAACGCGAACTAAAAAAATATATCAGCGATATCAACACAACACTAACCCAGATGGCACAAGGAAACCTGAATCTGTCTATCAGTGATGATTATCGCGGTGAGTTTCAACCTATTCAGTGCGCAATGGCACAAATCCTTGACTCTTTTAACAGTGCGTTGTATCAAATTAATAAAACTTCAGAACACGTATCAGAGGAATCTGGCAAAATGTCATCTAGTGCACAGAATATGTCGGACGGTGCTGCAGAGCAGGCCGCTGCAGTGCAGGAATTATCCGCAAGCATCTCAGAAATCTCAAAACAGGTAAACAATACCTCTTCTGATGCAGACAACGCCAACAAAGCATCGGAACAAGCCATGAAACATCTGTTACTGTGCAATGAGAAAATGGAAGCACTGCGTGCGGCAATCGAGGAAATATCCAATTCTTCTCGCCAGATTGGCGGCATTACTAAAACAATTGAAGATATTTCCTTGCAGACAAATATCCTTGCACTAAATGCATCTGTAGAAGCGGCACGCGCAGGCGAAGCGGGAAAAGGCTTTGCTGTTGTGGCTGGCGAAGTGCAGAGTCTTGCAAACAAAAGTACAGAATCTGCCAAGAATATTTCACTCCTAATAGAAAAATCTATCAAGCAAGTACAAAGTGGTGCCTCGCTCTCTATTGAAACTATGAATGCGCTGACAGAAGTTATTGCCAGCGGCGAACAGTCTGCGGTAATGATTGAGCGGATTGCCTCCTCTGCGTTGCAGCAAGCTGAGTCGCTTGAACAGGTAACTGTCGGCATGAACCAGATTTCCGATGTTGTTCAAAATAACGCCTCAACCGCAGAAGATACCGCCTCTTCTGCACAAGGACTACGACACAGCGCTGAAAATTTAAAAGACTCTGTACATAGATTTCGATTGCGGCGGAAGTAGTGTATACTTGTAATTTTGCAAAACAGAATTATGCGGGTGAATGGAGTTCAATTGAAATAATTCGCAGTAAATGCTAGTACTCCATCCGGCCAGAAATTAGATTCGTGAAC
>DEPD01000091.1 GCA_002358575.1 Lachnospiraceae bacterium UBA3401 | reverse complement strand
AACCACTTCGTGGTGGCTTGACGCATCCTAACCACTACGTTATTTCACGGACTTTGCAGTAAATGCAAAGTCCTGAAGCTGAATTGTAACTTGTGCAGTAACAGTTCCTTACTTTTTATAGGACAGGAATGCGCATGTATTGCACATAAAGTAAAAACAAAACACCCTGCCTTAATACAGCAGAGTGTTTTGCCTTTTATGCACACGGAAAGGAAATATGCAGCTAAAGCTGCCTGCGTCCGGCGCGCAAGCAGGGAAGATAAGACTTCCCTACTCGATTAAACTTACTCAATTGCGCCAACTGGCTCTTCCTGAATAACCAAGCTCTCCTCTGACGCTTCATCCGCAAAATCCGTTTCTAAGTCAGCATCCAAGTCTAAGGTTGCATCTGTGTCTGAAACAGCAGTGTCAAACTCAAAATCATCCACAAAGTCCAGTGTTGAATCCAAATCCACATCTGTGTTCAACTTTACATTTCTGTAGCGCCTCAGACCCGTTCCAGCAGGAATCAACTTTCCGATAATAACATTTTCTTTCAAACCAATCAGCGGGTCGATTTTGCCCTTGATAGCCGCCTCTGTAAGAACCTTTGTCGTCTCCTGGAAGGAAGCTGCAGAGAGAAACGAACTTGTGGCAAGTGCTGCCTTTGTAATGCCTAAGATCACGTCTTTATATTCTGCTGGCTGCTTTCCTTCTGCAAAAAGTCGCTCATTGATATCTTCCAACTCAATGCCATCCACCAGCGTTCCAGGAAGAAATTCTGTGTCGCCACTCGTCTCAATCCGTTTCTTCTTGAGCATCTGACGCACAATCACCTCAATATGCTTGTCAGCAATATCCACACCTTGCAAACGATAAACACGCTGCACCTCTCGCAAAAGGTAATTCTGAACAGCGTCAATCTTTTTGATTTCTAACAAGTCATGCGGATTAATACTACCCTCTGTCAACTCATCTCCTGCTTCCAACTCAGCACCATCTGCAATCTTGATACGGGAACCATATGGAATCAGATACGTTTTCTCATTAATTCCATCGGAAACAATAATCTCACGCTTTTTCTTGGTATCCTTAATTGTTGCTGTGCCGCCAAACTCAGCGATAATTGCAAGTCCTTTCGGCTTTCTCGCCTCAAAAAGCTCCTCGACACGCGGAAGACCTTGTGTGATATCATCACCAGCAACGCCGCCGCTGTGGAATGTTCTCATAGTAAGCTGCGTACCAGGCTCACCGATTGACTGTGCCGCAATAATTCCAACTGCCTCACCAATCTGAACTGCCTCGCCTGTCGCCATATTTGCACCGTAACACTTTGCGCAGATACCAATATGAGACTTACAGCAGAGAATATTCCGAATTTTTACCTTCTCAATAGGCTCGCCTTTCTCATCCACACCCCTGCTCAAAATCTTTGCCGCCCTGCTTGGAGTAATCATATGATTCCTCTCCACAAGAATATTTCCATCTCTGTCCTTGATATCCTCGCATGAATATCTGCCAGTAATGCGGTCTTTTAAACCTTCAATCGTTTCCTTGCCATCCATAAACGCTGCAACTTCCATTCCGGGAATATAATCTTTTCCCTCACAGCAGTCAACTTCACGGATAATCAACTCCTGACAAACATCAACCATACGGCGTGTCAGATAACCAGAGTCGGCTGTACGAAGTGCGGTATCAGACATACCCTTCCGCGCACCATGCGCTGACATAAAGTACTCCAACACGTCAAGCCCCTCACGGAAATTGGATTTAATCGGCAACTCAATGGTTCGTCCTGTTGTATCTGCCATCAGTCCACGCATACCCGCAAGCTGTTTAATCTGCTGGTTAGAACCACGCGCACCAGAGTCCGCCATCATAAAAATATTATTGTACTTATCCAGACCACCAATCAATTTTTCTGTGAGTGCGTCGTCTGTTTCCTTCCAAGTCTCAACTACCGCCTTATAACGCTCCTCGTCAGTCATCAAACCACGTCTAAAATTCATTGTGATGCGGTCAACTGTCTTCTGCGCTTCTTCAAGCATCTGCACTTTCTCAGCAGGCACTGTCATATCCGAGATAGAAACTGTCATTGCAGCACGTGTGGAATATTTGTATCCCATTGCCTTAATACTGTCAAGCACCTCAGCAGTCTTTGTAGCGCCATGAATATTAATGACCTTTTCCAATATCTGCTTTAATCCCTTTTTTCCTACATGGAAATCCACTTCGGGAAGCAGTTTGTTCTCATCCTTGCTTCTGTCTACAAACTCCAAGTCTTGCGGGAGGATTTCATTAAAAATAAATCGTCCCAGTGTTGACTCAACCATTCCTGTAAGCACTTTGCCGTCCGGCATGGTTTTGGTCACACGAACTTTAATTCTGGAATGCAGCGTACATGCCTTATTTTCATAGGCAAGAATCGCCTCATTCACACTCTTAAAATACTTTCCTTCGCCAAGCGCTCCTGGCCTCTCCTGTGTCAGATAGTAGATGCCAAGTACCATGTCCTGTGATGGAACAGCAACTGGACCACCGTCGGAAGGCTTTAACAAATTGTTTGGAGAGAGCAACAAAAATCTGCACTCTGCCTGTGCCTCCACTGACAATGGAAGATGAACTGCCATCTGATCCCCATCAAAATCGGCATTGAACGCTGTACATACCAACGGATGCAGTTTAATCGCTTTTCCTTCTACCAAGATTGGCTCAAACGCCTGAATACCAAGTCGATGCAGCGTCGGAGCACGATTTAACATCACTGGATGCTCTTTGATAACCTCCTCCAAAACGTCCCACACAGACTGATCAAGCTTTTCCACCAACTTTTTGGCGTGTTTAATATTCTGTGAAATCTGTCTTGAAACAAGCTCTTTCATCACAAAAGGCTTAAACAGCTCAATTGCCATTTCCTTCGGCAAACCACACTGATAAATCTTTAACTCTGGTCCCACTACAATAACAGAACGGCCAGAATAATCCACACGTTTTCCAAGCAAGTTCTGACGGAAACGACCGCCTTTTCCCTTTAACATATCTGATAAAGATTTCAAAGCTCTGTTTCCTGGTCCTGTGACAGGCCGTCCACGTCTTCCATTGTCAATCAGCGCGTCAACCGCTTCCTGAAGCATACGTTTCTCATTGCGAACAATAATATCTGGCGCGCCAAGTTCCAAGAGTCTTTTCAGACGATTGTTTCTGTTAATAATTCTGCGATATAAATCATTCAAATCTGAGGTCGCAAATCTGCCGCCATCAAGCTGAACCATCGGACGCAAATCAGGCGGAAGCACAGGAATCGCATCCATAATCATCCACTCTGGCCGGTTGCCTGATGCCCGAAAAGACTCTACAACCTCAAGCCTTTTGACAATCTTAGCACGCTTTTGTCCTTTCGTGTTCTCATTTCTGAGCTCCGCGGAAAGTTCTTCACAGTCCTTTTCGAGATCAATCGCCTCCAAAAGTTCCTTGATTGCCTCTGCACCCATACCAACACGAAAAGCATTTTTGCCCCACTTTTCCACATTGTCCTGATATTCCTTCTCCGACAGCACTTGCTTGTATTCAAGGGAAGTCTCTTTTGGGTCCAAAACGATATAGGACGCGAAATACAATACTTTTTCAAGCACACGCGGCGTCAAATCAAGAATCAATCCCATACGACTTGGTATCCCCTTGAAGTACCAGATATGCGACACAGGAGCGGCAAGTTCTATATGTCCCATACGCTCTCTGCGCACACTTGATTTTGTGACCTCAACGCCACAGCGGTCACAAATTACACCCTTATAACGGATTTTCTTGTATTTTCCGCAATGGCATTCCCAGTCTTTGCTGGGTCCAAAGATCTTTTCGCAGTACAGACCATCACGCTCTGGCTTTAAAGTCCTGTAATTTATGGTTTCCGGTTTTGTTACCTCGCCTTTTGACCATTCTCTGATTTTCTCAGGAGAAGCCAGACCGATTTTGATCGCATCAAAAGAGATAGACTGGCTCTGTTCAATTTTATTCTCAGACATTTTGGCACTCCTTCCAGATATTTTTACTCATAATCCTCATCAAAGCTATCTTCATCCGCGTCGTAATCCTCATCAGAATAATCATCATCTTCCTCAAAATCATCTTCCGCGTCAACCAAGTCACCGCTTGCAGCGTCAAACTCCTTCTGCTGATAGCCTTCCAGATTCTCTGTGTTATCGTATTTATGGTCACCCTCCATTTCAACGCGGAAATCGGTCTCTGTGTAATCAACAGATTCCTTAAGCTCCACTTCATTTTGATTTTCGTCATATACCTTCACATCAAGTCCAAGAGACTGAAGCTCCTTTAACAGCACCTTGAAAGACTCTGGAATACCAGGCTCTGGTATATTCTCACCCTTGATAATCGCCTCGTAAGTTTTCACACGTCCTACAACATCATCCGATTTTACTGTTAAAATCTCCTGCAACGTATGAGATGCGCCATATGCCTCCAGCGCCCAAACTTCCATCTCACCAAAACGCTGTCCACCAAACTGCGCCTTGCCACCGAGCGGCTGCTGTGTAACCATGCCATATGGTCCAGTGGAACGCGCGTGAATCTTGTCATCCACCAGATGATGCAGTTTCAAATAATGCATGTGTCCAATTGTAACTGGACTGTCAAAGTACTCACCCGTTCTGCCATCTCGCAATCTAACCTTGCCATCTCTTGAGATTGGTACACCCTTCCAAAGTTTTCTGTGTTCTCTGTTCTCCGACAGATATTCTAATACCTCTGGAAGCAGTTCTTCCTTGTGCTTTGCCTCAAATTCTTCCCACTCAAGATTTACATAGTCATTCGCAAGGTCAAGGGTATCCATAATATCCAACTCATTTGCACCATCAAACACTGGTGTTGACACATTGAATCCAAGCGCTTTTGCCGCGAGCGACAAGTGAATCTCAAGCACCTGTCCAATATTCATACGCGATGGCACACCCAGCGGGTTCAACACGATATCGAGAGGACGTCCATTGGGCAGATACGGCATATCTTCCACCGGAAGCACCCGAGAGACAACACCTTTGTTTCCATGACGACCAGCCATCTTATCTCCAACGGAAATCTTTCTCTTCTGTGCAATGTAAATACGCACTGTCTGATTCACTCCTGGTGCAAGCTCTGTATCGCCATTTGCCCTTGAAAAAACCTTTGCGTCAACAACTACACCGTACTCGCCATGTGGTACTTTCAATGAAGTATCGCGCACTTCGCGCGCCTTCTCACCAAAAATCGCACGCAGAAGACGTTCCTCCGCTGTCAGTTCTGTCTCCCCTTTTGGTGTAACCTTGCCGACAAGAATATCACCCGCGCGAACCTCCGCACCAATTCTAATAATTCCTCTATCATCAAGATCTTTGAGCGCATCATCACCGACTCCTGGAACATCTCTTGTAATTTCCTCTGGTCCAAGCTTTGTGTCGCGTGCGTCTGTCTCGTATTCTTCTATATGAATGGAAGTGTACACATCTTCCATAACAAGCCGTTCACTTAAAAGAACAGCGTCTTCATAGTTGTATCCTTCCCAAGTCATAAACCCAATCAATGGATTCTTGCCCAGACCAAGCTCCCCGCCACTGGTTGACGCGCCATCTGCGATCACTTGACCTGCTTCCACATGATCTCCCTTGAATACAATTGGCTTCTGATTATAGCAGTTTGACTGATTGCTGCGCTCAAACTTGTGCAGTTTAAACTCTGCTTTCTCACCGTCGTCATACGTCACCCGAATCAATTTTGACGACACATAGGTAATTGTTCCCGACTTCTTTGCCACCACACAAACGCCAGAGTCAACAGCCGCCTTCACCTCAATACCAGTACCAACTACAGGCGCCTCTGTAAATAGAAGCGGCACTGCCTGACGCTGCATGTTTGAACCCATAAGCGCACGGTTGGCATCATCATTTTGAAGGAATGGAATCAATGCAGTTGCAACGGAAAATACCATTTTCGGAGACACGTCCATATAGTCAAACATCGCCTTAGGATACTCTTGTGTCTCGTCAAGGTATCGGCCGGACACAGAATTTCGCACAAAATATCCATTCTCGTCAAGCTGCTCATTAGCCTGTGCTACGTGATAATTATCCTCCTCGTCCGCCGTCATATAAACCACTTCATTCGTAACGCGCGGATTCTTTGGATCTGTCTTGTCAATCTTGCGATATGGTGCCTCAATAAATCCATACTCATTGATTCTAGCATAAGATGCCAACGAGTTAATCAAACCAATGTTTGGACCTTCTGGCGTCTCAATTGGGCACATTCTTCCATAGTGAGAATAGTGAACATCACGCACCTCAAATCCAGCACGATCTCTGGAAAGTCCACCTGGTCCCAAAGCGGAAAGACGTCTCTTGTGTGTCAACTCTCCCAGCGGATTATTCTGGTCCATAAACTGGGATAACTGGGAAGAACCAAAAAATTCTTTGATGGCAGCCTGTACAGGTTTGATGTTAATCAACGCCTGCGGCGACACATCGTCAGAGTCATGCGTTGTCATACGCTCCCGCACAACACGCTCCATTCTAGAAAGACCAATGCGATACTGGTTCTGCAAAAGCTCTCCAACTGCTCGGATACGCCTATTGCCAAGATGGTCAATATCGTCACTGTTGCCCAAGCCATACTCAAGATGCATGTTATAGTTGATAGATGCCAGTATATCTTCCTTTGTGATATGCTTTGGAATCAACTCATGCACATTTCTGGTAATCGCATCTGCCAGTTCTTCTGGATTCTCAGCATACTCCTCAAGAATTTGACGAAGTACCGGAAAATAAACCTGTTCTGTAATGCCAAGACTTCTCGGCTCACAGTCAACAAAGTTTGTGATGTCCACCATCATGTTGGAGAGCACTTTCACAAGTCGTTCCTCTGTCTGTATCCATACAAAAGGAACCGCTGCATTTTGTATCTCCTCGGCCATCTCCACTGTCACTTTATCGCCCTTTTGACCAAGAATCTCACCACTAAATGGGTCAACCACATCCTCTGCGAGAATCTGATTTCTAATCCTGTTTTTCAGTGCGAGCTTTTTGTTAAATTTATATCTGCCGACCTTTGCCAGGTCATATCTCCTAGGATCAAAAAACATTGCTGTCACAAGGTTCTCCGCACTGTCCAAGCTGAACGGCTCGCCAGGACGAATCTTGCTGTATAGCTCCTTTAAGCCCTCCTGATAATTATCAGCAGTATCCTTTGTGAAGCTTGCAAGGATTTTGGGTTCCTCGCCAAACAAGTCAAGAATCTCCTCATTGGTGCCAACCCCTAATGCACGAACCAGCACAGTAATTGGTACCTTTCTTGTTCTATCGACACGAACGTAGAAAACATCATTGGAATCAGTCTCATACTCAAGCCATGCGCCACGATTGGGAATTACAGTACAGGAAAACAGTCTCTTACCAATCTTGTCATGCGCAATGCCGTAGTAAATGCCAGGGGAACGCACCAACTGGCTGACAATAACACGCTCAGCGCCATTAATTACAAAAGTGCCTGTCTCTGTCATCAGCGGGAAATTGCCCATAAAAATCTCATGTTCTGTGATTTCTTCCTTTTCTTTATTGTGAAGACGAACTTTAATCTTCACAGGAGCCTCATATGTTAAGTCTCTCTCTTTGCACTCCTCAATCGTATGCTTAATCTCGTCTTCCGCCAAAACATAATCTACAAATTCCAGACTTAACCGCCCACTGTAGTCTGTAATTGGAGAGATATCCGCCAAAGCTTCTCGAAATCCCTCTTCAAGAAACCACTTGTAGGAATCCTTCTGGACTTCGATCAGATTTGGCATATCGAGAACCTCTTCCTGCCGCTGATAACTCATACGCATTGTCTTACCGGAGACCACTGGACGTATTCTGTTCTTTTCCATGACATTTCACCCCGTTCTTCATGATATACATCTATTATATAATAATTGTAACAGTTGAAGCATCTCATAGGCACAATTTTTCATAATAGTGCATCCTACATACTACCACAAGTTATTTTTGAAGTCAATGAAAAAATTCAAAAATAAAACGAAAGAAAAACAAAAACCAAAAGGTCGGGATTTTCTCCCGACCTGTCGTAACCAGAATGCCAAAATTACTTTAATGTAACTTTTGCGCCCTCTGCTTCAAGCTTTGTCTTAAGCTCCTCAGCCTCAGCCTTTGTCGCTGCTTCCTTCAATACCTTCGGAGCGCTGTCAACAAGGTCCTTCGCTTCCTTCAAGCCAAGTCCTGTCGCCTCACGAACAACCTTGATTACCTTAACCTTGTTCGGACCAACCTCTGTAAGCTCTACATCGAAATCGTCCTTCTCCTCCTGCTGCTGTGCGCCATCACCTGCTGTTGCAACGACAACGCCTGCTGCTGCGGATACACCGAACTCTTCCTCACATGCCTTTACCAAATCATTTAATTCTAATACTGTAAGCTCTTTGATCGCTTCAATAAATTCTGCTGTTGTTAACTTTGCCATTATTGTTCTCCTCCATTAAATTCTTATTTTTTATCCATAGTAAACGCAAGTACTTTTGTCATTTACTATAAAACACTACTCAGCTACAGGTACCCCTGCTGCCTCAACTGCGGATTCCTCCACTGCTGCATCCTCAGTCTTTGGAGCCGGTTCACAAGCGTCTGGTCCACCTTTTTCTGCAATCTGATTCAGCACGCGTGCGAAGTTTGTAATAGGAGACTGAATGCTTCCAAGGAACTTGGAAATCAGTTCGTCTCTTGAAGGAATATTTGCGATTTCCGCCATTCCTTTTGCATCGTAAAGAATCCCTTCTACAACACCAGCCTTCAATTCAATCGCTGGACAGTCTTTGGAAAATTTCTTCAAGATTCTCGCTGGTGCTGTCGCATCATCCTTGCTGGTTGCAATTGCGTTTGTTCCAACAAGACTGTCTGTCAGCCCCTCAAACGCAGTTCCTTTGAATGCACGCGTCATCAGAGTGTTTTTGTACACCTTGTAGGTAACACCAGCCTCACGGAGCTGCTTGCGCAACTGTGTATCCTGCGCAACTGTGATGCCGCTGTACTTGACAACTACAACGGTAGCTGCATCCTTGACTGTAGCCGCAATCTCTTCAACAATCGGCTGTTTTAATTCAATCTTTGCCATTTTCTTACCTCCTTTTAGATTTTAGAGACGAGAAATCGCCTCTTCCTGCCGACAGGAGTTTTCTATCTGAGTAAGATATTTTTTCTTACTCACCACGCGACCCATGCATCGCCTTAGCACCTCTGCATGGATCTGTGCAATATAAAACCTCCCAAAATATGCCGCGACATACTCTGAGAGGTAAAAAGTCATATCACAAAAACTCTTCTCCTCGGTAGGCGATATCCTTACGCAAAACCCTAACAATCTGGTTTCGCACCTACTGTCTTCGGCATGGTTTTACAACCTTTACTACCATAACACAAGCTGTATTTCTCTGTCAAGCTTTTTTCTATAATTAATTAAAGCTGAAACTGAACTATTGTTACTTTTTACGGATAGAAATGCGCATTAGCTAAAAATATAATTCAGGTGTGAGGGGGGATTTTTGCGCAGCAAAACTTTACACATTACCCCGAATTGTTACTATGAGCTGCTCCCATGCCGTGAATAATAACGAACTATTGCAAACCTACATACCCCTCAGAATCAATCTGAACATTGGGCGATAACCCACGCATATAATTAAGCACCTCAGCCTTCTCGGCGCCCTCAAGCTGTCTTGTGCGGCAGTTCTCCTGCAAACACGGGATAAATTGAAGGTACTCTATTCCCTCCTTGGTAAGTCCCACTTCGATAAGACAGGTATTCTGCGTCTTAGAGTTAAACCAGTAATTTCCCAGACTGAATACAACTGGAACGCCAGAAATACAATCTATCTTTTGCAGACAGTGTGGGTGATCACCAATAATCAAATCCACACCTGCCTCGGCATAAATCGGCGCCTGTTTATCCTGAAGCCAATCTGTCGTCTCCTGACTCTCTGTACCCCAGTGAATATAAAGAATAACAAAATCACTGTTTGCCTTTGCCTGCGCTATCACTTCCAAAAGTGCTGTTGTGTCCATACAGCGCAGCACACCAGCATTCGTCATAGTGGCTTCCTTGGTGTCCGGCACTGCATTGCGCTCAATCTGTGTCGCACTCACAACGGCAATTTTCATCCCGTTCGCAATCAGATAGACTGGTTTCTTTGCTTCATCAATATCTCTGCCTGCGCCGACATATGGTATTCCAGCCCCCTCAAGAGTGGAAAACGTATCCAGAAGTGCCTCCTCGCCAAAGTCATAGGCATGATTGTTCGCAAGAGATACAAGATCCACGCCAAGTTGCGCATACATCTCTACGTTGGCAGGATTTGCCCGAAATGTAAATGTCTTACCCTCTGTTGGTGTTCCTCTTGTGGAAAATGGAAATTCATTGTTGAGCATAAACACATCTGCATTTCGCATTCGTTCGAGCAGCGCGGCCGAAAACGTATCATTGATATCACTTCCTCTGCTTCGATAACGAAACATCATAGCATACTCATCATCCAGCAGAATATCACCTGCAAACGCCAGTGTAACACGTTCCCGATCTGCGCAGTCCACCAACAAAACCTTTTCCCCCTTAGAAACTGCTTCATTATAAAGTCGCTCGTTTTCCGCGCGCAACGCGTCCACCTCCACCGACGGCATTTGTTCTGACGACTCTATCTCATTCTCGGTGCTTTCTAACAGTATGTTTTCTGATGTATCTAAGTGGTCTGATGTCTGCTCTAGCCTGCCGAAATCCACAACCGTCAACGGCTTTTTCGCCTCGCCTCCCGCAGTAGAATATGCAATCATGCCAATTCCTCCCACTGCCAGAACAAGCATTAGCGATATCATAAACACCCGGAGATTACTTCTCCTGCGCCTTCTTTTTCCAGTTTTCTTAACAGCCAACTACTCACCTCATAATCGAGAGAAGGGAAGGTTACTTCCACCTGCCCATGTGTATAAAAGACCCCGCTTTTATCCAAAACGAGGTCTCAAATCATCTATATCTTTGATTAGAACTTAGCAACACTTACCTTTACACCAGGTCCCATTGTCGATGCCAAAGTGATGCTTCTCAAATACTGTCCTTTCAGAGTGGACGGTTTCGCCTTCACAATCGCATCCAACAGCGTATTCAAATTCTGTGTTAACTGCTCCTCCGTAAAAGAAACCTTTCCGATTGGGCAGTGAATAATATTAGTCTTGTCAAGTCTGTACTCAACCTTACCAGCCTTGATATCGTTGATCGCCTTTGTGACATCCATTGTCACAGTGCCAGACTTTGGATTTGGCATCAGACCCTTAGGTCCCAAAATTTTACCAAGACGACCTACAACACCCATCATATCCGGTGTGGCAACCACAACGTCAAAATCAAGCCATCCATCATTCTGAATCTTTGGAATCAGCTCATCGCCGCCAACATAATCTGCTCCAGCAGCTTCCGCTTCCGCCACTTTGTCACCCTTTGCAAAAACTAAAACTCTCACTGTCTTACCTGTTCCATTTGGAAGTACGACAGCACCACGAATCTGCTGGTCTGCGTGACGTCCGTCACAGCCTGTTCTAATATGAACCTCTACTGTCTCATCAAATTTTGCTTTGGCAGTTTTCTTTGCCAGCGCCACCGCGTCCTCAATTTCATAAAATACTGTGCGATCAACTAACTTCGCGGATTCATTATATTTCTTACCATGCTTCATCTCACTTTACCTCCGCTTACTCTTCTACTTTAATGCCCATAGACCTAGCTGTACCTGCAATCATGCTCATTGCTGCCTCAAGGCTTGCCGCATTTAAGTCTGGCATCTTTAACTCTGCAATCTCCTGAATCTTTGCCTTGGAGATTGTAGCAACTTTTGTCTTGTTCGGTGTCGCCGAAGCAGTCTTAATATTACATGCCTTCTTTAATAAAACTGCTGCAGGCGGGGTCTTTGTGATGAAGCTAAAGCTTCTGTCTGCATATACTGTGATGACAACAGGAATAATCATTCCTTCCTGATCTGCTGTTCTAGCGTTAAACTGCTTTGTGAACTCTCCAATGTTTACGCCGTGCTGTCCAAGAGCAGGACCAACCGGCGGAGCCGGTGTTGCTTTTGCGGCAGGAATCTGTAATTTAATATATCCTTCTACTTTCTTTGCCATTTCAGGCACCTCCTAATTTATTCTCAGTCTCCCGTTTCCCATATATTTTTCGAAAACGAATCGCTGTTTTGTGGTCGTCTGGGCGGATAACCCTCCCACACGGACAAACGTCCAACACTTATACTATCACTTTCCTCATGCAATTGTCAATAAGATTAATCCCACATTTTTTTTACATCTGAGAAACTAATCTCAACTGGCGTCTCACGCCCGAACATCTCGACACTGATCGTAACGGTCCGCCTTGCAGCATCAATCTTCTGGACTGTGCCAACAGTATCCTTCCAGACACCTGCGGTAACACTGATTACATCTCCCTCAGAAAACTCTACTGTAGTATCAACGCCAAAGTTCAGCGCTTCTAGCTCCGCCTCCGTGAGCGGCACAGGCTTGCTTCCTGGCCCCACAAATCCAGTCACGCCTCTGGTGTTTCTGACCACATACCATGCGTCATTGTTATCCGCATCCATATGCAGCAGCACATACCCTGGAAACATTTTCTTCTGCGATGCTTTCTCCACGCCGTTTTTTAGTTCCATAACTTCTTGCAGAGGAACCCTTACCTCAAGAATCTCATTCTCAAGGTGTCTGTTCTCAATTGCCTTTTCGATATTTGCCTTCACTTTATTCTCATATCCAGAATAGGTGTGCACTACATACCAGCCCATGCCAAGACCGCTCTTGTTGTCGCTCAGTGCAACTCTACTGTGCGGCTCCTCCTCAACTGGCTCCTCAAAAACCGGCTCTGTTACAACTGGTTCCTCAAAGTCAAGTTCTTCCTTGACTGGCTCCTCAGAATCAAATTTCTCGTCAACTGGTTCCTCAAAATCAAGTTCTTCCTCGACAAGTTCCTCCGCAACCGGCTCCTCATGCTCCTGTACCTTTTCTGGCATCTTTGGCGATACTGGGAGCCACTCCTGCATATTGGGGGTAATAATCTTCTTGGCTACTGCCCTGGCTGCCGGTTTTCCCGACACCGCGTGTTCTTTCTTCTCTTCCATAATGGTTATCCTCTTTTATATACCGATACTTGTTAAGAAGTTAATGCCGAACTGGATAAGGGTATCCAAAAAGGTAATGATAAGTCCTACAACAACCGAAACACAAAGAACTGCCACAGACTGTTTCACAGTTTCTTTCTGGTCAGGCCAGGCGATCTTCTTAAATTCTGTTTTCACACTCTTCCAGAAGCTGTCCTTCTTCGCTTCTGTCTTCGCTGAATCTGCCATTGTGTCCCTCCTAACGAATCCGATTGTCTATTTTGTTTCCTTGTGCAGTGTATGAGTCCTGCAGAATCTACAATACTTCTTGATCTCCATTCTGTCTGGGTGAGTCTTTTTCTCCTTTGTCGTATTGTAGTTGCGCTGTTTGCATTCTGTACATGCCAATGTTATCTTTGTACGCATAATTCCACCTCCGCTAGCGTTCCAATGTAATTATCTGTTCTAATGCCAGATGCCTGTCCGGTCAGGCAGCAGTCAGAAACAACTTGCTTTATTGCATAAAAAAAAGACCGAATCAACATCTTGCTTTTCAACTATACCACACAGAAGACACAGCGTCAATATTTATTTTTGCTCATAACAGAATAAACGTATAAATGAAAAAACAGCAAATTTGCTCTAAATATTTGGCAAAAGCACAAAAACATATATTTGCTTTTCATGACTAAAATGCCTCTTTCAACTTGTATTTCTATTCATGCGTTTATTCTATTGCTCATAACCACAACTGCTATTTAAAGCCAATGGGATTCCGGTAGCCTTATTTCATATAATTACATATTATAAAAATAAGGAACAATATCAACTAATTTTTGCAGCACAGAGTTGTGTTTATTTTAGATGCAATTTGTTCTTTTTTCTGCAATTTAATTCCATAACACGAAATTTTTTCATCTTTTCCAGGGCAAACCCCTTGCTTTTTTATACAATTCGTGGTAAGTTAAAAATAACGAAGAGATATACATAACATTTTTGTGAATTTTCACACAATTAAGGGCTTGTATTGCTCTAAAAAAGGGGAGTTTTATGAATTTTACATTCAACTTTGTGTTCAAAAATCAGTTCACATAAGACTCAGAATCTATAATCCAGGGAAGGAGGATATCTGTATGTCAATTTCTTCAACTACAATGCAGATCTATGACCAATATTTGACCACATATCGCAACCAGGGAAACAATCGTTCCAGCCGCAAAAGCAAACGCAGCCTGCGCCATGCCACGCACGACGCAAGTGAGCTGCAAAATGTATACCGCACCATCCAGTGGAATAACCGCTTCGCTCCGCTCTATATGACAGAGCCTTCGCCGCGTTCTATCGCGTATGCAATTCACCTAAAGGAGAGTGCAAACGACTTAAAACAAACTATCGATTCTCTCAGCGGTGATGATGATGACCTATTCTCAATGAGATCCGCCTACAGCGACAATGAATCGCTTGCAACAGTAGAGTACGAACCAGAAGACGCGGAGGACTTTGTGCCTACAGACTTTACACTAGAGGTTGAGAACTTCGCCTCGCCGCAAGTCAATACCAGCAAATATATGAAGGCGGACCAGCTTGTCCGGCTAAAACCTGACAGTTACTCTTTTGACCTTCTGACCAATAAACTTCACTATGAACTTCAATTTAATGTGCATGAAGGAGATACAAACAGCGATTTACAGCACAAGCTTGCCCGCCTGATCAACAACTCTGATATTGGCGTTTCAGCGCGTGTTGTCGAAGCGCGCGGACTCTCGGCACTAGAAGTCACTTCTGACGCTTATGGGCTTCCTGTTCAGGGGGAACGCCACTTTACAATCACAGATGAGAACACCAGCTATCAGAATGGCATCGTAGATTATCTGGGATTAAATAAAAATATCAAGGAGGCGACAAACGCCATATACAGTATTAATGGCAATGAGGAGTCTTCCTATTCTAATACTTTTAGCGTTCATGGCGCTTATCACGTCACGCTGCATCCCGAATACGCCGGCACGGGAATGACAATGAGCGACCAAATCACAGCGCGTGCTGCTGCGGCAACCGCCGGAAAGACTGCCACTGCCACAATTGGGCTCTATCCAGACGCTGAGTCCCTCGCCAACAATATTGAAACCTTTGTGGAGGGATACAACAATTTTATGAACGGTGTAATTAATGACTCTGTAGATGCACCACTCACAAAACTGCTCTCAAAGGATTTACAAAAATTTCTGGAACTGCACAGTTACAATCTTGAAAAATATGGGATTCATATCAATGAAGATTCCACTCTTGACTATGAAAAGAGCGATGATATCGCAGATGCAACAGCCATCAAAGGTTTTGGCTCACAAATTCTGCGAAAGCTCAACGCAATCTCGCTCGACCCAATGGAATATATTGACCGGCGTATCTGCGCATACTCCAATCCCAATGCAAACTATCCAAATCCATATGTGACCAGTATTTATACAGGAATGCTATATAATAACTATATGTAATACAAAAAGATGAGTGCTAACGCGCTCATCTTTTTATGCACACAAACATCAAAATAAAATATAAATCTTCCCTGCTCGATTCCTACCTCACTTCTTCCGCTGCCATCTTCAATGCCGCAGCGATAACCTTGTCCATATCATAATATTGATACTGCCCCAGCCTTCCGCCAAAAAGCACATTTTTTTCCCTCATCGCAAGCGCTACATACTTCTGATACAGCGCCGCATTCTGCTCATCATTCACTGGATAGTATGGCTCGTCGCCCCGCTTCCACTCTTTGGGATACTCCCTTGTAATCACTGTGTCCGGCTGTGTCCCAAACTCAAAATGTTTGTGTTCAATAATGCGGGTATAGGGCACCTCTCTTGCCGTGTAATTCACCACCGCATTTCCCTGATAATTCTTTTCACCTTCGAGAAGCTCTGTCTGAAAATCAAGCGAACGATACGCTAATGCGCCCTCGCAATAATCGAAAAATGCATCAATCATGCCAGTATAAAGCACTTTTTGAAATGTGTGCTGGCCATCAAAAGTGACATAAGTGTTATTTTCATTCTTCCGTACAAAGTCCTCAAACGCCGTTTCCGTCCTCACCTCAATGCCATCTAAAAGCTTAGATACCATCACCGTATACCCCCCCTTGGGAATGCCCTGATAGGGGTCATTAAAATAATTGTTGTCAAAGGTAAATCGAACTGGAAGTCGCTTTATAATAAATGCTGGCAGCGCGCTACAATCGCGGCCCCACTGTTTCTCTGTATATCCCTTCACCAACTTCTCATAGATATCTTTTCCAACTAGCGACAATGCCTGTTCTTCCAGATTGGAAGGGTTGGTAATATTTAAGTCTGTAATCTGTGCCTGAATGCGCTCTGCCGCTTCCTTTGGCGTTCTGACATTCCACATTTTAGCAAAAGTATTCATATTAAATGGAAGATTGTACAGCTCCTCATGATAGACTGCCAACGGCGCATTAATATAATTGTTAAATTCCGCAAGTCCATTCACATAATCCCAGATTTTTTTGTCAGAAGTGTGAAAAATATGTGCGCCATATTTGTGAACATTAATTCCACAAACCTCCTCCGTATAAATATTCCCCGCTATATGTGCTCTTTTGTCGATGACAAGGCATGTCTTGTTAAATTTTGTCATTTCACTGGCAAACACAGCGCCATAAAGCCCCGCTCCTACCACCAAATAATCATAGTGCATCTTTCTACTCTCCTTTTCCCTATTTTAGCAAAGGTGGCTCAATCGGTTTCCAATCCCTCGCAAGCTGCTCATACTCCGCCGCTTTTTTGGTTAGTTTGTCGTACTCCTGTTTGTATTCTCTCTGCGGAAGTGCTTTGACTCTTGGCGATTTTGCAATCTTGCGGTAACACAGCGCCAGCGCCATAAAGGCCGAAGTGCCACTGCTCGCCACATCAATCTCACTCTCACAGTCATAGCCGGCTTTGTAAAACCACTCTGCTGCTTCCTCATAATCCTCTTTTTTCATAAAGAAATAACCTAGTTCCATACATATCTCTGCCGACGGAATTGTAGCTTCCTCACTTAGAGACACTTTTAAAATACTCACAGGATTATCTGTGATTCGATATATTTTTAGAAGGACTGCTATTATCTGACGACACAGCACATCTTTTCCTTCTGTTCGCTTCTCTGCCAGCGCACGCTCAAAAAAGTCCTCTGCCCTCCTTAGTTCTTCCTCCGTTCCCGCCTTGTACAACTCTCGCAGATACATTCCCATCAACCGGTCAGAGAGAACCCCTTTTTCAGTTATAATTCGTTCAAAAACACTGAAATCCCTGCTGCTATGATTGCCCTGCGGGTGGTGCTGCACTTCGATGTCGCTGTCAAAAATGACAGGGTTTACATTGATGGTCTCATGAATCGGCTCAATCCACGTAAACTGGCGCAGCCGCTTAAAAAGCTTAGGACGCAAATCCCGCGCAAAGTTCTCCGTCGGATGATTGATCTGCTCTGTCACATAGATCATTTGCACAATCTCCACCTCTGGCAGCATGGCACGCTTTAGGGCCTTTAGCTTGTCTTGGTTCTCGCGGTCTAGCACCTCGTCCGCATCTGCAGAGTAAATATAATCTCCCGTTGCCTTGGAGAAAGCAAAGTTTCTGGCCGCTGCAAAATCATCATTCCACGCATAGTCATACAAATATGGTGTATATTCTGCTGCAATCTTCTTGGTGTCATCTGTGGACCCGGTATCCACGATAATAATCTCATCCATAATATCTTTCAGGGAATCAAGACAGTTTCTTAGTACCGCGGACTCATTTTTTACAATCATGCATAAACTGAATTTCATGATAAACCTCCATTGTATCTCCCGGGCACTATTTAGAAACAGCCTCCAAACAGCCCCTCAAACAGTTATTCATATTACAGTTCAGCCTTGCCGAACTGTAACGCATCAAGCCATGCAAAATCGCTTCGCGATGGCTTGATACATCTCAACCACTACGCTTTCTTACGGACTTTGCAGCATAGTGCAAAGTCCTAAGCCAAACTGTAACAATTATTCATTACATAGAACATTGTAACTGACTTTACATAATTTCTCAACTATTTCTTTATTGAAAATTTTATTACAAAAAGCCATAGATTAAACTAGAATAAATTTTCGCAAAATAGGTTAAGTTTTCAGAATATTCTGACGATATATTTTATGTAGTATAATTATGTAAATATATAATAAAGATTATAACCCTTGGAGGATTGTTATGGAATATTGTCAAAAATATGAAACCTTATTACAAACACTATGTAATGCCTACAATAAAATATTTCGATTGCTAGAAGGCGTGGAACATTGTGATAAGGAGCTGACACGCCTGTCTCAAATCAATCGTCCTAATGTAGATGAAGTCTGTGGTGTCACCGCTTGCAAGGGTCGTCTAATTGTCACAATGGATCAGATTTCGGCAGCTATCGATCCCATTCATGCGCAGCTTGATGGCATTCGGACACTCTGTCAAGAAATTGACCAGCATCCTCTCTATCTTCATTTAAATGATTTGCAACTGTTAGTTTATTACTATATCCGTCAAGTGATTAATAAAGAAGATATTAACAATCCTGAGATTGTCAATCGCCTAAACAATTATAAAGAATCTTTAGAACTAGATAAGGCTGTAAGTGAAGTGCCAGAATCCGAAAGATTTATTTATATGTTTGTCCCAGAACAGAAAAAATAAAGCAGATTTCCTGCTTTATTTTTTGTTTATGCGCACGCCGATGCAGATGAAATATGCCACTAAAGTGGCGCATCGGCGGCGCGCGAGTAGGGAAAGATAAATCTTTCCTACTCAATTACGTTTTATCGTCCATTGACAACTTTCTCATTTTCCTGCCTGCACTCCTCATAGCGCGCCTGAAACAAGTTTGCCATCTCTATGTTGCCCATCTCTGTATAAATTTTAATAATACTCTCATAACAATGCATCAGATTCACTCCCAATGTATCTGAATCCGGCATCACAGTCGCCTTAATATACCACAAAAGTGCTTTTACCTTATCGCCAGTGTCAAGCAGCACATTGGCATGTGTAAACATATAACGGGCTGTCTGGCATTGATTTTCATACTTTTGCATCAGTGCAACTGCTTTGTCATTTTGCTTTGTCTTTACATAAGCCACAGACAATGATGTAACAATTAACTGTTCATACTCACAGGAGATCGTCTCTATCATGGGCAGTGCTTTCTCATACAGTTCAATTGCCTTCTCATAATTTTTCCGCATAGATTCCGACTGTCCAGCCTGAAATAACAAATATGTGTTCTGCGGATCTGCCTCCAACGCTTTGTACAGCATTGTTAAATTGCGTTCTTGCTTTTGTAACATTTCCTCTTGTGTCAGATTGTATCCGTGATGCACAACATCCATTGGCAGTCTGACACAGTTCATTGGTTCCCCGCGTTTACTTAAATCTTTTGTACATAATTGTTCATGAATTGCACCTTCAAACAGATAATAATTTTTATTGTACAACCTGCTGACATCATCTGTGACATAGACTGTATTTCCTCTGTTTTGCGTGATACTTTTCAGTCGAATCTCCCCGATAGAACGCGGAAATTTCTGCATAATCATGCGCAGTTTTGGCACATCAATCTCATGTACATACTCATCACAATCCAACACTAAGATCCAGTTGTTCGACGCATGTGTCACGCAGAAATTTCTGGCAGCACTAAAATCATTAATCCATTCAAACGTATAAACTTTATCGGTATATTTGCGTGCAATCTCAACAGTTCTGTCCGTTGATCCTGTGTCTGTGACAATGATCTCAAAGCCATATGGACTGAGTCTACGCAAGCATTCGTCAATATGCTTCTCTTCATTCTTTGCAATGATACAAACCGAAATTGGAATTTTTGACATATTTATATCCCCCTGTTTTCCTTCAACCAATTAGCACGTTTTCTCCGCACAGGTCTGCGCAATCGAGTAGGGAAGGGTACTCCCCCTACTCGCCGCGCGGGGTGCGTGCAGCAAAGCTGCTAATTTCCTTACGTACCCCTGTGCATAAAAGAACGGGAGGGAAAATCCCCTCCTGTCCAATTCTCCTATATTCAGTTTTTATTCTCATAAATACTTGCCGCTTTAAAACTGCAAAATATACATTTTTACTGCAGCAATGATAGAACACCATTATTCATCTGATTTGCCTGTACCAGCATAGAACCTCCCGCCTGGCAAGAATATTCTGATTTGTATAAAATACCATTTCTTTTGCCATATCCGTATCTCGAATCTGACTCTCAGCAGCCGTTGTATTTTTCAACAATATTTTCTTCATTCGCTATAGTGTGTTCTAGTACTGACTCTCATTCCCATTTTTTGCGTGTAATGTTACCTTCTGGGTAATCTGAAGCCCAACTTGATTTTGGGTATTCTTATACTCAAATGTCCATGACCAAGTATTCTCTCCATTGACTACTTCTGGCTTATAACTTATTGGCTGCAAATCGCAAACCTCCTTGACATTGGTATTCATTGAACCAATAAAATGGACAATTACTCTAGAAATAAGATTACAATTCACACCCCAATAACATAATGCTATGGGTATATTTTATTTTAAACTATCTATTCAAAGCATCAGTGGCATATTTTTTATATTCTTCTTTTGTATCTGCACTTTGTATGATATCCCAAAAATAAGAATGGGCTTTTTGAATATCCTTCTGCACAATTTTTCCTTCTAAATAAATATTACCAAGCACTAATTTTACTCCGCCATCTCCGTAATTTTCTGCCTTTTCATACCATGTAACTGCCTGTGGATCATTGTACTCATAATAATAAATATCCCCTATTTTTGCCATTGCCTGCTGTCTCATGTCTTCTGACAAATTTTCATTATTTACAATATCCAAATAACAAGCATATGCTTTTTGCACATCTTTTTCTACCAATTCTCCTGCTAAATAGATATATCCAAGTACTAATTTTACTCCGCCGTAATCCTGTGCCCTTTCATACCATATAACTGCCTGTGGATCATTGTACTCATAATAATAAATATCCCCTATTTTTGCCATTGCATATTTTTTTTGTTCT
Source organism: Lachnospiraceae bacterium UBA3401 (assembly GCA_002358575.1). Lineage (GTDB taxonomy): Bacteria > Bacillota > Clostridia > Lachnospirales > Lachnospiraceae > COE1. The sequence goes on along the minus strand of DEPD01000091.1, from coordinate 68,074 downwards.
TCTGGTAGATTTTTATTTTCTACTACTTTAGCAAAATAGAAAAGAGCCTTTTCTAAATCTTTTGGTACAACTTCCCCTCTCATATACATTTTGCCTAATCTTTCCAGTGCATTTCTTTTTTTATACTCAGGATAATCAGATGCTTCTGCTATATTTAACAAATATTGTTCTATAGAAATTAGGCTTTTACCAGAATATTCCTTCCATAAATCTACAAGTGTTTTCCCCGTAAGATCCGAAAAAGTTTCATATTCTATTGCTCCTTGCTGCATAGTGCGATGCAGTTTCATCACACTGCCGGGATATCCTTTCTCCATCCATTTTAGAAACCCTGCTGTGGTCAAATATCCATCATAAAGTTCTCCTTGGGTATATTGCGTAGGAATCAGAGAAAGTTTTTGTTCGGAATACTCGGATGAGATATAATCCGCAAGCCCTTCTGACAGCCAGTCAAATGTTTTTACATTTTGGTATTCCTGCACAACATGACTCATTTCATGAATAATAAGTCCTTCTGAATATTCATTGATATTAGAAAAAGAATTTTCTACAAAGGCAATTTTACCGTCCCCTATTTCTGCACCAGAGTAGCCTCCTGGAACAAGGCTGGAATCCATAATAAATGTGATATTTGGAGCTTGATTTTGATAGCCGTATTTTTCCCACATTTTCAAGAAATTTTCTTCAAAAACTTTTTGGATAAATTCCTCCTGCTGACTGTTTAATACCTTTTTCTCATCTTTTATCGTACATTGTACATTATTATTTCCCGACTGGGCAGATACCGTCATAACATTACTCATACTTAAAACGATGGCAACGCCAATACTAACGATTCTTTTTGTAAAATTTTTTATCATACAGCTCCTTTCTTGGCGTTAGATCCAACACCATGTAAATCGAGTAAAGAAGATTTTATCTTCTCCCTACTCGCGCGCCGCCGATGCGCCACTTTAGTGGCATATTTCATCTGCACCGGCGTGTGCATAAATAACGAAAAGACCGCCGGAACCTCCGGCCGGCCTTTTCTATAAAAGCCTATTCTATTAACAAACTTTACTGTAACAGGGAAAGAACACCCTGATTTGCTTGATTTGCCTGTGCAAGGATAGACTGACCTGCCTGCAATAATACCTGATTATTAGAGAACTTAACCATCTCATCAGCCATATCTGTATCACGAATTGCGGACTCTGCTGCGGTAGTATTCTCAACAACGTTATCCAAGTTCGAGATAGTGTGCTCTAAACGGTTCTGAATTGCACCGAGGATAGAACGCTGTGTGGAAACTCTCCTTAATCCCTCTCCAACAACATCAATCGCTTCTCTAGCATTATCACCAGTTGGATCAACAATACCAATTGACTTACTGCTTAACTTATTGACACCCAGACCTGCCGCTGACATTGTATCGATAGTAGCAGAAATTCTATTCTCAAGATCAGAATCTGCACCTGCATGTACATTGAAGGTCAGTGGTGCTACAATCTTCTCGCTCCACTTCATAATGTATCTGCTGTAGCTAACGGTCCCATTCGCCGCATTCGCATTTTTATCAATCACAACTTTCTTTGTTGCATCTTTATCAGCAAATAAACCGCCTGTATAATCGCCATTGTCATTAAAATACTTATATAATGCCATGCCTGCCACAACTTTGCCTTCAGCATCATAAAGTTGATTCTCTGCAACTGCTCCCTTAAAGTCTTTATTTGTTATGGTGGCAGTTGTAGTATCCGGCATTCCCAATGTCTTTGCTGCAATAGGTGGCACTGCGTTCTTATTTACATTTTCGAGCAATCTATACTGTTCCTTCATAGTATATTTTTTATCCTTCTCAACGATGTCAATATACTTAGAAAGATCCTCTCCCGCTTGCACACGAATAATATTTTTTGTGTCTGTATCAAAGATATATGCATCTTTGTTTACACGTATTGACCCATCAATTGAACTGGTTGTAATATTTTTTGGATCCTCATTTTCCAATCTTGTATTTTTAAAAATTGCATACTCCCCTTTAAGACCTAAACTCGTAACTGATGAACTCAGACCAACACGGGTAGTATCATCAAGATACTTTGTAGCGTCAGAACCCTTTGAAATCACATCTGCTGTCATAGGACTTGATACCCCAGAAACCGCAATACTGGCAGAATTTACAGCATAGATAATATCTGTGCCATTATAATTTACCATAACCTGCTGGTTCTTGCTATTTAAAACAGAGGATGTTCCTAATGCGTCAAGCTTATCGCCTTCAATATAGTTATATGTATGTACAAGGCTCTCTGGTTTGGAGTCATCACCTTTTAACAGATACAATTCATTGAACTTGGTTGTTTCTGAAACTCTGTCCAGCTCTGTCACAAGCTGATCAATCTCATCCTGAATATATTGGCGATCTGTCATAGAGTTGGTTCCGTTTGCCGCCTGAACACAAAGCTCATTCATTCTCTGAAGCATATCCTGCACTTCCGCAAGTGCACCTTCTGCAGTCTGCACCGCAGAAATACCATCTTCCGCATTTCTGGAGGCCTGTGTCAAACCACGGATCTGTTTTCTCATCTTCTCTGATATAGCGAGTCCTGCCGCATCATCTGCAGCTCTGTTTACGCGATAGCCGCTTGAAAGTTTTTCTGTAGAACGTGCAGATGCCTTCGTATTAATGTTCAACATTCTGTTCGAATTCATAGCTTTAAGATTGTGCTGTACTACCATATTTTTCTCCTCCTTCAGCAGCCCAGGACATCCCTTTCTCCAAGCAACTTTCCCATAATATTATTTATTGTTATATTTCCTAGCCATTCCCCCTGAATCAACCAGGTATTATTTATCATTCATTTATACCGTAAATCCGTTTACAGTATATATATCGGTTATATTTTCTGAAAATTAAGACTATTGTTTGAATTTTTCTACTTTTTCCTAATTTTTCCAGACAATTTTAATTTGTTTCAGTAAAACGAACTCGCACACCATAGCAAAAGTACTGATAACATTCTTAAAAATTCCTACTGTAACAATGATAACACACCTCGATTTGCTTGATTGGCTTGTGCTAGCATTGCATTCGCTGACTGCTGTAAAACAGAATTATTGGAATGTGCTACCATAGTCTCTGCCATATCAGTATCCCGAATCGCAGACTCTGCACTCTGTGTATTCTCATGCGTATTGCGATTAATCGCATAGGCATGTTCTAATCTGTTTTGATATGCGCCAAATCGGCTTCTGACAGCACTCACCATTTTTAATGCATTCGATACCATATCAATTCCCTTTGTCGCCTGATCTTCTGTCAGTGTCTGAAATTTATACAATCCCATACGATATATGGATAATCTCTGTTTCTGAATTGAAATGTAATCAATCGTATTCGAGCTGCACTGTATATTTAAGTATTCGTCTTTTTCCGTTATTTTTTCTGGAAAACGATTCGAAATAAGCTGGTATGGTGTATTATATTCTGTTACCATTGCCTTATTGGCATTTTCTTGTGCTTGTACTTTTCCATATACATAGTGATCGGACTTTAGGGAAATGGTGGTGGCATCCACAATATCCTTAAGGACTTTGTTTTTAATATATTCTGTAAAATATGCATCTTGCGTTTGTCCCTTGTAGTCAATTCCATTTACTGTGACATTATATCTGTCAACCGTTGTACCATGTATCGCTGGAGCATATGCTACATAGTTTCCATTTGCATCCTTAATATATTTTCCATCTGTATTATCTAATGTCTCTGTGAGTGATAAATTTTCTGGCGCAAACAAATTCGATACATTATATTGATATTTCAGATTCATTGTAAGCTTTGATCCCGCTGTGGTGGTATCGGTATCTCTTAATGACAGGTTGACATCCAATGTATTTTTAAATCCATGGGCAAAGGGATCAAATGTGGCATTTGTCGCCGACGATACTCCACCTGTTGCATATTGTGGCCTGTTGTCAAATGCATAGAACACAGCATCATTCTTGTTAGTTGCATACTGTGTGAAGTGAAAATCAAATCCTGTCTCATCCAATAGTTCCACTAGAGTATTACTGAACTCTATCCCATTATGGATACTTCCCTGCAAGGAATCTACGTCAATATATATTGTATGATTTTGTCCACTTTGATCCTTTATATATCGATAGGTATTCCCTCCAACCTGTACATCTTGCCATACATCAGTCGTTGTAGCTCCATGTGGTGTCAACCCTTGCGTCGTAAACTGAATACTGTAATGGTTTGAACAGGTCTGGCAGGTCGAATTAAATCCCAGTCATAAGAATCATTGTAAATATATAAATCATCTGGATAACCTTGAAATTTCAGTCTATATACTTCCCATGTATCTGATACAATCTTATCTTCACACCGAAAAACATACTCTTGATTATACTTTGTCGTGATGCAGATACGATCAATTTCTGCCTTCAGCATCTGAATCTCATCATCAATATAACTTCTGTCCGCCGCCGAATTGGTACCATTGGCTGCCTGTATCGATAATTCATTCGCTGCAGCATATCATGCATCTCATGCAGTGCGCCGTCAGCAACTTGACAATAACCTATCCCTTCATTAATATTAGCAGAGCCTCTGTCAAGCCCCCGAATCTGAAATCGCATTTTTTCCGATATCGAAAGTCCTGCCGCATCATCAGCCGCCCTATTCACGCGATAACCCGACGACAACTTTTCTGATGTTCCTATTAACTTCCCGGAGACAATCTTGTGCATACGCTTGCCGTTTTCTGCTGCCATATTGTGCTGTATAACCATAGGATTCTCCTTCCTCAATGGTATTTTTCGTTACTTTTCACACCCGCACCATGCACTCGCTGCATGGTGTCGAAGCCAGCGCCAAAATGCCTGCTTTGCCGCATTTTATGTGCATCAATTGTTGCAATTCACACCAAATCATCATAAATCAATACGAAATCTGGCATGGGGTGAATTGTAACATATTTTCTGTACTACAGTAAAATATGTTATTTATTCTTTTTTCAAAATGTAATATAAAACAAGTTTACCATATTTTAGTTATCGGCATAATTTTATGTAAATATAATATATATTTGCAAAAAAATACACAATTAATACAATTTGTGTGCATAGAAGCTGACATAACAATCGAGTAGGGAAGAGCTGTCTTCCCCTACTCGCCGCGTCCCATGTGCCGCCTTAGCGGCATATTTCCTCTGCACGGGGCTGTGCATAAAAAAACCGGTCTTTCGACCGGTTTTTATCTATTTAACTAATCCAAAAGTTTTGTAACTGTCTCTGTTGACTGGTTTGCTTGTGCGAGTACCGAATCATCTGACTGCTCCAGGATTCGACGATTTGCCTCATGAATCATTGCCTCAGCCCTCGCTACATCTTCTGCAGAACTTGCAGCAGCGTTGACATTTTCAATCGCCGACTCAGACACCTCATTGGTCTTTGTCTTAATCTGAAGAGATGCTGCATCGGAAGATGCCTCTGACATCTTTTTCCCTGTCCCAAGCTTATTTGCCTTTGCTGTGTAAGACTCGTTCACTGCCTTGTTTCCATACATAAAATTACTTCTGATTTCCATATTTTACCTCCTTGTGAAAAACAATCAATCCTTTATATATTAATTTAATGACACAATTTTATGTCATCTCCCTTAATAATTGTATTATAACTGAATTGTCAGACTATGTCAACTAATTATTTCAAATTTTATGTAAATTAATTTATATTCAGACAATTCAAACAAAAAAGTATATGCATCCACATATACTTTTTTGTTAAATTCATTATCTACATAAGGGTTTTAAGTATTTTTATTAGCGTCTATGCAACTAGAGAAAGCACTCCTTGATTGCTTTGATTTGTCTGTGCTAGCATGGATTGTCCTGCCTGTTGTAAGATACTTGCATTTGAATATGCCACCATTTCTTTTGCCATGTCTGTATCACGGAGCTGGCTCTCTGCTGCTGTTGTGTTCTCCACAACATTCCCAAGATTGTTTACAGTATGCTCCAGACGATTCTGATATGCACCAAGCTCAGAACGCTGTGCAGATACCTGCGCAATTGCAAGTGCTACCCGTTCAATAGAGATTGTCGCCAAATCGACTGTGCGGACATCTACTTTGTCCACACCAAGACTCTCTGCATCCATAGCGTCAATATAGACAATCAGTTTATTGGTCATATCGGCATCTGCACCTACATGAAGTGCAGAACCAAAACCTATCGCGCGCTTATTTGCAACGATCTCAAGTGGGCCATCACTGTATCCTTTACCGTTTGTCGCTGTGCCGCCTTCGTAAATTGGCATCTGGTCAGCCGGATACTGATTATATATCCACTGATCTGTATCGCTTACCTTAAACAATAACAGATCCGAACCAGTAATATCTGCATTTGACAAAATATCGGAACCGCCATTAGAAGCTTTATTATAACTTCCTGTAGCCACGCCGCCTGTTCCATCTTTCACTTCAGTGACAAGTTGCTTTACAAAGGAAGCACCCATTGTCCCAAACTCTTTCTGGAAGTTTTTTAAAGACTTATTTGTATACTTCTGTACAACATCATCTAAGCTGGCTCCGTCTCTAATCTCCTTCATCACCTTGTCAAGTCCGCTACTGATATCTGCCTGTGCCACAGAATTTCCACCTGCTGCAAGATAACCCAAATACATACTCGCAAGATAACCTGTACCATAATCCGCTGCACCGCCGTTTCCCGACTGTGTGAGTGGTACTCTATTGAGCGCATTTTTAATATCTGCTTCCGAAGAGTTTTCGCTAATTCCAAGTCCTCTTACCCAGTCATTTCCATCATAGCATCCGCCTGCTGCTGTCTGTGCCATTCCCTCAATAAACCACAGTGGAAAGGTATCCTTGCCAAACTCATTATCCACTTTTCCTGTCATACCATTTGTAAGTGCCTCATACATCAGAGTGTGCATCATCTCATGAACGATTGTCACTTCCAAGTCATCTCTACCTGCTTCTGTCAAACTATTTGTGCCTGTATCCCACTTTTGTTCCAAAGTAGCCATATTAACACTGAGATTAAATCCCAAAGTATCACTGCCGCCAAACTTTAAGCCTGCCGATGCCAATACACTTGAACTCGGATCGTTATACATAACAAGTCCAATCCCAATCTCAGAACCACTTAGATACCCAAACGTATCTGGATATGCGCTGAGCAAAGACTGAACCGCCTGGGGCACAATTGATTCCTGAAGTATTGGAATCATAGTATTTGCATGATCTAGTATCGGTGAATTAAGACCATCTACTGGAGAATTACCATCTCCAGTCTGTGTTGTCTTAAAATCATAGGAAACTGTATAGATAAGTTTCGTGCCATCCATTTCAGCCAACTGCTGTGCGGTGACTTCCTGTCCTGCATTTGCACCATTCAGCGCTGTCAAACGTTCAAATACCTTCTTCTTGTCGTCCTCATACTTTTCCTTGATTGCCTCAATTTTTCTGTTGTTGATAGCTGTTGTAAATGCATTTCTGCCTGGCTTTGCGATACTGCCATCGAGCAAGTTAGTCTCATTAAACTTGGTTGTCTCCGCCACCCTGTCAATCTCCGTGATAAGCTGTGATACTTCATCTTGGATATTCTGTCTGTCCGATATGGAATTTGTACCATTCGCTGCCTGCACACAGAGCTCATTCATACGCTGGAGCATATCATGTACTTCATTGAGTGCACCATCTGCGATCTGTACCATAGATATTCCATCTTCCGCATTCTCTGTCGCTTTTGTAAGTCCTCTAATCTGCTTTCTCATCTTCTCTGATATAGACAAACCTGCTGCGTCATCCGCCGCCCTGTTAATCTTATATCCACTGGACAGTTTTTCTGCTTTCTTTGATACTGTACCGCTTACAATAGATAATTGTCTCTGGCTATTCATAGCCTTAAGATTATGTGCTACTATTATAAAATTTTCCCCCTGATTTCCATATCGTTAGGTGTCGTGTTATCTTCTTCCTTGATTCGACGTGTTCACTCTGCCAGACCTCACCTCCTTAAATCTATTCCAAAAAATCTATTCACTTTTTAGAATGCGTTCGTTTTCCTCCTCGCATTTGCGCAGTTTCTCCGTAAAGATATCCACCATCTGCTGATTCCCCATCGCATGATATATCTGTATAATGTTCGCATAGCATGACAGCAAATTATCTCCTAATGTATCGGTATCCTTCATCATTGTCACTTTGACATATATCATAAGCGCCTTGATTACTTGGTCATTTTCCTTGAGAAGATTTGCATATAGATAATTATACTTTGCTGTGTCATAGACACTGTTATACTTTTCCATAAGCGCTAACGCCTCTGGAAATCTATCCTTTGTCCGATAAGCTTTTGCAAGCGACATAATCATCTCTGGGACAAAAAGGTTCTCTGTGCTGTCAATCAAACTCATTCCCTTCTCATAAGCTTCAATTGCAGCATCGACATTCCCTAGCACAAACTGAGATTGTCCTATCTGAAAATAATTGTATCCATCTTTAGGGTTTAGCTCTATCGCTTTGCGCAGCAATTCCAGATTTCGTTTCTGCTTCTTCTCCATGTCTTCGCCTGTAAGCGCATATCCATGATGGATCACTTCCATTGGTATTAGAAAAGCATCCATCGCCTCATCCTTTTTGGCTGGATCTTTATATCGAATCTGTTCATGTATTGGAAACGCAAAATGAAAAAAGTTCTTATTGTACATTCGCGGTACATCGTCCGAGACATAACCAATCTCCCCGTCTGATCGTACAATCAAATTTTTTAGTCTGATAACACCTGTATAGCGCGGATATTTCTGCATCATTATCCGCAAACCCTTGACATTGATGCTGTTTACATACTCGTCACAGTCAATCACCAGTATCCAATTGTTTGATGCAAAAGAAGCACAATAGTTCCTTGCCGCAGCAAAATCATCAATCCATTCAAATTCAACAACTTTATCCGCATAATGCCCCGCAATTTCTTTTGTGCGATCTGTAGAACCTGTATCCGTTACAATAATTTCCATATCATATTTTTTCAAGTGCTTTAGGCACTCCTCAATATGTTTTTCTTCATTTTTGGCAATAATACATACTGTCACTGGTATTTTTGACATGCTGCTTTTCCCCCTGTACTGCCTATTCTCTATTTACCACACTTTCTTTATCCGCATAGTATGTAAGGAATTTCTGATGAAAATTCTCTGCCATTTCCTTCTCACCAAATGCTTCATAGATCTGTATAATTCGTCCATAGCAGCTCGACAATTCTCCTCCTAGTGTCTCCGCATCTTTCATCATAATCACCTTAATATAATTGCCAAGCGCCTGCAAAATCTGATTCGCCGCCCACAGCGTATTTGCATACGCATATACATATTTAGCAGTGTTAAACTGCGACGCATACCGCTCCAACAACGAAAGCGCATCTGAAGTCCGGTCTACACTGACATAAGTCCCCGCCAGAGACATAATCAATTCTGGCACATAATATCGTTCAAAATTGTTAATACATCCCATTCCTGTTTCATAAGCCTCAATCGCCTTGTCTGCGCCTTCTAGTGTCATGAGAGACTGCCCAATCTGAAAATAAATATACCCTTTATCGGGTGTTGTCTCCAACTCCTGATAAAGTAATTCCAGATTTCTCTTCTGTTTTTTCTTCATCGTCTCGTCGTCAAGCGCGTATCCATGATGAACAACATCCATTGGCAGCAAAAAAGCATCCATTGGATCATCTCGCTTGGAGAGATCTTTTGTGCAAACCTGCTCATGAATGGCATAGTCAAACGTATAATAATTTTTATTGTAAAACCGCGTTAAATCTGTATTGACATAACCTGCCTGCCCCTTATCATCATGTGTTATATTCTTTAGTCGCAAAACCCCTGTATGTCTAGGATACTTTTGCATAAGCATCCTAAGGATTTTAATATCAATTGCATTGACAAACTCGTCACAGTCCAATGCCAAAATCCAATTATTCGACGCAAAGGAAGCACAATAATTCCTAGCAGCACTAAAGTCTTTTATCCACGCAAAATCAACAACCTTATCCGCGTATTTCTCAGCAATTTCTCTCGTTCTATCAGTAGATCCCGTATCTGTAACGATAATCTCCATGCCATATGGCTGCAGATGTTTTAAGCAGTCCTCTATAAATTTTTCCTCATTTTTAGCAATAATGCATACCGATATTGGCACTTTTGACATTTCTATACTCCTTCTATTATTGTTCCAATAAGACAAGCTCACCCTGCATATATAAAATATAAGACGCGCAGGCATATCATTCCATATGCCTGCGCGTCATCCATGACGTTATAACATCCTATTTTTTGCGATCCATAAGCTGTGGATCAACCCTGTTTAATTTGCTAACAGCATTGTAATATTGTGCTGCTGCATTCGCAGATACTTTGTGTTCTTTCATCTCCATACGCTTAGAACTCAAAGCAACCTCCATAGAAGCCCTATTACGCTTCTCTTGTGCCTCAATTGAAACTCCTTTGTCAACTGTCTCTCTTACAAGTTCCTGCATCCGCAGTATTTGCACTCTGTACTGTTCAGGATTTTTCTGAACAGTATCTTTGACCAACTCATAAGTAGTAGTGAATCCATCATCAAGACGTTCAAGTGTTTCAATCAGTTCCCCTTTCTCATCCATGATGGCATCATATGCCTCCACATCAAAAGGTCTAACACTCGATGCTTCAAGCTGGCGTTTGTTAAGCTCATATATCTGATCAAGTACCTCAATCTTTTTTTCCAGACTTTCTGTCATAATCTGCAGATAGTTTTCCGTCATGTCTGTTTCCCTTTCATTCGCAATTAGCAATTCCGCGTTCGATCAGTCTAATAGGTTCCAGTCCTTGTGTAAGATGCCGCATTTCCCTTTCCACCTGCAACTCTTGCCTGAGCAGTCGGATTGGTCTTATCTCCTGCAACTTTCTTCATAACTTCTTTCCAGTTATCTCGCATCGATCTTAAATGCTTTAGCACTTCTTCCATAATCTCAGGATCTTTCGCAATATTTGCTTCGTGGCATCGTCTCAAAAGATATACATACACATTTTCAAAATCCTGTGATACTGCATACTTTCTGTCGAGTGTATCCCTGAAATTCTGAACAATCTTTTCCACCTTGACAATATTCTCATGTGCCTTCCCAGGATCTTTATTTTCCATCGCTAATATCGCGACATTTCCAAACTTGATCGCACCGTCATAGAGCATCAAGGTAAGTTCTGCAGGTGATGCAGTCATAATTTTGGCATTTTGATATTGTGCGTATCCATTTTGTTTGAGCATTCGATTCCTTCTTTCTTTTAGAAAATACTCTAAAAAATATATTAAAGTACTTTATAATGATGTTTATTGTCCCAACATGCTTGCAAGGGAATTCTGGCTAGACTGCAGTTTTGACAGTGCCACTTCCATCGCAGAGAACTTCTTGTACCACTTATCCTCAAAAGCGTTTAATTTTTTCTCTTCCTCTTTAATCTTCTTTGTATAGTTATCGTAATCAATCTTCATGCGCTTATCATCATATACTTTATAGATACTCCGATAATCTGTACTCGCCATAGTTTTCTGAAGAGAGTCGTACATATCTTTACTCATGGCTGCAAAAAGTTCAATCACCTGATCTGGATCCTTTGCGATTGCTGCCTTAAGGTCGTTATCCTTATCTGAATACTTGTCATCATCACTGTCACCAAAGATGTGAAGAGCGTTTCGTTCTCCCTTCTCCGTGTCAAAATAACTGCCTGTTCCCACACCAAAATTCACGAGGAACAATGTCTGACCGCCAATATCATATCCCTTATTGACTGCACCTCTCATGCACTCCATAACAGCGTTCAAATCTTTGTCTCTTCTGAGCAGAGAATCTTTAATCGTGCTCTCCCACTTCTCGACCTCATCATCTGTCATGGCTTCTTTCTCTTCATCACTGAGCATGGTGTACTTTCTAGCAGAATTTGCACTGTAAAGTTTCGTCATCTCATTCATAATATCGTTATATTCTGTGATGAAGTCCTTAATCATATCATAAATACCATCATAGTCGGTATCCGTCGTGATCGTGACCTCCTCATCCGTCACCGCACTTGCAGTAATGCTAAGACCATTCACTGTAATTGTATTTGTATCTGATGTAAATTTTGCACCATTTAATATAATCTCAGCATCCTGTCCTTCAATTCGGGTGCTCTCTGAACCATTGCCATATTTATGTCCGACAAGAAGGCCAAGGTCAATCAACGCAGAATCATCTGTCCGATTATTCTCGTCCAATCCCTCAAGTGTAAACTCATTTTTATTTCCTGTCCCTGTAGAACTGATAAAAAATCTCTGGTTCTGCTCGTCAAACGACGCCTTGACTCCACCCTCTGACAACTTGGAAGTCAGTGTACCAATCTCCATGTCTGCTGTGATTTCCACGATTGTAACTTTCGCATCCGCTCCAGTGCCAACAGTCAATCGCAGTTTCTTGCCTACTAAATCTGGTGTGATATCGCTAACTTTTGCCTTGTAGTCTTTATCTTTCTCGGAATAATTCTTGAAATCTCCTGGCAGATAAATATCTCCTTTTTCAGTAATCGCATGACCGATAAATGTGCCTGTCTGATTCTCGCTCGCATCAGCCAATCCAAGTCCTTGCAGGATGGTTTTGTTGCTGCCAGAAGGTGCGCTACTTGACATTTTAAAACCTGCGTCGGCATCTGTTCCGCTAACAGTGATCTTACCTTTATTATACTCCATTTTAATATCAACAGCTCCACCAGTCGCCGCCGCTGCTGCATTATTAAACTTTTGTATAAAATCTTTTATGCTGTCCTCTTTCTTGGCATCAACTGTAAATGTTTTTCCGTTTGCAGTCACTGTCAAAGTTCCGTCACCTACGCCTAAAGCTTCCAGTGTCTTTTCAGAACCAAACTCTTTTATATACTGTTCCTTATCTGCTGGAGTAACACCATCTAAAGAATCATTCACCTTTTCATCACTGTAGATTGGCACCTCGCCTTTTCTCTTCATAGATACCGTTGCACCTGTCAGATATCCTGCTTTTGCAATCTGCTTTACCTCCAATGTCTGTGTCCCGTTGACAGCGCCCTCACTCGCTGTGATTGTCGCCTTTGTAGGATCAGAAATACTTGTCTTCTTTTTGGCATAACTACCTGTCAATCGCATATTGGACAGCGTGCCTGTATAGAGCTTATAAATTCTCTTATTCAAATCCTGCCACAAAGTCTGCTTCCACTCAAGCTTTTTCTGGTCATTCTTCAAATTCGTCACTTTTTGCGCTTTTGCCTTAACCAGTTGCTGTATCACTGCCTCCGTATCCATTCCCGAATACATACCAGTCATTCTCAATAAATCTGACATTATAATCCCTCCACTTTACATTCATCAATCTCGCTACAATTATAGTCTCTGATCAACTAATACGCCAGCCAGCTCCATTCTTTTTGCCAATAAATCAAGGGTTTTCTCAGGTGGTATCTCTTTGATAACCTCCTGCGTCTCCCTATCCACTAATTTAATAATAATACGATTGGTCTTATCATGAACGCCAAACTTTGCATCTGCATGAGGCATTGCTGCGATTGCCTGCTCTACAACCTTTTTCAAGCTGTCCAGATTCACATTTTTCTGGTCATCTACAAGCTGGTCATCTGCCATAACTGACAGCGTCACTGATTCATCTGATCCCTTTGAAATTTCTACCTGTTTCCTGTTGCTCTCTCCCTCCATGGATTCTGTCTTTTTTAGTTCTGCAGTCTTGGGTGCTGATGTTTGATTGGACACCCTTGTATTCTGTGGAACTGCTTTCTGATTTTTCACTCCTGCTATAGGCTCCATATACATGCTAATCACCTCCATGTCACGCATGCTGCAATCATACTTATTTCATTTATTATATCGTCAAATCACATTGAAAAATTAATGGTATAATTTTATTTTATATGAATATGACGCAAAAAACAATACTTTTTAAAAGGGACTTCCGATTTTTCGGAAGTCCCTTTATCATGGTAGATCGAACCATTCGCATTAAGCGGAAACGATGGTTACTGTAACAAACTGAGTACACCCTGATTTGCTTGATTAGACTGTGCCAGCATTGACTGACCTGCCTGAGCAAGGATGTTATTGTTAGAAAACTTCACCATCTCTGTAGCCATATCTGTATCACGTATCTGACTTTCTGCTGCTGTTGTGTTCTCTACTACGTTATCCAGGTTATTAATGGTATGCTCTAATCTGTTCTGAACTGCACCGAGAAGCGATCTCTGTGCGGAAACTTGTGCGACTGCATCTGCAATTGCATCAATTGCATATGTCGCTGCTGCTCCTGAATCGTCCTTCACATTTAGACCACGGATGCCTAATCCCCTAGTATCCAATGCATCGATTGAAACAATAATCTTATTGCTCATATCAGAATCTGCGCCAACATGTAAACCGAAGTGTAATCTTTCTTGCAGTTCTCTCTGACCTTTCTCAATAAAGAAATTGATCTTTTCGTTTACTGGTACCGCGGAATATGTAACGTTCGCCTGCGTGCTGGAATCCACACCAATGTTATTTGCAAGTCTTAATTCTTGATGAATTTTAGCATATGCAACTTTTGTTGTGATAACGGAAGCATCTGCATCATCTACACCTTTTATTGTGTCCTTGTCTGTCATAACATGGTATGTCTTGCCATTGTAGAGTGCTGTGCTTCCCTCTGCGATCTTCGCTGTGATGGAAGCAATCGTCAGAATATTTTTGTCAACATTCACATCACTCGCATCTTCTCTTGCCACTGTGTACTGTGTTCCGTCTATTGTTACCAGTTCACCTGCAGTTGCCACTTCAATCGAAGCCACAATCGCAGCTTTATCCTCAGTTCCGATATTATACTGTTTGCCTGCAATCGTAATTGTATCACCAATCTTCAATTCTGCCATACTGAATGTAGCAGTTTTCGCTCCGTCATAAAGCGCACCCTCTATGCCTGCGTCCTTCGCGCTCAAATACTTCTTCACCTTATTTGCATCGCCTTTTAACAGATAAATTTCATTAAACTTTGTTGTCTCTGCCACACGATCAATCTCTGTAAGCAACTGAGTAACTTCGTCCTGAATTGTTTGACGATCTGACATAGAATTTGTGCCATTTGCCGCTTTTACTGCCAATTCGTTCATGCGCTGTAACATGTCATGCACTTCTGTCAATGCACCTTCTGCTGTCTGTACTGCACTGATACCATCTTCAGCGTTGGTAGAAGCCTGAGTAAGACCTCTAATCTGCTTTCTCATTTTTTCCGATATGGAAAGTCCTGCTGCATCATCCGCTGCGCGGTTAATTTTATATCCTGAAGAAAGCTTCTCTGAAGATTTCGATAAGCCACTGTTCGTAATTCCTAACATTCTATTTGCGTTCATTGCTCTAAGATTGTGCTGTACTACCATAATATTACCTCCTTGTAATTGCCACAAGCAACTCCTCACCTGTGACTGACATAGGCGACTCCTTTCGCCCACCATTGTTACATCTTTAACCTTATTTAATTTTATATTCCCCGGAAATTTCTTTAAATTCCATTATCGGCATCAACCTAAAGTCTTACCGGTTCTCCTGTTGAATGAGTTGTCATTCAATTCCTCATTCACATAATATATATCGGTATATATTGCCGATACTTTATAGTTGTCTGAAAATTTTTAAAGTTTTTTCTATATTTTATTTATTAGATGCAATTAGCACAATTATGGTTTTATCAAAACTTCTTTACAATGACAAATTTCCTCTGCATTGGCGTGTGCAATCGAGTAGGGAAGAGCCGCCTTCCCCTACTCGCCGCGCCCCATGCGCCGCCTTAGCGGCATATTTCCTCTGCACGGGGCTGTGCATAAAAAAAGCAGGAAGATTACTTCCTACTCTTTTTTATTGCGTTCTATAATGCACTGTTCATATTTCTCGCGGAATGCCCAGACCATCTCTGCATTCCCCATATCGTTATAAATATTGATAATATATCGATAACACTGAAGCAAATCATCCCCCAGCGTATCCGTATCAGGAAGGATTGAAGTCTTAATAAAAAGCACTAACGCCTTCAACACATTACCACTGTTATAATATACTTGTGCATGTGCATAGGTAAACTTTGCCGATTGGCATGTTTTTTCATACTGCTCCATCAGTGCCAGCGCATCATCACTGCGCTGTACCTGCATATAAAGCCCTGCCAACATTTCGATTCCAACTTCCACATATGGATATGCAATATTGTCGTTCAGCGCCAATGATTTTTCATACAGAGGAATTGCCTTCTCAATATTTCTAAGCACACGCTCTGACTGTGCTGCCTGAAAATACATGTATGGATCGTTTGGATTCTTTGCAATCGCGTCATATAACAACTCCAGGTTCCGCTGATTTTTCTTAATTTTTTCTTCTTCTGATACTGCGTATCCATAATGTTCTACTTCTATAGGAAGCATGAAATTGTTGACAGGATCGCCAATTCTATCATCTTCCATATATGTAATCTGCTCATGGATGGGCAATACAAAACGATAATATCGCCTATCATAAAAGCGAATCACATCATCTGTAGTAAACTCTTTTTTACCATTTACATAGGATATATTTCTGAGTCGAATGCTGCCGACAAAGTGAGGATATCTTTTTGTAAGCGCCTGTAGCTCTTTCGCATCCGCTTTACAAACATACTCGTCACAATCCAGAATTAGTATCCAGTTGTTAGTGGCATTCGCCACACAGAAATTTCTCGCCGCACTAAAGTCATTAATCCATACAAAATCAAGCACTTTGTCTGCATATTTCTCTGCAATCTCTCTGGTTCTATCCGTAGAACCTGTATCTGTCACAACAATCTCAAAGCCATAAGGCTGCAGGTGCTTTAGACACTCCTCAATAAATTTTTCTTCATTCTTTGCAATGATGCAAACAGAAATCGGTATTTTTGACATAATATTCCCCCTGCCCACGCGCCGGACGCGGGCGGTTTTAACCGCATATTTCCTCTCCGCGTTCGTGTGTATAAATGCCAAAAGGGAAACCGTCCAAATGGCTTCCCCTTTGTATATGTTAAATGGATAGTACCAAAGTAATACCCGATATGAATGATACAATCATTAGCCTAGAAGTGAAAGTACACCCTGGTTTGCTTGATTAGACTGTGCCAGCATTGACTGACCTGCCTGAGCAAGAATATTGTTATTAGAGTATTTCACCATTTCTGTAGCCATATCTGTATCACGAATCTGACTTTCAGCCGCTGTAGTATTCTCCACTACATTATCCAAGTTGTTGATTGTATGTTCTAATCTGTTCTGTACTGCACCGAGTAAAGAACGCTGTGCAGATACTTTTGCTACTGCGTCTGCAATTGCATCAATTGCATAAGTCGCTGCTGCTCCTGAAGTATCCTTAACATTCAGACCTCTAATGCCAAGTCCTTCTGTGTCCATTGTATCAATTCTAACAGAAATCTTGTTGGTCATATCTGCATCTGCACCTACATGAAGACTGAAATGTAATGCTTCCTGCTGCTGATAGGTTCCCTTTGTAATAGCAAAACCAATCGTTGTTGTGCCTTTTATTGCATCAGAAACCGCAACTTGTGTCTTATTAAGATAACTTGTAGTTGCATCTGTTCCTATTGTATTAGCAAGTCTCAGCTCCTGTTGAATCTTTTTGTATGCAGCCGTTGTATTAATTACTGTTGCATCTACATCATCGATACCATCTGCAGTGGTATCTTTTTTCTTTGTTGCATCAACATTATCTGTCATAACATTGTAAGTCTTGCCATTGTAAATTGCTACACTTCCTTCATTTATCTTTGCCTGAATCGATGCAATTGTAAGAATGTTCTTGTCAACATTCACTTCTGTACCATCCTTTGCTACTGTGTACTGAACTCCGTTTACAGTAACCTGCTCACCACTCTGTGCTACACCAATAGAAGCCTGTACTTTTGACGCATCCGTTGTACCAATTGTATACTTTGTACCGCCAATTGTAATGGTATCACCGAGTTTTAGTGCATTCATAGTAAATGTAGCTTTTGTTGCACCTTCTGTCATCAAACCTGTAATACCTGCATCTTTTGCTGATGCATAAATAGTCACTTTATCTGCATCACCTTTTAACAAGTATGTCTCATTAAACTTGGTTGTCTCTGCTACTCTGTCAATTTCTGTCAAAAGCTGAGATACCTCATCTTGAATTGTCTGGCGGTCAGAGAGAGAATTTGTGCCATTTGCTGCCTTTACTGCCAGCTCATTCATACGCTGTAACATATCATGCACTTCTGTCAATGCACCTTCCGCTGTCTGCACAGAACTAATACCATCTTCTGCATTCAAAGAAGATTGTGTAAGTCCTCTTATTTGTTTTCTCATTTTTTCGGAAATTGAGAGACCTGCTGCATCATCGGCTGCTCTATTTACCTTATAGCCTGATGACAATTTCTCTGTAGATTTGGAGAGAGTCCCCTGTGTGATACCTAACATTCTGTTAGAATTCATTGCTCTAAGATTATGCTGTACTACCATAATTATACCTCCTTGTACTCACCGTGACATATTTAGATTTGGACATCACAGTGTCTGCGGGCAATTCCTTTTACCCGTGGCAATTCCTTTTGCCTACCTTTAAATTACTTTGATTGTTGTAACTATACTATCCATGTAAGTTACATTTTGTTGTACTATCCCATTCTATATTCAATTGTCTTGTAAGCTGTATTCTTGTTGCTTACACTATATATATCGGAGTGTATTCAAAATACTTTAGTCTTTTTTGCAATATTTTTTTATTTTTTTGATTTTTTTCAATTATTCAAATAATATCAAAAAGTAAATCAATTATGTTAACTTAGATACCAAAATCCAGCTCTGAAAAAATGAATTGACAAATCATCATAAATATGAACTTTTACAATATCTGTAAAAGAATAAATAGTTGGCGTTGAATCATCTTCCATATCATAAGCCAGAATGGTTTGTTTCATTGGATCTACTATCCAGTATTCTCTCACATTGGCAGCAGGGTATAGAGATATGTGAGAGGTCAATAGTTGAAATAATCATCTACTCAGTTTGCTGACATACTTCCTTTGGGTGCCCATGTGCATAAAAACCCCACCGCATTTGCGGTGGGGTTTTTATATTATATAAATCTATTATGATTTACTATGTAATCATTAACCTAACAGACTAAGTACACCCTGGTTTGCCTGGTTAGACTGTGCTAACATTGACTGGCCTGCCTGTGAAAGGATATTGTTATTAGAGTACTTAACCATCTCTGTAGCCATATCTGTATCGCGAATCTGGCTCTCTGCTGCTGTTGTATTCTCAACAACGTTATCCAAGTTGTTAATTGTATGCTCTAATCTGTTCTGTACTGCACCGAGTAATGAACGCTGAGCGGATACCTTTGCCACTGCATCTGCAATTGCATCGATAGCATAAGTTGCTGCTGCTCCTGAAGTATCCTTTACATTCAAGCCCTTAATGCCAAGCCCTGCTGTATCCATTGTATCAATCTTTACTGAAATCTTGTTAGTCATATCTGCATCAGCACCTACATGGAGACTAAAGTTCAGAGCTTCCTGCTGCTGATAAGTTCCCTTTGTGATAGAGAATCCAATTGTTGTCGTGCCTACTATTGCAGATGAAACCGCAACCTGTGTCTTATTAAGATAACTTGTAGTTGCATCTGTTCCTATTGTGTTAGCAAGTCTCAACTCCTGTTGAATCTTTTTGTATGCAGCCGTTGTATTAATTACTGTTGCATCTACATCATCGATACCATCTCCAGTGGTACCTTTTTTCTTTGTTGCATCAACATTATCTGTCATAACATTGTAGGTCTTGCCATTGTAGATTGCTGTACTTCCAGAAGTTACTTTTGCCTGAATCGATGCAATTGTAAGAATATTCTTGTCAACATTCACTTCTGTAGCATCCTTTGCTACTGTGTACTGGACTCCGTTTACAGTAACCTGCTCACCACCTTGTGCTACACCAATAGAACCCTTTACCTTTGACGCATCTGTTGTACCAATTGTATACTTTGTACCACCAATTGTAATCGTATCGCCAAGTTTCAATGCACTCATCGTAAATGTAGCGCTTGTAGCACCTTCTGTCATCTGACCTGTAATACCTGCATCCTTTGCTGACGCATACTTAGTAACCTTATCTGTGTCGCCCTTTAACAGATATGTCTCATTGAACTTTGTTGTCTCAGCAACACGGTCAATTTCTGTAAGGAGCTGATCAACCTCATCCTGGATTGTCTGACGGTCAGAGAGAGAGTTTGTGCCGTTAGAAGCCTTTACTGCCAGCTCATTCATACGCTGTAGCATATCGTGAACTTCTGTCAAAGCACCTTCTGCTGTCTGCACAGAACTAATACCATCTTCTGCGTTCAAAGAAGCCTGTGTAAGTCCTCTAATCTGTTTTCTCATTTTCTCGGAAATTGAGAGACCTGCTGCGTCATCTGCTGCTCTGTTTACCTTGTAGCCTGATGACAATTTCTCTGTAGACTTATTGAGAGTTCCCTGTGTGATGCCTAACATTCTGTTAGAATTCATAGCTCTAAGATTGTGCTGTACTACCATAAATTTACCTCCTTGTGATTGCCTCCCCAGATATCCTTATCCGAGGTGTGTCTATGGACAAATCCTTTTATCCATTTCTATGACACGCGCGTTTTTATATATTTAGTTGTCCTTGCAGTGATATTCCATCACTGCGATCTATTACACTCAATATCTAAATCCGATATTAAGTTGTAACCTTTATATAATATCCGAAGTCAGCCGCTTGGTTGGCGCGCCTGCTATATGCAGCCATCTCCGGTTATTAACTGTAATAACTAAATGTAGCTTTTGCACGAAAGATTTGATTATTTCAACCTTTGCTATATATATCGGCCGGTGTCGAAAATACTTTATAGCTATTTTTAATATTTTGCATAAATTTTTTATTTTGTTGCAAATACTGTATTATTATGTTATTTAGTATGCCGATCTGTTTCTTCTTTCGGTCTGCTTTATTATTCTATAACAAAAATCCGCAAGATGCAACCCCATTTATAATATTCAGAATATTCAGTTTTTTCCAAATATTCAAACAATTCTGACAATAAATATGCTTTTCTATATATTCTATTCTGTTATACCTGCTTGCGTCAAAAGTTTATCTGTCATTATGGCATATTTCTGCCATGCATTATAATAGTGCGCCTGTCTAGTCGCAAATCCTCTATGGGTCGCAGTTCCTCCTTTGTCTGAAAGCACTCCAATTGGGCAGGATACTGGACAGTCCAAGATTCGCTGGCATTGGTCTTTACTGACATATTTCCTTTGAACGCTCGTTTGCATAATATAAGAAAGAGTAACACTTTCGTTACTCTTTTATACCATTTTATTTCTTATTTCCAAATAAACTTGCGAGCTGCTCCATACCTTCCATGTTTGCAGACGCTTCCTTGTTTGCTTCCTGTATCTGGATATATACTTCCTTGCGGTATACTGGTACCTCCTTCGGTGCGCTGATACCTATTTTTACTTGTTCTCCCTTAATGTCAAGCACTGTAATCTCAATGTCATTGTTGATCATCAGGGCTTCGCCTTTTTTTCTTGATAGTGCCAGCATGTCATTCACCTGCCCTCTTTCTTAGTCTTATGCTTGTACTGCTTTCTGTGCCATCAGCTCCTCATAGATGGCGTGCTTTACGCTGTATGCGTCATCATCACTGATGAGTTGCACTGCCTTGCGGTTCTCTATGCTGACAATTATCGGCGCTTTCAGATTTACGGTGGTCTTTGTGATATCCTTTGGCACAGTCACTGTCACAAACATCAAGATATTCTCACTGTCAAGATTATCTCCGAGTGGATTCAAAAGATCCGCTGAAAATTTCGGGCTGTATCCTGGAATCACCAAGTCAGGATTCATGACTGGCATTGCAAATGCTGGCTCCTGTAAAGATTGGAGCCATTTAATACTTGACTCTGCCCCCTTATCCTCATTAAAAATCAGGGTAAAATCCTTCAAATCGGGGAATCCCAGTATGCCATGTTCAAAACGGATCACTTTCTCATCTTCAATCGCAATCCTGCCAAATATTCTAGTATCTACTTCTACCATACTTTTTTCACTCCATTTCAGTCTCATATATTGTCATCTATACTGGCGGTCAAAAAAACCGACCGCCAGTATAAAGTGATGCACACAGCCGCATAAGGAAATATGCTGCTTCGCAGCTGGTGCGATACTTACGGCAAATTTTATTTACTGTAAGTATAATCTTTTATCTGACAAAATCCAACAGCGAGGTCTGCATCACATAGCTGATGGAAGACAGAGCTGCCTCATAAGTCATCTCAATGCTCTTTAGCTGAATCACCAAATCTGTGTAATCTGCATCTTCATTTTCGCTTACCAACTCTCCAAAATTTGTCTGCTGCATACTCAGACGATTTTGGATCAGGCGTAGTCTGGACTCTCTGGAACCACAATCTGTCTCTGCCAACTGCGCACGCTCAAAGTAGTTGTCGCCATCTTTGATCAGCGCCTGACAGCGCTTGTTAATCTTGTCACCCACACGAGTCATCGCCTCGCCGAGTGCTGCCTTCTGTTCCTCCAATCGCTTTAGCTCATCCCCGTCATACTTTTCTGACTTGATCATACTCTCAACAGTATTCAGGCTTTCTTCCAGACTTCCATACTCCTTGAGCATCTCGACAACTTCCTCCATATCCCTGCCAATATCATGTGTGAACACTTCGTCGGCTGTCGTGTTAACACGCAGACTTTGATTGTTGCCAACATCATACTCAATAATCTGCTTTCCATTTGCAGACGGGTCCACTAGGAAATTTTCATTGTATTTGATGGTCTTATCTTTGCCGGAGGAAGACTTTGTGGTGCGCTCTGTATAGAAGTAATGCACTGGGTCGAGGTCATTCTCCTTCCAGTTTGACTTCTCATAAGTCACACGCAGCTCTGTATTGGATGGAAGCTCTGAAAGTCGTTTCTTAATATTCTCACCAAGCAACAGTTCTCCTGTATCAGCAATATAAGTGATTTTATCTGCATTGTTTTCTCCTACTACAGAAAGATATGCATTATCATCAGAACCAGATGGATAATAGTTGCTAATTGCAAGAGATGTCTTAAACTTTTCATCAAAGGTCACAACACTCTTGCCCGAGGAATCTTTTGTAATATTGCTGCCAATAGAAGCAGTTTCATTTGGTTCCATATTTGTATCTACAATCTTAAAAGTGCCATTCTCGTCATAGGAAAGGGTTACATTTGCTCCTACTGAAATGCTATCTCCCTTCAGCAGCCTATACTCTGTACCATCAATATTAAACACTGCCTCAGCAGGCACTTTATTCACATCAACCGATACAAACGCAGACACAGAACCTGTACTGATTTGCGCACTGTTTCCCTGTACTTTTGCATCGGACATAAAACCAATATCAATATTGGATTCATATTTTGTAGGCTTGCCATCTGCATCAACATCCGCTACCTTAATATCCACCTCGCCATAAGCAAGCCTTATCCGATAAATATCGTCTGTGCTCACCTTGTATTCTGTGGTGTCTTTTGACATAAAGTTTCCTTCGTTGATGGATTTCAGATTTCCTGTTCTGACAAAAGTCTTCTTGTCAATCGCTGCGTTAGTAAGCTGTTCTGTAATTACATTTTTCTCAAATTTATCGGACTTCATTGTCAACGGCATATCCGTGCGGTATCCTGTAAAAAGACTTCTGCCAGCACTATCTGCATTTCCAGTAGAGTAAATCTCCTTTACCGCATTGGTCAGACTAAGGATCACAGCCTCTCTGTCCTTAACATTCATATAGCTGTTACAAATCTGATTAATATTCGCCTTGATATCATTTGACAAGATGCCATTCACTGTTGCGATTGCAGCGTCAGTCAGTTCCAGCCAGCTTGCAGCATCTGCCGCATTTTTCTTATAATACTGGTCAATCTTATCCAGCGATGAATTGAGTTTGAGTGCACGGATTGCAATGACTGGATCATCAGAGGGTCTAGTGATATTTTTTCCAGTTGACATCTGGTTCGTCAGCATTTCCTGACGTGCTTTATTGATATTCAAATTTCTAAGTGATGTGTTCTGCATCATCTTAGTCGTGATTCTCATTGCCATATATTTATCCTCCCTTTATACCCCTGTCTGTGTAATCAGTCTGTCATAGCATTCGCTCAATACTGATATCATTTTACTTGCCAGATTATAAGCATTTTGGAACTTAATCATATTTGCTGCTTCCTCGTCAGAGTCCACTCCGCTGACAGAGAAGCGACTGTTTGCAATAGATTCTTCAATGCTGGAATAGATCTCCTGAAAGCTATTGGCACTCTGTGCATTCAGTCCGGAATCGCCCATCAGACAGATAAGAAAGCTCTGCGCATCACAGCCGCGGAATACCATTTTATCCTTGTTGGTAGACAAATCCTTAAGATTGTCAATAATATCATACTTGGAAACGCCTTCTCCCTCGCCTGTATGTGTAGCCAGCGTGCTTGCATCGTTCTGAATGGATTTCTCCACATTAAAGTTTCCTGCGGTTAGCATATAATAACCATTATTCTTGGAACTGTCATAACTCGTTGCATAGAGCGATACCCCCTTAAGGTTATACTGTCCGCCTGCAACATCATTATTCCCTGTAAAAAAGATATCTCCCTCATGGTTGTCACCATTAAAGTCTGTCGCATTCTCCACACCATAAATCTCATTGAAATGGAATGCGTAATCCCGCACCCACTCATTCATCTGTTCCAGATAATAAGGGATACCTTGATAAGCAACCTGCTCCCCAATTTTTGCAGTCTTACCCGTAATATCACCAGAAGGCATCACTGGATTTCTGGATTTATCCTCTGATAATTGAAATGTATAATATGTATTTCCAAGCTCATCTGTCTCAAAGGTAAAGCTGTCATAGT
Source organism: Lachnospiraceae bacterium UBA3401 (assembly GCA_002358575.1). Classification (GTDB taxonomy): domain Bacteria; phylum Bacillota; class Clostridia; order Lachnospirales; family Lachnospiraceae; genus COE1. The sequence goes on along the minus strand of DEPD01000091.1, from coordinate 43,033 downwards.
AATACAAGTCTCCGCTCAACATAATCTGACCATTGGTCAGCGGCAAAGTGCTCTTAGAAATATCCTTTAAATAACTATCTGTTGTGGCAACTGTCACTGTTTTGTTTTGTTTGTCAACATTTGATACTTTTCCGTGAAACGCCTCCGCATTGTTGCCATCACGCATTTCATAGAGACCTTTTAATTCTCCGCGCACATTGTTTGCACTCAGTCCAACATCCTCTTCTGTATCAGTCCATCTCACATCATATAGTCCGTCCACATCATTCTGATTTGCCTTTTGCCATGTCTCCCTCGGCACACACTCAAGCTGCCGGTACTCATAGCCATTGACAAGCGTCTGACCTCCTGCTATCGACACAATATACTCATTGATGTTGGTGTCGTCACCGCCTAAATCCTTAATAGGCCGCTCCTCACACTTTACATCCACAACTGCTGAGAGTTGGTCGATTAACAAGTCTCTCTTGTCACGCAGATCATTTGCCACGGTATTTCCATTGGCTTCCACCATGTTAATCTGTTTATTTAGAAGTGCAATCTGCTGTGCAACACCATTAATTTCATCCGTTTTAATCTTAATCTCGTCGTTGACGTCGGTCTGCATTTTCTGGAAATTATTGTATAATATATTAAAGTACTCGCAGAGATTTCCCGCTTTCCCAATAAATTCCAATGCATAGTTCGTCTCACCTGTGTGGTTTGACAAAGAATCCATCGCGGAGTGATACTCATTAAAAATGGTTGTAAAACCTTTTACCTCATTGGTTCCTCTATCGTCCCTGAGATAATTTTCAATAATTGCGCAGTAGTACTGCTTCTTGTCAAACTCTCCGAGCTTGGAATTGTTATTCCAATATTTTTCATCATAATAAATATCCCTGACACGCTCTGCGCCGAGTGTGTCTACGCCGGCGCCAATGCAGCCATGACTTGCAAAAGCGCGCATCGCTGTCGATGCAGACTGATTGACAATCTGTCTGGAATAACCCACTGTCTCGACATTTGCAATATTGTTCGCTGTCGTATTCAGAGCGGCATTGGATGCCACCAAACCAGAATACGATATATTTAACCCCATAAATGTTGATGCCATTTATACTCCTCCATATCTGTTCTCTATGCCCCTAAACTCAACAGTGTATCCAACATAGAATTGATGACATTGATGTACCGACTGGCTGCATTGTATGCATTTTGGTACATAATCATATGTTCCAATTCCTCGTCCGAGGACACACCGATTACGGTTTGGCGCTCATTGTCCGCCTGCTCCATTGCGAGTTGTTCAAACTCATACAGCTCCGAACATACATAGCCCCCTGTCGCCGCCTGATTAATCAAATCAATGTAGCAGTTCTCAAAACTGCTCATATCTGTCGCGTTCGGATTTAGATAAATACCGTCATTTTGGAAAGATTCCACAAGCTTCTTTCCAATATTGAAATCTGCTGAGCTTTCCTCCTTCGTAAAGCCAAGCAGTGCCGGAACCTGCACCAGCTTTTGATTAATCTTCGTATTTGCACAGTTGTACAATGAGTTCGGCGCAAAGGAATCCTCTTCCATATATTTCCAGTAACTGTTGGGAACTGGTTCTCCATCCTCATCATAAATCTGATAGAGCTTTACGCCCTGCCCTTTCAGAACTGCCGCTTCTGTACTGCTTAGTACAACGCGCTCATAGGCTTGTGAGTTGGTTTTCTGGAACATCTGTAACGGGGAGCCATCCTCATTGCACAAATATCCACTCTTAGGATCTGAATTTTCCGCGAGCACATCATTGACCTTTGTAATAATTGCATGGACAATGTTATCAAACTCCGCCTGTACATTCATAACAACAGACTTAGAAATATAATCATTGTAATATTTTAACCCTGCCTGTTCAGAATAAGAATCTGCATCTATACCAAGCTTAGATAATTTCTCCTCTGTACACATACCCACTGTAAGGTCTGTGTAATTTGCCACATGATCACCTCTTGCAAGAAGCAAAGCACGAAGCGAACCGACATCTGTTTTTGCTGCGGTCGATATCCCATCTTTCAAGTTAAAAACATATGCACAGGAATAATCTTTAACTTTGTTTCCTTTTGCATCTTCTGTGTAAAGAACATTTTGTTTCCAATAAGGAGTGACAAAACCAGTCTCTTTATCTGTAAGAAGTTCCATCTTGTACACATTTGCTTCCGTGACAAGATCTGCTCCGTTAAAGCGTACTGTCACCGCAGTGTTCGGTTCTTCCGTGTAGGTAATATTGCCATACCCTGCAAGCATATCAAGTAGCTGATCTCGCTCATCGCGCAAATCGTTGGCATGCTCTACCCCAGCAGTCTCGATTTTCATAATCTCTTTATTCAGTTCGTCTATTCTATTCGCAATGGAATTGATCTGCTCGACGGAATCCTTCACCTGCTTGTTCAGATTATTCTGATATTCTTGAAAAGATTCATAGACAGCCGTCGCATTTTCTATAAAGCTAGCTGCCTTTGACACTAGCATGGACATGTTGACTGTATCATTGGGATACTTTGCCAACTCCTGCATCGATGTCCACAGCGCAGATACGGAATTTTTAAATGCGGCGCCGTCCAGCTCACCCAAAATATCTTCAATTTCAAGAATCGCAGAATATGAAGTTTCATAATATGACATCCTGCCGCTCTCCTCGCGGTAAGCTGCATCCAGAAAGGTATCCCTGACATGTCTGCATTCAGCATATTTGGCACCTGTTCCTACCTGGAACTGTCTTCCTCTTACTGAACGCCCTCCGTTAATGTATGTCGTATCGGAATTTGCCACCTGCTGGCGGACATATCCGGGTGTATTTAGATTTGATAAGTTGTGCGCTACTGTGTTGAGTGCGCTCTGCGATGTGCGTATGCCGCTGTCGCCTAAATATAATGATCCAAACAAAGACATGGTATCTCCCCTTGTGTTTCGTCGTTATTGTTTCGCGTCGAAACCACCATGAAAGATACCAAGCGATTGTCCGTTTGTATATGCATCTCTGCTATAATTGGCTGTTTGCGGCGCAGACTTCATTGCTCGAATCATATTAAGATTAAAGTCCACCATGTCCAACCTCTCCGCGAGAAGCATTTGATTCCTATCGTTTACTTCTCTGAGTCTGTCGATGGTTGCCCTTAAACGTTTTTGTATCCCTTCCAGCTTTTCTTGCTGGTCAGGCATCTTGTCGAGCATCTGAATCAGGTCTATGAGTTTCAATGTTTCAACATCCCTGTTAACTACGTTGGCAATGTCAGCCAGAAATTTATCTCTTTGCTTTTCCATTCCCTGGATTATGCCTACGATCTCCTGTTCATCCTCCGTGATCTTTCCCAGGTTTTCAATGTCTCCCGCTACAATAACGGGAGTCTTGCTCTCGGCGAGAACGATCAGTTTCTCATACTGCACATTCTCACGGTCGAGCACATCAATCAAATTTTCTAATAAGCTTGCCACCTGTTCACCTCACTGTCATTTTATGGCATTCTAGAACAGGCCATTATACTTCTCCAAAAGCTTTCCTGCAAAATCCTCCACATCCACCTCGTACGTGCCGTTGTCGATGCGTTCCTTCAAGGAATTTACAAGGTTCTGGCGCACATCAGGTGCAGCCGTAATGGCTTTCTTAACTGTGGAAGCATCCTGAGCTGTCGCTGAGAGCTGAAGCTGATCCTGGAAACTTGTTCCTGTTGTTGTCTTCTTCTCCTCAGCCTTTGATAACTTTTTGGTTCCGTAAATCTGCTGAATCTGATTATAAGCATCTATACGCATACCGGACTCCTCCTTCCCAACTAGTCAAATATGTTATGTTATCATTGGTTTATACTTAATTTATCGGAAGATTTTTCATTTACTTTATACTATTTTGCAAATTTCACAGGGAATCCCCCGTCTGCGCGCTGTTAGAAACTGTTGGTGCCACTGTCCTGTGCGCTGCCATAATATCCCGCACAGCGCGGAAAAGATACGGTTTGAGTTCCTCTATTCCCACTGGCTCACTGTACAGTATCGCACTATAGCATACAGATCCCACAAGTTCAATCATCATAAAAACCATCACTTCTGGATTGTCAAATTTTCCCACCCCGCCAAACACGGAGTGATAGATGTCGTAAAAATCAACCCCGTCATCTTCTCCCGCTTCGATCAAAATATTCTTAAATACTCCCCAGCTTAAATTCTTCGAGATAAACGCCAAGAGCGTCTTGTCCGCAACAAACTGGTTGATAATATTGTCGATAATAAAGATTACTCGCTCCTCAAACATGCAGATATCCATCTGTCTCAGCGCGAGATCTGCCTTGCGAAAAACCTCGCTCGACTTGTGCGCAATCAATTTGTTCCGAATATCATATTTATCTTTAAAATAGAGATAAAAGGTTCCTTTGGCCACCCCCGCATTGGCCACAATATCTGATATGGAGGTTTTCTGTGTGCCCTTGCTGGTAAAGAGACGAAATGCCGCCTCCAAAAGCGACTCCCTTTTTCTCTGCTTATTTTTGTCAATTTTATTCATCCTGCTCCCTGCTTCTGTGGTAACAGTTCAGCCTTCGGCGTCCTGTTACCTTCTGTGCACTGTTATGAGATTCGCCGCACCAATCATGCCGGCATGATTACCGAGTATCGCACATCGCACTGGCGGAACAAATGCCCTGTCACCGCCAAAACACAGAAAACTTAAATGCTCCTCCACCGACTCCGTCAGACGACTTCCCTGATTGCAAATTCCACCGGAGAGAAGCACGACATCCGGCCGGAAAATATTGACATAATTTGCAACTGCCTCCGCGAGATAGGTGTAGTAATTCTCCACAACCTCCTTCGCCGCCCTATCGCCTGTAAGCGCCGCATCAAAAGGTATTCTGCCGTCCATATGCTCCAACACACCGCCGCACATCTGATTGAGCAACGATTTTTTATCCGCAGCAGCGGCCCGCTTCGCATCCCGAATCAGCGCTGTCGCAGACACATAAGCCTCCACACAGCCGCGCCTGCCACAAGTGCATGGCTCACCTCCCAGTATCATACTGATATGGCCAAGTTCTGCGCCTCCTGCATTGCTACCATCAAAAACTTTTCCATTTAAAATAATACCACCGCCAACGCCTGTTCCGAGCGTGAGCAATATTGCATTAGCTACATTCTTTGCAGCTCCCGCTTTCACTTCTCCCAGCGCCGCGCAGTTCGCATCATTTGAAATCCGAACTTCACAGGAAAAATACGTTGCAAGTTCCTTTGCCAGCGCCACATTTTCCCAACTAATATTGTTGGAGTAGCGAACAACACCTGCGTCCGCATCCACCAGTCCTGGACAGCCAACACCAATCCCTGCAAGCATACTCTCATCCATGCCAAGCATATCCATAAGCTGTCTCACCAGCGCTGCTATATCCGCTATCACTTCCTCTGCCGGACGCTCTGCTTTTGTCGGTGCAGACGTCTGTGCAAGAATCTTGTGTTCTTCATCAATCATTCCTGCCTTAATATTTGTTCCACCTAGATCAATCCCTGCTCTGTACATTTTTTCCTGTCCTTCCTGGTACTCCATTGAGGTGAAGAATGCCAATAAAAAATCTCTATAGTTAGGTATAACAGTTTTCTATTATTTTTGCAAGGGCAGAACTTGTAAAAATCCTCTTCCTCACGAGATTTTTAAGAACAATTCCTGAATCCCTTCATAATAGCCAACAGTCACAACCGTCTTTCCATCCCCCATGCCAGAAAAAACATATTTTCGAAAATAAGGCGTTGTCTCTAGCAGTGGATTGTCCGATTCATAGACTGCGGGCACACCTAGCCCCATATAATTTCCCCACGCGCTAATGATAGCATCGGTATCAATCTCCTCCCACAAAAGGGACGTTCTTGCATAAAATTCATAAATTCTGCCATCATCTGCATCAATATAAGCATCCATCAGTCTGTTTTCCTTGTCTGCATTTGTCTGGCTGTTGGACAGTTCGAGCTTCCAGACTGCCACATTGTTGCGCGGTTCCAGCACATCAATCGCAGAACACAGTGTTGCATCATAAGAGACTGCATTGACTTCTCGCACTTCCTCTGGTAGGATATTCAATTCCTTTAATGCGGTCAGCCCATCATTGCAAGTTGCATAAATCTGTTCGTCTGTAATCTCATCTCCCGACGGCTCTTTATAATTCTGTACAAATGCATAGGAGCCAAGTTCTGTGCTTCCAGAATCGTAAGTTAGCGCATTCTGCTCACTTCCAGGAAGAACTTGACTTCCAAGACTTTGCGAAAGAATATATAACTTTTCATTTGCATTCATGCGGTAGCGGTAGCCCTCTCCTGCCTCCCCAATTTGTTCGATATGCGGCTTGTCAAGAATACCTTTGTCCTTGTAGCGCGCCATTGCCTCTGGTCCCCATATGGACACGGCAATCACAAGCGCTACTGTCATAAAAACCGCCAGATACCGCGCTGTATTTTTCATATATTTCCCGCCTCCTCTAGCGCACTGTCTGAAACGCGTTCCAAAAGAAAACCAATGCAAGAACCTTTTCCTGGCTCGCTCTCAATTGTCAGCTCGCTGTGATGAATTCGCAAAATCTCCGCGCACAATGCTAAGCCAAGTCCAGCGCCGTTTCTGCTCCTAGAGCGGGATTTGTCCACCATATAAAATGCTTTTGTAATTTTGCGCTGCTCTTTCTGTGGTATGCCAATTCCTTCATCTTCCACTTCAAACCGATATCTTTCTGCAAGTGATATTCCGCGCACTATAATCTGACTTTCTGGCTCCGATGCTTTACAGGCATTGTCTATCAGATTGACCAATACGGTCTTAATGAGATTAACTTCCGCATATACTATATCATTATCATATTCGTACTGAAAATGCATACTGCGATTTTCGTCCGTAAACATTTCCTTAAGATAGTCAAAAATTTCTGATGTCGCTATCCCACTTAGCTGCACATCTCCTTTTTTTGCCACAATAATATCTAACAACCGAAAGGACATTGCCTCAAGTCGTTTTCCCTCCGTGTAAATATAATTGGCAGACAAAATACTTTTCTCCTCGTCCAACTTGTGCGAACGCAGCATGTCTGCATAGCCAATAATCGCAGTGAGCGGCGTCTTAAGTTCATGGGCAAAAGCTCCCATAAACTCCTCTTTCGCCTCATTCTCCTCCTCAAGCATCTCAATATTTTGCTCAAGCACATTTGCCATCTTGTTAAAGTCACAAGTCAACTGTCCCAATTCATCATGACTGACCTGTCGAGCGCGATATGCATAATCCCCACCTGTCATTCTTTTGGTCGCCTTTGTAAGCAGACGAATTGGCTTCGTCAACAGGGAAGAAATAAAATGCATAATCACTGTGCCGAGCAACAACATTGCAATTGTCATCTGTCGATAGACAGAAAAACCCATTGCGCGCTCCGTAAACACATCTGAGACATCCTTCATCGTCTCAAGATAGAGAATCCGTCCTAGTGCATTGATGGCCGCACAAGTATGGACATAATAACCGTTTGCTGTATGAATAATGCGATAGGATTTTGTATCTGGCTGTATCTGCTGTAAAAGCCGATTGTCCGCTTCAAACCCGTCGCTAATATGCAAAATCTCCTTCTGTTCGTCTGCAATTCTAATCAGGCGTTCTGTGCTGCGCCCGCCCCGCTCTAGCTTTGATGCAATTTCATCCACAGTGCTGTCTGGCAGCACTTTGTATCTTGCTGGCACGTTCAAAACTGCCGTCTCAAAGGCAAAACTTAGAATGCTGCTCTCGTCAGAAGCCTGTCCAACTTCTCGATTGAGCGACGTCTCAAACACATAATTCACAAAATAAAAACCGCTCAGCCCAAGTGCCAACGCCATTACTACAATCGTAGACAGCAATAGTTTCAGTGATATTTTCATAATGTTTCCTCTAAGGCATCTCCAATCGATACCCAACCTTGTACACTGCTACTAAGCTGTGCTCCCACCCCAACTTTTTACGCAGACGCTGCACATGCAAGTCCAAAGTACGGCTGTCGGCAAAATACTCGCCCTCCCATACTTTTTCATAGAGTGTTTCCCGAAACAATGCCACATTTTTATTGCGTATAAAGAGCACCAAAAGCCCAAACTCTTTGTTGGTCAGTTCAATTGGCTTTGTGCCTTTCATCACGCGGTGCGCCTCCACATCCACAATGACATCTCCTGCGCTCAGGCGCTGTTCTGTCTTGTTATACCGCCGGAGAACGGCCTCGACGCGCGCCACCAATTCCACCACATCAAAGGGCTTTACAATATAATCGTCCGCGCCGAGTTTCAACCCTTTAACTCTATTTTTCACCTCATATTTTGCCGTGATAAAAATCACAGGAATCCCCAACGGTCGGATATACTCCATCACATCATACCCGTCCGCGCCAGGAAGCATAATATCCAGCAAAACGAGGTCAAACGGTTCTTTCTCTATCAAATCGATTGCTTTCAGACCGTCCTGCACCGCAGTACAATGATAGCCCGTCGAAGATAGGTTTAAGTCGATCAAATCACAAATCGGCTTTTCATCATCTACAATCAATATTTTAATCATCGTCTGTTTTCCACCCCCAGTAAGCTCTGGCTTTCTCTATCAGTATCTGCATGGTATCCTCATCACTGCACTGATATTGGCTTTTAATTTCCGTATCTGCGGAAAATCCACCAGTTCGCTGATAATAGATACTGTAATCGCTCGCGACGGCAAATTTGTGTTCTTCATCTTCATAGCTGTACCTTGCCAGCACGATAATATCCTTCAGACCATCCCCATCAATATCCCGACAGTTCACTCCTTTTAGTGCATACAGACTATCATAATCCCCCATTGGCTGCAATGCAGACAAGATATCTCCCTGCTCATTGACAAGATAGATTAGAAACACATCATAATCTGCAATCTGATACGTTCCTGGAACCACTTGCAGCTTTCCTAACTTACCAAACGTCCGCGTGTAGCACTGTTCTGTAATCACTTGAAATCCCTGACTACGCAACTGTTTTAGCGTGAGCGCCGTATAGAGAAATTCCGTCGAATATCCGTCTCGAACAAACGCAGTGATCGCCTTTGCATTTTTGTTCATGCCAAAGCGATTGAGTTTCTCCGAAATTCGATAATCCCTGTAAAAATTCAAGGCGTTTTTATCGGTGCTCTGAAACAGAACATCTCCTACTTTATATTTCTTGTCACAGTACGTAATTAAAATAATATCTGTCTGCGCGTCGCCGTTGAGGTCCTGAAATGCAATGGATGCAATCTCTTGTTCTGGCTGTGTCATCTGCCCTAAAATTTGATTGTTGGTCTCAAGCTGGTCTGTCCGATACAATATTCTGCCGTCCGTATCTGCAAGAAACAGCGCAAGCCTGTGATAAGTCCTATCAAATGCTGGAATAAGTGACATTCCTGAAAGATGCTCCTGTTCTGGCGCCACATCAGGCTCTGTCATCAATCCAATCTTTGGCTCAAAAGGAAAAATCTGACTCTCCACAATCTCAAAGCCTTTCTCAGAAATTTCCTGGCGAAACTGAACGGATTCTAATCGTGCAATATATTCTTCATACAGAATACGGACGGACTGCGTACCATTTTGTTCTGTGGCACTTACCTGCAATCCCGGAATGAACAGTGCAGTCACGCAAATTCCTATCAGCAATCTCTTTAACTCTCTTTTAACCAATATTCGCATAAAATAGGTTTGCCTTTCTCAAAACCATATTCTCTCGATTTGAATCCACTATTCTACAGATGAGACGCAATTGTACATCAACATTGCAATGGTCATAGGCCCCACACCGCCTGGAACCGGAGTGATCGCACTGGTGTGCGGTGCAACGTCCGCAAAATCTACATCACCGCAAAGTTTGTTATTCTCATCCCTGTGAATACCTACATCAATGACTACTGCCCCCTCCTTAATATAGGAAGCATCAATCATCTTTGGCTTTCCGACTGCCACCACCAAGATATCCGCTTGTCTAGTAATTTCTCGGATATTCTGTGTGCGGGAATGGCATACCGTGACAGTGCCATTTTCACGTAACAGTAACAGTGCCATTGGTTTTCCTACAATATTGCTGCGGCCAATCACAACACAATTTTTCCCAGAAATCTCCACACTAGATCGCTTTAACAACTGGATAACACCAAGCGGCGTGCAAGAGACATACCCTTTGCTTCCAATGCAAAGCGCGCCAACATTCTTCTCGTGAAAACCATCCACATCTTTTTCTGGTGAAATTGCCTGAATCACTTTTTCCTCATCAATCTGCTTAGGTAACGGAAGCTGTACCAAAATACCATTTACCCGTTGATTTGCATTGAGCTTCTCAATTAACGCCAAAAGCTCCTGCTCCGTCGTCTCCTCTGGAAGTTCATATGATAGAGATTCGATTCCAATATAAGCGCACGCCTTTTTCTTATTGCCAACATACACGCTGGACGCCGGATCACTGCCCACTTGAATCACTGCAAGACAAATTTCCTTGCCCGCTTCTTTCAATGCTGTCACTTTTTCTTTTAATTCATCTTTTATTTCCTGTGAAATTTTCTTACCATCTATTACTTGATACATTTTTTCTCCTTTAGAAACTGTTCAGAAATAATTGTTGTAAAACCCCTAATATTTGTTATACTAGACTATCATAACATGCAAAAATTACTTTCGCAATACTATATACTGTGTGTTTCCACCTTATTTTTTATGGAATAAGAAATTATTCCAAGGTCTATTTTTTACAGACAGGCATTTTTTTCATTGGCAGAAAATATTTATTAAAGGAGGAATCTTTCAGGAAGTGCACCCATGAAAATAGAAAAGAAACTGGTAAAAGCAGCACTGCTTATCCTTCTCTTGACCGCAGCATTTTTCTTCGGCAGAGGTATTGCATATGTCAAATACGAAAAAATAGACGACTTGGCTGTTCCTGCCAGCGCAAGCGGCTCCGCCGAAAACTGGGGACTTGGCTTTGGTCAGGAAGGCAGTCAGCCCACTGGAAACGCCAGCGCAGAAGAATTAAAGAAAAACAATGCTTTCTATGTAGGAGACGCGTCAGAAAAAGTGATCTATCTAACTTTTGATGCTGGATACGAGAATGGAAACACACAGCCCATTCTTGACGCACTGAAAAAACATCATGTGCCGGCAACTTTCTTTGTTGTCGGACATTATCTGGAATCCGCACCAGATCTGGTCAAACAGATGGTAGCGGACGGACATTTTGTCGGCAATCATACCTATCATCATTTAGATATGTCTTCTATCTCATCTAAAGAATCGTTTGAGAAAGAGATGCGCGATGTAGAACTCAAATTTAAAGAAATTACAGGGGAAGAATTGACACATTTTTACCGTCCCCCGCAGGGAAAATACAGCACTAATAATCTAAAAATGGCAAAAGAACTGGGATATCATACCTTTTTCTGGAGTCTTGCGTATGTGGATTGGTATCAGGATAAACAGCCCACAAAGGAAGAAGCGTTTAAAAAACTAATTGGTCGGATTCATCCCGGCGCAATTGTCCTTTTGCACAGCACTTCCAAAACAAACGGGGAGATTCTTGATGAACTTTTGACCAAATGGGAAGAATTAGGGTATACGTTTCGGACGCTGGAAGATTTTGTGGAAAAGTAGAATATAAGCAAAAAATAGAAAAAAGAAGACGACAGATTTTCATTCTGCCGTTTTCTTTTTTTCATTATGACTTTTTATCTTCTTCCACAATCTGAATGTGCACGTCGCGTAACTGCCTTTCATCCACGGCTGCGGGCGCGCCCATCATCACATCCTGCGCAGTCTTATTCATGGGGAATGGAATAATCTCACGAATGCTCTCCTCGCCCGCAATCAGCATCACCATGCGGTCTACACCCGGAGCAATGCCTGCATGTGGCGGTGCGCCGTAGCAGAATGCATTGTACATCGCTGGAAATTTTGCCTTCACATCCTCCTCGCCAAGCCCTACAATCTGAAATGCCTTAATCATAATTTCCGGGTCATGGTTGCGGACTGCGCCTGACGACAACTCAACACCGTTGCATACCAAATCATACTGATACGCCAGAATGTCAAGCGGCTCTTTTGTCTCCAGCGCTTCCATTCCGCCTTGTGGCATAGAGAATGGATTATGGCAGAACTCCAATTCTCCAGACTCCTCGCCAATCTCATACATTGGAAAATCGACAATCCAGCAGAACGCATATTCTTCTTTTTTCATATACCCATCAAACGAACTTGCCAGTGTCTTTCTAATCACACCTGCTGTCTTTTGCGCTGTCTTTAAATCACCTGCAGCGAGTGCGACAAAACTGCCATTTTTCAGACCAAGTGCCTCAATCACAGCCGCCTTTTTCTCCTGCACAAATTTAGAGATACCGCCCACAAGCTCTCCGTTCTCATCTAAGCGGAACCAATACGTTTTCTGTGCACTCACAACCTCAACATCGGCACACATCTTGTCAATTTGCTTTCTTGTCCCCGTAAAATTCTCTGCGACAAGCGCCTTCACTGTCTTTCCAGCAAATGGCTCAAACCCACAATCTGCAAGCACTGCTGTCGCATCCTGCACCAAAAGATCAATGCGCAAATCCGGCTTATCCGAACCATATTTCTCCATGGCTTCTAAATAAGGGATTCTCATAAAAGGTGCTTTGGATGCTTCATGATAGATTCCATACTTTGCAAAGATTGGAGGCAGCACATCCTCCATAATTGCAAATACATCCTCCTGACTTGCAAACGCCATCTCCATATCAAGTTGGTAAAATTCACCTGGCGAACGATCCGCGCGCGCATCCTCATCACGAAAACATGGTGCTATCTGGAAATAGCGGTCAAATCCAGATGCCATAAGCAATTGTTTAAACTGCTGCGGTGCCTGCGGAAGCGCATAAAATTTTCCAGGATGATTTCTTGACGGCACAAGATAATCGCGTGCACCCTCCGGTGAAGAACACGTCAGTATTGGCGTGGTAATCTCCATAAAATCATGTGCAATCATCGCAGCGCGCAAATCTGCAGCAATCTTGCTTCTAAGCACAATCTTTGCCTTCACAGCAGGATTGCGCAAGTCCAGATAGCGATATTTTAACCGTGTATTCTCATCTGCCTCCTTAGAATGGTCAATCTGAAATGGCAGCTCATTGTACTGACATTTTCCTAAAACTGTAACTTTTGATGGCACAACTTCGATATCACCTGTCTCCATTTTAGGATTTTTGGCGCTGCGCTCCCGTACAGTCCCAACAATCTCCAACGTTGACTCATTGTTAACAGCATCAATCTGAGCCATAATTTCCTCTGTCTCAACCACAATCTGTGTCTTTCCATAAAAATCCCTCAATACTAAAAAGCCTAAATTTTTACTGACCTTGCGCAGATTGTCATACCATCCGACAAGAGTTACTTCCTCTCCTACATTTTCCAACCGCAACTGGTTGCAATTATGTGTACGTCCTTGCATTTTTCTATTGTCCTTTCCTATTTCTATCAGCATGTTTGCTTATCATGCTTATTTGTTGTTTTTATACTGGCGGTCAAAAAAACTGACCACTCAGTATAAAATGATGCGCGCAGCCACATAAGGAAATATGCCGCTTCGAGGCTGCGGCTGGCGCGATACTCACAGCAAATTTTATTTATCGTGAGTATAATACTAGCATTATTGAAAAATAGTGTCAAGAAATATTGATTTTTATATGAGATAAACATTGGTTATGTAACAAAACAAATTTCTTCTTGACATTTTCTGTCTACAGTCGTAAACTATAATTGTCTACAAAAGTAGTCATTATTATTTTTTACAGAAAGGAGTAATTATTATGGCGCAGAAAATATCCATATCCGACTCAGAACTAGAAATTTTAGAAGTTCTGTGGACTGCAAACAAAGCCCTAAATGCCGGAGAAATCCGCAGTATCTTAAACGAACATAAAACTTGGGAACGCACAACAATCCTAACCTTAATCCAACGGCTTGTTAAAAAAGGTGCACTCCTACAGGAAAAACGTGAAGTATATTATTATTCTCCTTGTATAAAACGTGAGGAATATATTCTGGCAGAAACCAATAGCTTTGTCACTAAATTTTTTAGGGGGCGCACAAAGAATCTAGCGGCTGCGCTCGTTGACAGTGATGCATTGACAAAAAAAGATATTGAGGAGCTGCGCGACTATTTTAATCAAAATCTATGATTGGAGGCGTTTTATGAGACAACTTTTTATAATCGTCCTATCTCTGTCCCTGTCTGGAACACTGGTTGGACTTCTAATCTCAATCTTGCATCCTTTAACAGAAAAATATTTCTCCAAAAAGTGGAACTATTATATCTGGCTGCTTGTCGTTGTACGACTGCTTATTCCGTTTCATTTTGAGACCAATTCCTTTGTAGAAATACCAACAAAACAATCCACAAGCAGCACAAACCTTGCCAATACGGATACTTCCCATTATACGACTGTCAGCACAACAACAGAAAAACAGTTTATTGACACAAATGTATCCACCCAATCTTTTAACTCTAATCGAGTGACAGATGTTATGCACAATCTGCTAAACAGTATTGCATATATCTGGTTTTTTGTCGCTTCAATAATTCTTTTTGTTTGTCTTTTGCGCTATGTTTATTTTGTTAAGACAGTCAAAAAGAACTGCGTTTGTATTACAGAGAGTTCTATAATGAACCTAGAAAACTTTCTCTGCGCAAAACTTAATGTGCAACAACGTCCTGTGCTCTATGAAAGCCCTACTGTCTTTAGCCCTGTTACAATTGGTCTGTGGAATCCTGTCATTTTTCTTCCAAAGGGATTTTCTAGGGAAAAGGATTTGACATCGCTCAAACTAATTCTTCATCATGAACTGATTCATGTTGCAAGAAAAGATTTGCTTTACAAATGGGTTTGTCAACTGTTGCTCTGCATTCATTGGTTTAACCCGCTTTTGTATCGAGTCAACAGACTTATCAGCAGTGATTGCGAGCTCTCGTGTGATGAACAAATTCTGGCACAACTTACTACGTTTGGAAAACAACTTTATGGAAATGTACTTTTAGACACCGCAGAACAGACAATTAATATCAAGAAAAATGCATTTTCCACAACTTTGTTAGAAGATAAAAAAGACTTGAAAAAACGTCTTAACCATATCCTATACTATAAAAAAGTACCCCGTTTCCGACTGCTATTTTCTACATGCACCCTTGGAATCGCACTGTTGTTCACCGCTTGTAGCACTGTATGGATTTCTTCAGATAATGAGTCTTCCTCTAACACAAAAGATACCGATTCCGGAGAAGAAAGCCTGTTCTCAAATATAGTTACCTCAAAAACTGCTCCCATCGGTTTTATCAATAGTTTCTCCAGTGCCAGCAAAACCAATGATACATGGGACGTCTATGATAATGACCTTCTTCTTGCTGATAAAGACATTCAGGATAATTGGGGCGCCTATAATTATAGAGGAGGCGGCAACAAAATAAAGGCATCTGGCTTTGTGTTATATGGCTCTGATACCTTCCTACTCGCCTACGCTGACAAAGATGTCAATGTCAAAATAACCTCTTCGTTTACGCTGTCAGAAGGTAAATTCAAAATTATCTATATTGCACCAGACAAAAGTATTTACACGATCAATGAGACTGGTGCCGAGACAACACAGACCATTTCAATGAAAAAAGGCAGAAATGTTCTAAAAATGGTTGGACAAGGAGCAAAACTTACAAACCTTACAATCGATTATTCCAACCTAAAGACAAGCTCATTTGAAAAAATCTTTTATTCCGAGAAAGAGGAATATATAACACAAGTTAAAGATGGCACAATATCCTTAGAATCCTACAACAAAGCAAAAATTCTTGACGCGCTGTATTATTTGAATGCCGAAGATGCAAGTGATGTATTTCATTCCTTATTAAATGCAAAAACCGATTTTACCACGGAAGAACTCTGCGACTTCTTTATATATTCTGATAGTACATTATCAAGTCAATATCTAATAGAAGCTTTACAGAATGGAAACATTGCACCGCTTAGTGCCGACGCCATATCAGAGTTATGTCCTTATCTGAAAAACGAATGTCTCACAGAAATATTACAATATCTTCCCCAAGAAGAATATGGTGATGCATTCATAGAAGCCCTTCCCTATTTAAATGACGATCAGATAGAATACTGTCTATCAAAATTCATAGACAATGGCGGTGTGGTAACGTTTTCTATGTATGACGAACTTTCACCTTACATCAATAAAAAAGGGATACTGCAAAAGCTTGACCAACAGCTTCCCAAATTGGGTACTCCTTAACAGTCAAATAGGGGGAAAATTTCCCCCTACTCACATTTTGCATTTGCTGGTTCAATATTTATCATCTTTCCTTTGATTTTTACGTTCTTCATTGCCGCAAGCACTTCCGCCGCATTTTCCTTTGGCACTTCCACAAACGTATACTTATCATACAAGTCAATTGCACCCACAAGCTTTCCTGGGATATTCGCTTCCCCTGCAATGGCACCCAAAATATCCTTCGCCTTCACTTTCTGTGCCTTTCCAATATTGATAAAAAGACGTGCCATTCCTTCTTCCTCTGCGCCAGTATTATCAAATACATACCCCGCATCGGAGTCACTGCTGTCATTTGGCTGTCCCATGTACATTTTTAGAAAAGCCGCTGCAATATCCATCGCAGTGTAATCCGACTCATTAATCTGTTTCTCAATCGTATTGATCATTGAGGTTAGATCTTCCTCCTCAATCACATTTTCAATTCTATCCATCACCTTTTCTATCCTAATTTGATTGACATCATTGAGCGATGGCACTGGCATTGCATAAATTTTCGTTTTACAGTAACGCATAATATCCTTTAACTTATAGACTTCCTTACCTTTCACAAAGGTAAAGGAACGACCAGTGCGACCTGCACGTCCAGTCCTACCGATTCGATGTACATAGTACTCATCATCTTGAGGAATATCATAATTAAACACTGCCTCCACGTCATCCACATCAATTCCGCGGGCTGCCACATCTGTCGCAATCAAAATATCTGTCGTGCCATCTCGAAAACTTTTCATTACGCGGTCACGCTGCGCCTGACTCATATCTCCGTGTAATCCTTCTGCAAAATATCCTCTGCCTTTTAATACCTCCGTCAAATCATCCACCATCTTTTTGGTATTGCAAAATACTAACGAAAGTTTTGGCTCGTAATAATCAAGCAGGCGACAGAGCACTTCTACTTTATCCTTGCGTTTTATGTCAAGATAGTACTGTTCAATCATTGGCACAGTCAACTCTTTTTTCACAACTTTAATCATCTTTGCGTCTGGTTTTTGATAATTCTTGGTGATATCCAGAATCGCTTGCGGCATTGTTGCCGAGAATAAAATAGTCTGTCGGTCTTTGTTTGGAATATATGTGAGCACTGTCTCAATATCCTCGCGAAATCCCATATTGAGCATCTCATCTGCCTCGTCAAGCACAATCGTATCCACATGTTCACACCGGATTGTCTTGCGGCGAAGATGATCCATCACACGGCCTGGCGTGCCAATAATAATCTGTGTCCCCTTGAGCGCCCGAATCTGCTTTGTAATATCCTGTCCTCCATAGATGGGAAGTACTTTGACACCATGCATATACTTGGCAAGTTTGCGAATTTCCTCCGCTGCCTGCACTGCCAGTTCCCTTGTTGGACATAAAATTAAAGTTTGTGGATATTTAAGCTCTCTTTTTACCTTCTCAAGCACTGGAATACCAAAAGCAGCCGTCTTTCCAGTTCCTGTCTGTGCCTGACCAATAATATCTGCACCTGCCATCGCAATCGGAATCGCTTTGCTCTGTATGGGCGATGCCTCCTCAAAACCCATATCCTTCACTCCCCGAACTATTTCAGGACTTATATTGAGTTCATTAAATTTTAAAGTTTCCATATTTTTGTAAATTCCTTTCAACACGCAATGAAAGCGCATGCGTAAAAGCATGCGCTTTCTAGTCAACTTATTTATTATATTTTTTAATTGCTGGAAAGTCAATACATTTTGTTTTAAAATTACTCTGTAATTTTCTGTCCAGATAAAATCCGTTTAATTTCTGCCTTTACGTAGGCTGGCTTATAAGGACGCACAATATAACCTGCGGCGCCTGCTTTCCGGCACTGCGCAACTACTTCCTTATCATAATTATCTATGACAAACAGCACAGGAACTGCATTTCCCACAAGTGCTCTTATTTTTGCAGCAGCGTCAATACCACTCATCTCTGGCATATCCATATCCAAAATAATTAAATCTGGCTCTGTCTGCCGCTTTAAATATAACAGTGCCTGCCGAACAGAGGTCAAAAGACTCAGTTCATATGCATTTTGTAGAAATCCTCGAATCGTTTGAAGATTGACCAGCACATCATCAATAAGCATAATCCGATATTTCTTTGACGGCGTAAGCATTTTGCGGCGTTCTTCTTCCTCTGCACAAGGATCAACAATCTCCTCATTTGCACTCCGCAAAATAGTTAAATTATAATAGGACGGATTTAGCAAATCAATCATTGTTCCATCCAAAACTCTTATCAAAGGTCTTAGATTCCTGTTTCCTGCATTCTCTACAATAATTGCCTGTCTCCCATCGGATAATTCCACCTGTGTTCCCTTTGGATACAATGGCACATATCGCAGTAGCGTCTCAACCACTTTAGGGTCAAACATAATACCACCTGCACCCATTAAATATTCACATGCTTCATAAGGTGGATATGGACTTTTATATGGACGCCTTGATACCAGTGCATCATACACATCTGCCACATGCAATATTTTTGTAAAAATTGTCATACTATCGCCGTCAATTCCCTCTGGATAACCGCTGCCATCAACATTTTCATGGTGATACAGCACTGCTGTCTTTACCTGCGAAGAAATATCCCAACGCTCCTTGATAATCTCATAGGAAAGCATGGCATGTGTTTTCATAATCTCATACTCCTCATTGGTCAGTCTTGACGGTTTATTTAAAATCTCTGGCGGAATCACCAGCTTGCCCAAATCGTGCAGTAGCCCTGCCATCACTAACTGTTCAAGCGCCTCCCCATTCATTTTCTGACCAAATCCAATAATACAAGAAAGCATTGCCACATTGACAGAATGCGCATAAGTATAGCCATCAAAACATCTAAGATCTGTCAAATCCAATGACAGTGTACCACTTTCTAATACTTGATCTACAATCTTTTTAGCAACATTTTTACAACCATCAATATCACTGTTGCGCACACTAATCAATCCTTCTGTACGAAGTTCTTGACTGATTACAGGCTGTATACGAATATCTTGTGAAAGTGTATCATCGATATAAATTCCATCAAACCCATACTCATATAACTTTTTAATATAAAGTTCCGATAGCACACTACCGCTGCAAATCAGTGTGTGCCCATCAGCGTCATACATATTGTATGCAAGGCACATACCTGGCTTGGCATCCTTCATCTTGATATAGCGCATATGAACTCCCCACTCTCTGTTTTCGAGGAAAAGTATAGCGCAAAATTGGCATAAAATCAACTAAAATTATAGTTTTAAAAACCTGTCTAAGACTTGCACATTCTGGCTCGATGGATTAAACTAGAATTTAGCAAATGAGGTGTGACAATGCTAATCAAACGAATTTCTATCTATAATGAATTTCAGTGTGTGGGTGCTGCTTGCTCCGTCAACTGCTGCCGCGGCTGGAAAATTCCTATCGACCATGATATGTATTTAAAGTATCTGGCTGAAAAAGGGCTTTTGGGTACAATGCTTCGCTGTTCTATTGAAAAAAAAGATGATGTGGCTGCTTTCCGTAGCACATTGCATGGCTGTCCCTTTTGGGGATTCGATCATCTATGCAGGATTCAAAAAAAGTACGGAACAGCATATATGCCTGCTGTTTGTATTCAATTTCCTAGACAATTATATAACCTTGACTTTTTCTGTGAGGAGACGCTCTACCTTGCCTGTCCAGAATCGGCAAGGCTTTTTCTGATATCTGCATTGGAAAACAAACCCTTTTCCTTTACAATAACAGAGGGTGATGTTGAATACGAAGTCAACACAACAAATGATGACAAAGCGTTTCTTGATTACCTATTACTATCGAGAGAAGAACTCATCTCCATCTTAAGAGATGGCACTTCTTATAATAGTCTATCGATTTTAGATTATGGCCGCGACGCGCAGAATGCATGTCTTGACCAAAAAACACTCCCCAGCCCAAAAAATTATACCTCTGACCTCTATAATCAGATTGACTGTAAAAAAATAAATACCTTACTTTTCAATGGTTTTTATCACTCGAGCCTGCGAACAATATCACCTTTCCTGTATAAACTATGTAAAAAATACATACACCAGATTTATCATTTATCCCAAGTAAATCCAGCGGCTGCTGATAGAAAATTAGTTCGGTTAAAGGAAGATTTATACCAAAAACTACCGAATCTGGACCTTTTACTAAACCGATATTATGAGTACTATCTGTTTACCAACTTTCTGGATATATTTGAGGACTACAGCTTTTCAAAACATCTGTTATATGGTGTTGTCAAGACACATCTGCTCTGGGTCTTTATCGCACTTTTTGCTGTAAACAGAAAGCATATTACAATAGAGGAGCTTACAAAAATAATTGCCGTATATGAAAGAAGAGCACCTCAAATGGAAGATGCCCTAAAATTATTGTAATATTTTGTTCAGTTCTCCTGTGTCGAACCAGTATATAGACTTAAATCATAATCTGGAACGCTGTCTTTTTTGCCGAAAGAAAAATTTCTTATATTATTTAACCCTATTCGATATCTAACAGTTTCTTACAGCAAAAAACTTTTTGTCAGTCCACAGCTTTGCCCTCATCTGCAATATATTCAAAAAAGTCAAAATCTGCATAGCGTTGATGTTTTACTCGGTCGGAACAAGTAATTCCCACCATGGTTCCTGTAAACTCACCATACTTGCAATACTCATCGGAAAACCGAGTTGTATCAAATACCTTACCTATTTTTTCGTATTGAACATTATCATAGCTCCATTCAAACCAAGACCGTCTGCCCTCTATATAGAGACGCAAATAAATCGGTTTATCTTCAACGGGAATGCGCGTATTAAGAAATTCAGTCTTTTCTCCGTTCTCAAGATGAATGATAGAGATTGCACTCTGACCGAGTGTCTCACTGTAATATTTGCGCAGATTAATATAATTCATATTGTCATAATATAGTATTAGCCCAGCACTGTGTTGATGAACCTGCGGCACAAACTCCATCTTTGTCGTCACTCTCGCATATACGCTTGTCAGTTTCCGCGCCAGAATACTCACTTTGTTTAGAGAAGTGCGTGATTCTTGTCCGCGTATCCGCACATAACCCGACCGCACATTCACATCTGCAAAATGCTGTGGCATCATACGTGGAGCGTAATAATAATTGCCCAAAGTTTCACTGTCAAAGTCATCAAAATCTGGAATTTGGGGCATTGGCACCTCACAGAGCATACTTTCAGGCACTTCCATCTTTGCCAGATTGCTGCCGTCCGCCATGCGTAGCCACCCGTCTTCAGTCCACATCATTTTCTGGATAGCAGTCTCTCTGCCAAGCGTGCAGCGCAGTTCTGGCACAAAAGGCCGCGCGCAGAGATGGACGAGATAAACTTCTCCTGTCGGAAGCTCCACATAGCTTCCATGACCCGATTTTTGTAAAATAGAATCTGGATTATAATACTTTGGTTTTAGATGATCAGGGTCCTGTCGCTCATAAGACTCACCTGGAACACTTGTCACAATCGGATTTCTTGGGTCCTTTTCATAAGGTCCCCACACATTTTTTGAGCGCCCCATCGTCACACAATGATTGTATCCAGTGCCGCCCTCAGCACACATCATATAATAATATTCTCCCCGCCTTGTCAAATGTGGTGCTTCAATGCAGCCTCTATCTGTACCGCCGCGCCATATTCGTTGCGGATAACCCACAATCTCCTTTTTCTCTGGAGAATACTCCACCATACAGATTGCACCCGGTTTTTCGTACCCTTCTCTTGTCTCCCACTCAAGTGAGACAATATATTTCCTTCCATTTTTATCATGGAAAATCGACGCATCAAACCCAGAGGAATGCAAATACACCGGCTTACTCCAAGGTCCTGTAATATCTTCTGACGTAATCAGATAATTGTCTACATCAAAATAGCGCGCATTCATAGAATTCATAATTCCATAAACGACATAGAAAAGTCCTTCCTCCTCACAGTAGGTTAAACATGGTGCCCAGATACCTTTTGCACTAGGCAGCTTCTTCAAATCCACTTCCGTGTCATCTGTTAAAACATGCGTTAACAGTTCCCAATTTTTAAGGTCTTTTGAATGGTATATAGGTATCCCTGGAAACCATTCAAAAGTCGAAACTGCCACATAGTAGTCCTCTCCTTTTTTGCAGATGCAAGGGTCTGGATTAAATCCTGGAAAAATTGGGTTTTGAATCATCTTATTCTCCTCCTTATTACCAATATAATCTCTCGAAATCTATTAATACAAAGTATTAAAGAATATCACTCATTTGCTGAATAATCATTTCTATTTGCAGGAAACCAGCCAAAATCCACACATCTTCCAAAATCCCAACTATCCCATCCAATCCAGCCTTTATCATTCACTGTGTCTGTCAGCAGCTTATAACTCCAATAAAAATATCCACTGCCCTTTTCCCATGCTGCAAGTTGTGCCTTGGCAAGCGCGCGGTAGATTTTCTTTTTTTCTTCAGCTTCAAGTTGTTCTGTATCATTTCCTTCTATACCATTTAATACACTCTGACCGCCCTTTGTGTCACATCCACATGCCAGTGAATTAAACAAGCACCACTCGCCGCAGATAACAGGAAAATAATTCTGCATCTCCTCAATATCTTTTTCATAGTGCTTTTTGATATAAGACAAATAGGCATCCAACTTTTGTGCACAGCCATCTGCTTCTGCCATCATCAAATACTGATGCGTATCAAGCACAACATTGACGTACTTTTCCTCACGCATAAAATCTTTCCAAGCCGTCAACACAAAGCCATCATGAATCACAATATATTTTTGCTCTGGGAGATATTTCCGCATTCTATCATATGCGCTACAATAAAATTCCCGCAAAAACTCGAGCGTATTTGGCCCGGAACCTTCCGCCATCTGTTGATCCACCGCCGGATATCGATTTGGCACATCCATTGAATGCCACGCGCGCTCCGTAATCGGCTCATTCAAAACTTCAATTCCCCAGAGTCCCTTTCTCTTAGCATAACGCTCCGACAGTCTCTCAAGTACAGTAAGAACAAACTCCACTTCCTCAGGAAACTTTGACCATTTACACACACCACATATCCCGCCATTGTCAAAGCCATTTTGTCCCATTGGCGCAGTATGTAAGTCGATTAAAATCTGCAATCCATATTTCTCCGCCCAGCAAAAGGCTTTGTCCAGTTCTTGCACGCACCCAATAAATGGTTCTCTGTCCCCAAAGATAAAATACGGAACTGGGATTCTAACTGTATCCATTCCCATGGATTTAATTGTCACAAAATCTCTCTCCGAAATATACTCTGCGCGGTGCATTTGAATTCGTGCCTCGTACACCTCCCGCGAAAGCTGACGCGGAAGATAGTATTCATCTTCCGCCATCGTTCCCGCAAATAGTGCCGGACTCATCCATTTCTCCAACACTAGCCAGTTGCCAAGATTTACTCCTTTTACCTTCATATTTTTCGGCCTCCTTTTTTCCTTATTGTCCTCCATGATGCAGACTTCTCAGGAACGTTCCTTCAAATCTTTCATGATACCTGCAAACTCCTCATCAAGATGATAAAATTTCATAATAATCAATCCTGCGATATACACTACAATTGGTATCCACACGAAACACACGCGAATTGATGTGAGCGCCGATACAGTCTGTGTTGCTGCCTCACCAACATAGCCGCCAATTTCAAGAATTAATCCCAGCAGTGCAGATCCAATTCCATTTCCAATCTTATACCCAAAGCTGCATGTGCTGTTGACTAGTCCTTCTGTCCGCACACCTGTCCTCCACTCACCATAATCAATAGTATCCGAAACCATTGCCCACATAGTGGCACCGCCGCAGGCATTCCCGACACCCCTTATAACACTGGACACAACAATCATCCCCATCATTCCATTTGAAAAGTTTAAAATCAACATGCCGATGATATCCAGTACAAGACCGATTGCAAAAACATTGCGCTTTCCATACTTTTTCACCAACATTGCAATAAAAAACATACCTGCAATCTGCACTATGTTGAAAATACTATTGATGGTGCCAACAAGATTTCTGTCGCCGAGAATATCCTTCGCATAATATACAGTCGCACCACCATTTACAGAGTACATTAGAAAGTATAGCGCAAGCATTCCAGTCATCATAATCCAGTATTTATTCTGGAACAGTGCTTTGATTCCCGTCATAATTGGCACATCTGCCGTCTTCTGCCCTGCATTTTTGTTCTGCGCTGTGCCAGATGGTCTAACACGCTCCTTCGTACCAAAGAAATTGATTAGAAATGCTGTGACAGCCAGCAGTCCAAGAACACAGAAAGTCTTTGTCCACGCAGATGCATTGTCACCAAAATACTCTACAAGCGGAAGTGTACAGAGATTGATTGTCAGTGTTCCGGCTGTTGCCAGAAGGTTTCGGAAGATGCTCAGTACAGACCGTTCATATGGGTCCTGCGTCATCAGCGCGTTCAGCGCGGAATAAGGCACATTAATTGCCGTGTAAATTACTGTCGATACAAGATTATATGTAATAAATACATATACTAATTTGGGGGTCGCTGCCCATGATGTCGGCACGGAGAACAATAGCACACCAGACACTGCAAACGGAACACACATGCGCAGCAGCCATGGTCTTGCTTTTCCAAAACGAGATTTTGTTCTGTCTACCAGAATGCCCATGATAATATCACTCACTCCATCAAAGATACGCGATACCATCATAATCGTACCGACAGCGAGTGCATTCACACCTGCATAGTCGGTGTAATAAATCATCAAAAAGGCCGACATTGCTGTGTAGATAATGTTGCACCCGAAATCACCACAGCCGTAGGAAAAACGCTCCACAATTTTAGATAAGGTTAATTTACTCTTTTTTTCCATAATAAAATTCTCTCCTTTATCTGTCTATATTCCGCCTGTGTTCCGTGCGCACTGAACATTTGCTGTTTACACAATTATACTAACATATTTTGCAACTGTCTGATAGGTTTTATATTAACTAATATATAGGTCGATATTCTCCTTTTTATTGACTTTTTTATCAGAATGATTTAAGATACTTCTGTATCTTTGATACCCTTATAATCCGAGAATAAACTGTGAAAAAATAGAATTGAGGTAAAAAATATGCCAGAACAGCCACGCCAAACTTACGAATTGATTCAAGTTCCCAAAACAACTGGTGTCTGTTTTTACACAAAAAAAGATACCGGCAGTTATGTTCCAAACCACTGGCACGATGCAATTGAAATTATATATATGATACAAGGTTCGGTGGATATCACGGTAGAATCCTCCGCTTATCACTTACAGGAAGGACAGTGTTTTCTGATTAATTCCAGCGTTATCCACTCCACCAAATGCACCTCCCCCAATGCAGGAATTGTCTTTCAGATACCAATTGATTTTATCCAACTTTATGTCCCGAATGTACAACAACTTCGGTTCGTCCTCGACGACCCAGGAAATAATCCTGTCCGCCAAACAAAACTGGATATTTTCAAGGAAACGTTAATACAGATGCAGGTTACAAATGATATCCGTCCAGAAGGATATATTTTGCGTTTTAACAGCCTGCTTTTTGAGATTCTATTTCAACTTTACCACAACTTTAGCGTGAAAATCTTCCAAGCGGACTTAACCCACAAGGCCAAAGATTTGAATCGTCTAAATCTTGTTTTGGACTATATAAATCAAAACTATAACCACCCTATCTCTATCGATGAGATTGCCCAAATTGCATATTTAGATTCTAGGTACTTCTGCCGCTTTTTTAAGAAGCATATGGGACTTACTTTTCTGGAATATTTGAATGAAGTCCGGTTATCGCACATTTATCAGGATTTAATCTCAACAC
This sequence comes from Lachnospiraceae bacterium UBA3401, assembly GCA_002358575.1. Classification (GTDB taxonomy): domain Bacteria; phylum Bacillota; class Clostridia; order Lachnospirales; family Lachnospiraceae; genus COE1. The sequence continues at coordinate 16,869 of DEPD01000091.1, read as the reverse complement.
AATACACACTACAGCGCATTTTAGAGTGTCATGGTTTTACCAACTACAAGTTATTTCGCAGAGTATTCTCAGAACATTTTCACACGACTCCTTCCCAAGTCAGAAAACAATTGCTCATCCAAAAATAGACCGCCTCTTCAAAAGGGCGGTCTACTTCACTTTATAGGAAAATACAAGCTATTGTTTTTTATCCCTCAATAGGAATATACTTGCTCTCCTCAATAACAGGCTTTGCCTCCTTCTTTGGAACAGAAACCTTCAAAATACCATCTTCAAATTTTGCCTTGATGTCTTCCTGATTGATTTCCTCGCCCACATAGAAGCTTCTGCTGCAAGTACCATAATATCTCTCACGGCGGATATACTTTCCACTCTCATCTTTCTGATCGTTGTTGTGGTTCGTCTCTGCATTAATGGTGAGATACCCATTTTTGAGCTCAGCCTTCACATTCTCTTTCTTGCAACCTGGCAGGTCAATGTCTAGCTCATATCCAGTGTCACTTTCCTTGACATCTGTTCTCATAATCCCTGTAGAGGTATTATAGCGGGAAGCAGTCCGCATCGGACGAGCAAAATCATCAAAGAAATCGTCAAATAAACTCTCTCCAAAAATACTGTTCATAACATTTGCACTTGGTAATAACATAACTCATTCCTCCTAAAAATATATTATTGTGTGGTAGCTTTAATAAGCTGTTGTTTTATTTGTTATATATGTGTTATAACATACTTATTAGCACTCGTCAAGTAGGAGTGCTAATAATTTTTCTAAAGAAATTATAAACTTGCTTCCTATGTAAATCAGAAGAATGAGTCATAGCGATGGCTACAGCGATTGACGACACTTGAATGCTACATCCCTCTCCCAATCCCAGCCAAAAACTCAAATACCCCGGCCACGTCAAGTCTGCCATACCCCCACTCCCGATTGGGATACTCCAAATACCCATCTCTTTTTGCACCTCGTATTAGGTAGTTTTTAATATTGACAGAATTAACCAGAATGTCATTGCGATTCACAACGGCCCATTCCATAAGCTGTGCGCAGGCCCCCGCTGTGATCGCTGACGCCACGCTGGTTCCACTCCTATTTCCATAAGGTGTTGAAACATCAACTCCTGGCGCGGCGATTTCGGGAACAATGGCATTATTTCGGGCAAAGCCGCGCCCTGATGTTGTGGCAATACTGTTGTTGCTAGTCTGATAGGCGGCGACGGTTACAGCCGTATCTACATAACCAGGCTCTGTAATAGTCGTGTAGGGACTGGGTTGGAGAAAATAAGTATCTGATGAGAGAAACTCTGTGATTGGAAGCCAGATATCAAACTGTCCTCCGACCGTATTTCCCTCAGAAATAATCCGAATATTCCACACGCCGCGTGATGGATCAGAAAAACGAAAACGAATCACCTCCGCACCAGATAAGCTTTCCACAAGCTGATATTCAATCACCACCCGCGTTTGCTCATAGACAAATGTAAATTCCTGCGGAATATAACTTCTTGGATTATTCCAGCGGGCAGTTTCCCCACCAGGAGTGCGTATGATTGCATTATAAAAATACGGTACATTCCCCCATAGATCCATAATAAAGCCCTTGTTATTTTCACCCACACGGAGTTCAACATCCTGAAAAGTCTGGCTACCACTAAGCTTTCCAAAAAAATGGTGCAATGCGTTGCCCTCATTTCCTCCGGCAGTCACAATAACTCGGCTCTTTAACATGCTGATATAATCAATATAATTTCCCAACATACCTCCGCCAGTATGGTCTCCAAAACTTGTTCCTACACCTAGGCATATCACAAGCGGCTTCGTCAAAATCAATACATACTTCTGAAGATATTGAATTGCCTGGAGGATATCTGCCTCGCTGTAACAAGGAACTCCGGGCGGAATCTTATAATAATCCCTAAGATATGGCTTTGCCTCCTTGAGTTTCACAACCACAATCTGACTGTCTGGCGCAGCACCGATAAAACTATCATTTTCAATTGAACTTCCTGCTGCAATGCTCGCCATAATACTACCATGACCAATTACATCTGTACTCGGTACGACAGATAGCGGATTATCACTCGCAAGTGCCTCATCAATCATTTCCTTTGTATACTCTGTCCCATACTCAAATCCCTCTGGCGGCGTACCCGTCTGAATGGTCTGATCCCAGATGCCTGCTATTCGGCTTTTGCCTGCAAAATCGCGAAACACAGCATCTTGGTAGCGTATTCCTGTATCGATAAAGCCGATTGTCACATCTTTTCCTGTCAGATTTAAAGGTTCCCCTTGTACTGACAAAATTCCAGAAGCAGCTAAACTTAAAGTATTCAGGTTCCTGCCTTGTGCTACCTTGCATTCCATCAGTCCATAACATTTTGGCAAGTTGGAATATGCGGTCTGTCCAGCTCTGTTATATTGTACACTGCCTCGGTCCACATATAAGATTCCCCACTCATTCGCTAAATGATGATAGCAATAATCAATTGGCAAATCATAATTATATTCCTCAGGCAACAGAATATATACCAATGTATCTGCATAATCATTCGACAAAATACGTTCCTTACAGGTCACTATTTTTTCCTCGACAAAAGGTTATTATTATAGTGTATGCTGTAAGGAACGCATTATATCAGTTATCACTTATAAAATTCTTATTGAAAATTTACGTGTTTTGTACTATACTCCAGAGTACGCAGCAAATCCTGCATCAATCGGAAGCACCACACCAGTAATTGCACTTGCCGCCTTATCATCACACAGGAAGAACACGCCACCAAGCAATTCCTCGCTCTCGACAAAACGCCCTGTTGGTGTGCCGCTCAAAATTTTGTTAGATCGCGCTGTCGGTGTTCCATCTTCATTGAACAAAAGACGACGATTCTGATTTGATACCAAAAAACCTGGCGCAATTGCATTGCAACGGATACCAGTACCTGCAAAATGTGTCGCAAGCCACTGTGTAAAATTTGAGACAGCCGCCTTAGCGCCGGAATAAGCCGGAATCTTAGTCAGTGGGATATAAGCATTCATAGAAGATATATTCAGAATGCATCCTGATTTTTTATCCACCATATCCTTTGCAAACACTTGTGTTGGAAGCAGTGTTCCCTGGAAATTTAACTTGAATACAAAATCCACTCCATTTGGGTCCAAATCAAAAAATGTTTTCTGTCCTTCCACTGCCTCATGCTGGTACTCATTGTCTGTCGTCGCACGAGGATTGTTTCCACCTGCCCCATTTACAAGAATATCGCATGGTCCCAAGTCTGCCATCACTTGCTCATGCACCTGTTTCAACGCATCCAGCTCAAGTACATTTGCCTTGTAGCCCTCGCAGATGAGACCTTCAGCCTTGCACTCCTCAGCCAGCGCCTTCACTGCCTCTTCATTTAAATCAAGTGCTGCTACTTTTGCACCCGCCTGCGCAAATGCCTTTGCCATTGTGCCGCATAACACGCCGCCTGCGCCTGTCACAACCACCACTTTTCCGGTAAAGTCTATCTTTAACGGTAAATCCATCATTTGAACCACCCTTCCTTTCTAATCTAATTTTATTGAGATGCACTTATGCTTTTTTATCCAGCCGCTCCAACATATCCCAGCAGCCCCACATATACATGATACCCAGCGCGCGGTCATACAACCCATAACCTGGTCTGCACTGTTCTCCCCATATATGTCTTCCATGGTCAGGGCGAATATATCCATCGAAACCGCAGTCATGATAAGCACGCATAATCTCAAGAATGCCCACATCACCATCACAATCACGATGAGATGCCTCTGTAAAATCTCCATTTGCGAAATGCTTCACATTACGAATATGTGCAAACGCAATTCGATCACAGTAAGTGCGAATAATATCTGGAACATCATTTTTCGGATTCGCACCAAGTGAACCAGAACACAGACATAAGCAGTTGTACTCATCATCTACCATGGACAGAAAACGTCCAATTGCTTCTTTATCAACTAACAAACGCGGAATCCCAAAGATATCCCATGGTGGGTCATCTTGATGAATCGCCATCTTGATGCCAGTCTCATGACATGTTGGCATAATTGCCTCAAGAAAATATTTTAGGTTATCCCATAGTTTTTCCTTCGTCACTGGACGATATGCTTCAAAAAGCTCGTCAAGCTTCGCCATGCGCTCCGGCTCCCAACCAGGGAATGTCAATCCATGAAGATTTTCAAGGATATAATTTGCCATCTCCTTATAATCGTCTTGAATTTTAGCCTTCTCATAAAATAAAGCTGTGGAACCGTCCTCCATTGGATGAAATAGGTCTGTCCGTGTCCAGTCAAAGATTGGCATAAAATTGTAAGTTACTACTTTAACACCAAACTTTGCAAGATTACGCAACGTCTGTTTGTAGTTCTCAATATATTGGTCGCGCGTTGGCAGTCCGATTTTGATATCGTCGTGGACATTCACACTCTCCACCACATCCATATTAAATCCATGATCTTCTATCTGATGACGCATCTTTTCAATCTCATCAGTTTCCCACACTTCACCTGCTGCCTTGTCGTGCAAGGCCCACACAAGGCCAGTCACGCCAGGAATCTGCTTAATCTGCTCTTGCGTGATGCTATCATTGCCCTCACCATACCAGCGAAAAGTCATCTGCATAAAAAATACCTCCTATTTTTTATATTCTTGTATCAAAAATGCCACAGAAGGAATCCACTGGGTCTTCGCCGGTAAATGCTTCTTCACCTGTCATCAATTTTGCAATTAATGCATCCAGCGTAGACTCATTGCTATCATAAGTATTAATATAAGTGCGCGCCTGCGGAATGTCAGCGAGCACAAATGGATGCTGTACACCAACCACCACAACCGGAAGCTCAAACACATACCATGGAATCTCTCCACCACCTTTTGTCATGCCAAACGCAGGACGCGCAACTGGTTGAAATCCACCTGGAATATCCACCAAAGTAATAATTAAATCCTGATTCTCACGGAACTCCTTAATTGGTGTTTTCCCCGCAAAATACATGTTAATATCTGGTTTTTCGCCTGCCTGAATCTGTTTTTGCATTTTTTCGATAGGACTCTCGTAGATAAACGCATCAAATCCCTTATCCACCAATTTGTCTCGCAACACCTCTGCTGCGGATTTCTTTGCTCCAAATAGCGCTCCGAGTCCTGGTGCAGACAAACCCTTTACATAGACAATCATAATCCGTTTATAGCGCTCTGGTGTAACTGGTAGAACGTCTTTATCCTTATATTTTACAAGTGTGATAGACTTGTCAGAAATCTCTTTCTGCATCGCAACATGCGCTTTACAGCCGACAATCTCATGTACCTGATCTCGCGGCGGCATCAACTCATTCTTCGCTTTTTTGTGCAGTCCCATGTGTGCTTTGAGCGCGAGGATACGATGCAGCGCATCGTTCAGACGCTCCTCAGTGATGCGTCCATCCAAATATCCCTGCTTCATGCTTGCAAAATCTTCGTCCATCTCATTGAAGAACAAAAACATATCCACTCCGGCAGCAATTGCAGCAGGAAGTACATCACTGCGTTTCATACGACAAGTTAATCCTACCATATGAGACGCATCTGTTAAAACCATACCGTTAAATCCAAGTTTTTTGCGCAACAATCCATCAATCAGTTCTGGTGAAAGTGTCGCAGGCATCATCTCGTCATCTGTGATATCTGGGTTGAAATGGCGCGCATATGCAGGCTGCATAATGTGTCCTGCCATAATTGCCTCAAGCCCATTGTCAATTAATGTCTTGTAAACCATTCCAAAGGTTTTATCCCACTCCTCACAGCTCATGTCGTTGACACTGTTTGCCACATGCTGATCGCGGAAATCTAATCCATCGCCAGGGAAATGTTTTGCCGCACAGCAAAAACCTAGATTGGCATGTGCACCCTCCATATACGCTTTGGCCATCTCAGCCACTCGCTGTGGATCATTGCCATAAGTACGCAGCCCAATAACTGGATTTTCCCAGTTGTACATAATATCACTGACCGGCGCAAAAGACAAATTACAGCCAATTGCAGCAGCTTCCTTGTTTGCCATATAACCTAACTGATATGCATAATCTGCATTTCTGGTCGCACCAATTTTGGTTTGACTTCCAATCATTGTGCCATCTGTACAAGCCCCGTTTCCACCATTCTCCGTGTTGCAGGCGATAATCAGCGGAATCTTGCTGTTCTCCTGTAAAATGCGATTTTGCTCGTAAATCTCGTCTGCCGTACCTGGGTTGTATCGAATCCCGCCAATGTGGTAATCGTTCACTGTCATTTTCAGATAGTCCTCTGTGCGCGAAGAACCCATATTAAAAAACAACTGTCCTATTTTTTCGTCGATATCCATATTTGCAATGGTGTGCTCCACCCATTTACAGTCCTCATCCGACAGGTTAAACGGTTTTGCTTTGATATCTACCATTCTATCACCTCTCCCTTTTCTTATCCATTCAATTCCTTACTTCCGAGATTTTTCAGAAACTGCTCCTTTTTTTCCTGCTGATAACCATCTCCATAAGTTCCATTTAGAAAACGCACAATTCCTTCTCTGACAAACTCATCCCAGCTATGTGCCTCGTTCCGCACCAAAATGGGATAGTAAAATACGCCATTTTTTTCCGCTGCATCCAAATCTCCTGGCGCGTCACCGCACATCAGCACATGATCTGTGGCATATCCCCGCTTCATCAACTCGCCGATACAGAATGCCTTGGTTCCAGAATCCTGTGCCAACACTACATCGGTATACTCTAGCAGACCGTAATAATCCCATTCATCTAGCACTGCACTTAGGTTAGCGCTGGACACAATGGCAATATCTGCGTCGCGGTATGCCCTTTTTAATGCTTCCAAAACTCCCGGAAAAGGACGTTTGTCCTCCTCCGGCAACCTGTCTATAGATTGATTTACAGATTTGCTCCAAGCTAACGCCTTGCGCAGGCAAATATTGTCATTTTGGGCAATTTCCCGTTCCAGTGCGGCATTGGACAACTCTGATGTCTCATTGACCCATCGTTCCAGCGCATCCAATTCCTCAATCTCGCAGTACTTTTCTCGTATTTCATCAAGCGCTTTCACAAGTCCCTTAAAGCGATTGATACCACGCGTCATCGTATACAGATTAATCTCATTCCAACGTTCCAGTATTGCATCACGCCACTCTTCCAGGCCCCACTCTGCAACCATACAAGGTCCAAAACAGCGGATATGCTTGATATCCATTGTGTCCATCGCACAGCCATCACTATCCACACAGACCAGAAAATCACTTCTTTTTGTATACGTCAAAAATTGATTTGCCATCACCTGCCCCCCTTCTTACTTGTTTTTTCTTTACTACTTTTTGAAACGATTACAAAAATTCCTTATTACTATTATTTATTGCGTTTGCGTGCAAGTATAGCAACATTCTCCTCCACACGCTTCTTATTCAATGGATAGATTGTAATTAAAAATACTGCTACAAGTGCAAAGCCAATGATTGGCGCAATACAAGAGAGCTTAAAAATTCGATCTGTCACTTCTGGATCAAATGCTGTTGCATTAGAATATCCAATCATAGTCAGCAGTGAACCTGTAAGTCCTGCGGAAAGTGCTTGCCCCAGCTTTCTAGCAAAAGAATATACAGAATAGATTGTACCATCTTCGCGCACACCATTCTTCACTTCTGCATCATCAATAACATCTGTAATCATCGCCCAGATAACGGTGTTAAAGAATCCAAGCCCTATATATGCAACGGTAAAAAATCCAACATATACAAATGCATTTTGTGGATGCACAATCAGACATACCAGATACACAACTGCAGCCACTGTACAGGAAACTACAGACAATTCCTTCTTGCCAAACTTAGCAGAAAGCTTGGACGCAAGCGGAGCACAGATTACAAGCATCGCAATTGTTCCAGTCATAGAAGACATCGACTGTGCAGATGCGCTCTTATAATAATTCGGGAACACATAACCTGCCATACCTTGCATTGTCAACATTGCAAGAAGCAAAGCAATCGCTGCTGCTATAATGCCAAGTAACGAACGGTTTGTAACAAGACTTTTTAATAGATTTCCAACATTCAATTTCGTGTTGTTTGCAGGAACTTCCACGCGCTCTCTCACCAGACTAAAGCAGAGTAGATAGCAGATAATCGCCATCACACCAAATACACCTGCAATAATTGTCATACGAGGACCAGACAGAACTGTGTTACCATTTACTGTCTCATAAGCAAACATCGGGGTACCTACACCAATTACCAACCCTGCAAGTGTCGCGCCAATCGTTCTCCATGTGGAGAGTTCTGCGCGGTCTTTTGGGTCTGCGGAGACTGCTGAAGCCATGGAGCCATATGGAATATTAATAGAAGTATAAAAAATGGAACCCCACAGAATATATGTGATAACCATCCAGAACACCTTAAATCCATATGCCATATTGGCAAATCCCGATTGATAAATCAGAAACGAAGCAATCGCCACGGGTCCGCACATACGTTTAATCCACGGTTTAAACTTACCATCTTTTGTTGGCTTGGAACGGTCGACAATCTGACCCATCGTCACATCTGTAAATGCATCGATAAATCGTGCCGCCATCATTAAAAGCCCAACAACTGCCGCGTCAATTCCCATAACATCCGTGTAAAACTTCAGCATAAAGCTCGAGGATAAAATAAACGTAAAATCATTACCAAAATCGCCAAACATATATCCCAGTTTATCCTTCATACCAAACGCGGGTACTGAGGCATTTGCACTTTTTGCCATAAAAATCCTCCTCTCGGATTTATCTTTATCTCTTAATTTTTTAGTATCTTTTATCGTTACCAATTTACTTATTTTTTATCAATCTTGATAAGCTGAACATTTAGGCTCTCCAAGAACCCTTCTGGCAGCATATTGCCGGCCATATTCACCATTCCTTCTGGTGCCATAGACTTCATCATATCCCACATACCGACACCTGGACGTACATCAAAATTCGTTGCAAGTTTAACAGCCTTTGCCACAATCTCCATTGCCTCTGGGCACTCTGCAAGTTCTTCCATTTTACATTTGACATTGTACTTGCCCTCTGGGAATTCCATTGGTGCTTTGAGATCCAAATCGCCCGCAAGTTTAAACCAGTTTGCCACACCCTCTGCTCTTTCGTTTACTTCAGGAAGAACATAGATATCTGGCTCCTTCTCCACCTTCTCCAGCGTCATACTATCCTTGCAGCTACCTGCCTGTGCTAAAATACTATTAAAGCCTTCCTTCAGTGCAACTGTGAATACAAACACTTTCTGTGCTGTCATAACCTGTGCAAGTTCTCCATTGACAAACAGAGAAACTGTTGGCTGGTTTGAGTACACACGAATCTGTGTTGTTTCCCCTGCGCGCTGTGCGTAACGCTTTCCACACAGGTGAATCATTGGCTCCTTATTCCAGTATGCCTTATAAATGTAATAACTATCCTTCTTTGTACAGCGATCCATTGTAACCAGACCTTTGTTATTACGTCCTGCCACACCGCCCTCATTTCTCGCTGCACAGCCAAAATCAAACATGTTCCACACATGGCTTGACCATATCCATGGACGCTCGTCGAGCACCTTCGCCATATGTTCATGGTACAACGCCTGATATTCCTCACTGTAATCTTTACATGCCGGATTTGGTCCATGATAAGTGATAATGCCCTCGCAACCATACTCCGAAAGACCAAGGCAAATTTCTGGATGTGCCTTGTGGAAATTATCAAGCCATGGACCATTATCTTCCATCTTTCCGCCATACCAGCCAAAGTAGTGATTGTAACTCTCCACATCTGTGATATTGTGAACAGGGCTGTCAACCGGCGTCATAGAAACATGTGCAATGGTGGTCAGACGGGTTGGATCTAATTCCTTGCACAACGCATTTAATTCCTTGTGATTCTCGACTAACTGCTCAGAAATACCGCCAATTAAAATTTCATTGGAAACACCCCAGAAGCAAATGCTTGTGTGGTTATAATTTTGCAAAATTAACTCTTTCATCTGTGTAATACAGTTCTGATGTGCTGCCGGATCGGGATTCATTACACTGATAAATGGAATCTCAGCCCACACAATAAATCCAAGTTCATCACACGCGTCATAAAAATCCTGCGAGTGCTGATAATGTGCAAGGCGAATTGTGTTGGCACCAAGTTCCTTGATAATCCTCGCATCCTGATAATGTTCTTCTCTGGTCAGCGCGTTGCCCTTGTAAAGCTGATCTTGGTGACGGCTAACACCACGCAAAGGCGTCGGCACACCATTTAGTATAAATCCCTTATCTGGGTCACACGAAAAACTTCTCACCCCTACACGCGCAGAAACTGTATCATATGCTTCATTGCGTCTTTGGAGAACCGCTGTGACAGTGTACAAATATGGATTGTCGCAATCCCACAGTGTCACATCTGGCACAAAAATCTTTACTGCCGTGCTATCCGCTGGGCGTACACTGTATCCTACCTCTTTACCATCCGCGTCACAAATGCTATACAGTACAGTAAAATTTTCATCTGCATTTACTACCCAAGATTCCAATGCAAATTCTGCACCGCCACACTTGGTCGGTGTTGCCGTAACTTTCAACCCATTACTGCCCCAATACATCAATTCAAAATGCGTCTCTGGAACACTGATAAGATTCAAGCCGCGGTAAAGACCACCGTAGAATGTAAAATCTGCGGACTGCGGATACACACTACTCTTATTTTCATTACTACATGCAACCACCAAAAGATTCTCATCATTGTCAACACATGCATCTGTAATATCTGCACGAAATGTAGAATAACCACCTTCATGGTAGCAAATTTCCTTTCCATTTACGTACACAGTCGCTTGCTGTCCTGCCGCTGGAATATCCACAAAAATACGCCCACCTGCAAGTGGCTGTTTGGGTGCCTGGAATGTTCGTGCATACCAATAGCATCCCCTGTCATAGCTACCATTCCCGTCATGACCATCCACTGCATTCCATGTGTGTGGTAAGTCTACCTCTCCCCAATCAGTTGGAAGCTTGTCTGGAAGTCCTACATTCTCCTTGATAAACCTCCAGCTCTTGTTCAGGTTGATAATTGTTCTCATGTAAAGTCCTCCTTTCAATTTATCTGGCAATTATTATATTTTGTATTTTCTCTATCCAATTGACCCTTTCTGTGCACAGATTGTCAATCTGCATTTCAAAAAAATATATCAGTTTTATAATATAGATAAAGTTACCAATATATTATATCATTGCCCGATTGTATATATGTTAACTTATACAATTTTCTCTTTGTTTTAACGTACTTTTTGTTGTTTCTGCATATCTACATCATATTTTTATTTATTTGCTTTTGCGAGATACGATTTTTTGATTTTTTTGCATTATTATTATATTGTGTTGATTTTATCTAAAAAATGTGCAAAAATAAATAAAAAATATCTAAATTTGTTGTATAAAATAAGACACTGCTTTTAATTCACAAATCAAATTTAAGAAAAGAGTAGATGCATATGCAAAACAACTTGTCAAAAAAAGACTTATCAGAATCAGACCTGTCCCAAAAAACATTACTATCCTTTGTACAAAGTTTGCTGGAAAACAACCGTATTCCTATTCAATTTACCTCGCCTTCCTGTGAAAATTTCACACAGATGGACTATGGATTACGCGCTACGATTCTACGAGATTACAAACCAGATACAATGTTTACATTTTTAAGTAATTTAAAAGATAAGACTATTTATCACCTAAAAGACATCTTTCAGTGTTCCTACAGCATTTTACGTCTGCCAGACAGTGATACGCTGATGATCTGTGGTCCAGTTCTTTTTGAAGACATGCGCTCCTCCCGCCTAAATGAAATTGCAGCAAAACTGCAATTGCCACAAGACCTATACACAATTTTGCAAGGTTATTACTTGCGTCTGTCCTCTTTTCCTGCCCCAGCGTTTTATTACAGTCTTTTTCTGACTCTAGGCAATTTTTTGTTTGGGGAAAATCAATTTGAAACAATTTATCAAGATTTAAATGATATGGATGAATGGTATGAATTTTATTCTCATCAATATCAAAGTGCGGAAAATTCCATGATGAATATTGAAATGATTGAGATGCGATATGCCTTGGAGGGACAAATGTTGGAAGCTGTTTTCCTAGGCAATGAAGCCAAATCAATGGCGCTTGTATCTAAGTTATCCTCACTGACATTACCCCACCGCATGTCCGATGAGCTGCGCGATTATAAAGACTATACAATTGCTTTCAACACACTCTTTCGCAAGAAAGCAGAGGAAGCTGGTGTTCATCCAATTCATATAGATATGTGCTCCAACCAGCACATCCAGCTTATTGAGCAGACTGCAAGCAAAGAACAATGCCACTCTGTCTGGTCTCACATAGTACTTAATTACTGTCGTCTTATTCGCAAGCATACACTTAGAGATTACTCACTGCTGACACAGAAAATTATTACGTATATCAATTCCGATCTAACGGCTGATTTAAGTTTGAAAGCAATGTCGGATTGGTTAAATGTCAATGCCAGCTATCTGTCAACGCTGTTCAAAAAAGAAGTTGGCATTCCGCTGACAGATTTTGTGAACCGCCAACGTATTGAACAGGCAAAAAAACTTCTGATTGTGACAGAACTTCCTATGAAAATCATCGCACAGCAATGCGGGATTCCAGATATTTACTACTTTAGCCGCCTATTCAAAAAACGCACTGGTGTCACGCCCAAACTTTATCGAGAACATGCCACTCGGGAACATGACCCATACCAGAATAAAGACGCAAATGCAAACTGAATTATTTACTTCTGCACTCTAGTGCTCCATCCAGACAGAAATTAGAGTTGTGCACTGCATGGTTCGTGTCAGTGCTAGGCAGAATTTCGACGGCGATGCGGTGGCATCGTCTAGAAATTTTAACGACGCAACGGTGCGAAACAGGCGGTTCACGAATCTAATTTCTGACCGGATGGAGTACTAGTACATCGAATAATACTTAACTGGCACTCAGACAAGCCAATGTGTCAGAATTTATTATTCGATGTACTAGATGAAGTTCCTCCCTCCATCTGTGCGCTTTTTTTAATTTGATCAAAACGCACTTTGTATTGGATATTTTTATGACTGACATGATAGAACATCAAAGAAATTACCACAATTCCCACTGCTATGCCAAGTGCTATCACCAAAGTCTCAATCGCATAAATTTTCGCGTCCTCCCCATTGCCGTCCACAATGGCACGCATTGTGTAATAAAGCCTGCCCCCTGGCACCAATGGTATAATGGACGGAATTAAAAAAACTGTTGCCGGCGCCTTCACAATCCTTGCAAGCACCTCCGCATACAGCGTCACTACTGCCGCCGGAATCAGATTCTGTACCAGCAAAGATAATTCTGCATCCACGCACACACAATACAAAAAAGTTGACACCACCCCACCGATACAACCATATACAATCTTATTGCGCTTTACATTGATATTCAGACAATAGCCAATTGTACCAATCGCAGCCGTCAGTATCATCACAAAATACTTTTCCCAAAAAATCCCTATCATCCCAACAGCCCTCCAAACAGCATAATCGCAATACCAAACCCTACCGCAATCGCTATCGCCATCATCAGGGCCTCTGCAAGCCGAAGAATACCTGTAATAATATCCCCACACATCATATCCCGCAGTGCATTCATCAAATTGATGCCAGGAATCATGAGCATAATGCTACCAATCATAACCTTGTCTATATTCTGTCCAATCCCAATCAGCACAGAAAAGCAGCAGAGTATCCCTGCCACCACAGAGATTACTAGGCTGTATACCACTCGGTTTCTGCCATGTGATGCAAAACAATAATCCCACAGATACATCAGTATTGCCACGGCTCCAGCCGCCAGTCCATCCCGCAGATTCCCTCCAAAAAACAGTGTAAAAGCAGATGCCAGTAACACATAGCCCGTCATTTTTGATTTGTAGATGCGCCGTTCTTCCGGTGCCATAATCGCACAGATACTCTGCTGAATCTCATTACATGGTGGTTTCTTCTCACAAATATATCTGGAAAGGGCATTCAAATCTTCCAATTTATTCAAGTCCGTTGGATGCGGATTAATGCGCCTTGTCAGTGTATGGTTTTCCCCGGTATCCGTTTTCCAGCTCAAAATAATCAGTGACAGAATGGTAAACACATCCACAATCCCACCGCCATATGCAGTACAGATGCGTGTAATCGTATCCTCAACTCTTAAAATCTCCGCACCACAGCGCAGCATTGTCTCCCCCATATCCAGCGCGCATTCCATCACTTGTATCGGAGTCTCACTAGCTGTTTTTTTTTCCATATTTCCTCCATTATTCCTCCCAAAGAACATGTAATTACACCGTTTTCCCTTTTTGTTCTTTTATTATACGATCCTACAACAAATTTAGCAATACACGCAGAAGTTCCTCTTCCAAAATTCTAGCCAACTTATATATAGATAAGCCTGAAACAGGTTACAATTCAGCCTCAGGACTTTGCATTACGCTGCAAAGTCCGTGAAATAACGTAGTGGTTGAGATGCATCAAGCCACCACGAAGTGATTTTGCATAGCTTGATGCTTGTAATAGGAAACCGAAGGCTGAATTGTTATTGAAACAGTAATAATAATCGCCTACTACCTTGACCACCGTTTTTGAAAGTGTTATTATTTTAACATAAAAATATATAAAATGATGAGGTGTTTCAAATGAGTAAAGGTTTTAAAGATTTACTGCAAAAGGTTTATGAGTGTGACCGCAAGACAGTGGCTGTGGCTGTGGCGGAGGATGAGCCGGTGTTAGAAGCTGTAAAGGCTGCAAAAGAAAAAGGCATCGCGGACGCGATTCTTGTCGGAGACGAGGCGAAGATGAAAGAGATCGCTGCCAACATGAATATGGATTTGGCAGGTTTCGAGATTATCAACGAGCCAGACCATGTTCAGGCTGCACACACTGCTGTAAAGCTTGTACATGACGGTAAGGCGGACATGTACATGAAAGGCTTGATTGACACAAAGAATTTCTTAAAGAGTGTTCTTGACAAGGAAGTTGGCTTGCGCACAGGCAAACCACTCTCTCACGTATGTGTATTTGAAATCAAAGGAATTGACCGTCTTTTGTTCTTATCAGACGTTGCATTTATGACTTATCCTACACTAGAAGACAAAGTTGCTATTATCAACAATACTGTTGAGGTTTGCCACGCATGTGGTATTGCAGAGCCAAAGGTTGCCCCAGTCGCTGCGGTAGAGGTTGTGAATCCCAAGATGCCTTGTACAGTTGACGCAGACGAGCTCACCAAAATGAACGCCGACGGCAAAATTACAGGTTGCATAATTGATGGACCACTCTCTATGGATATGGCAATTGACAGTGCTGCTGCTGCACACAAAGGTGGAACTGACAGAAAGATTGCAGGTGATGCTGATGTGATTCTCTTCCCAGATATCCATTCTGGCAACCTTGTATATAAAGTATTGACACACCTTTGTGACGTGAAAAATGGCAATATTCTGACTGGAACAGCAGCACCTGTCATATTGACTTCCCGCTCTGATAGCTTTGAGGCAAAGCTAAACTCTATCGCACTCGCAGCAGTTGTCGCAGAGTCCATGCAAAAAGCAAAATAACATATGAAAAGGAGAATTTAACATGGCAATCAAAAGTTTGATTATCAATCCAGGCTCTACTTCTACTAAGATTGGCGTATTTGAGGACGAGACTCTCTTGTTTGAAGAAACACTGAGACACTCTACTGAAGAGATTTCCCAGTACGCTACAATTGTTGACCAAAAGGATTTCCGTAAAAAGATTATTACAGACCTGTTGGCAGAGAAAAATTTTGATATCAAGTCACTAAATGTTGTCGTAGGTCGCGGCGGTATGCTCAAACCTATTCCAGGGGGTACATATGCGGTGACAGATGCCCTGCTCGCTGACTTAAAAATAGGCGTGCAAGGACAGCACGCTTCCAATCTTGGTGGCATTCTTGCGCGGGAAATTGCAGATTCTATCGGTGTTCCTTCCTATATTGTTGATCCGGTTGTAGTGGATGAATTAATGCCAATCGCAAGATATTCTGGTGTTCCTGAACTTCCACGCACCAGTGTATTCCACGCACTAAACCAGAAAGCAGTTGCAAAGAGATACGCAAAAGAAATTGGAAAACCATATGACACTCTTCGTTTAATTGTTGTTCATATGGGGGGCGGTGTCTCTGTAGGCGCTCATATCAATGGAAAAGTTGTAGATGTGTTCAACGCATTGGACGGAGATGGGGCATTCTCCCCAGAGCGTGCCGGCGCAGTGCCTAGTGGTGCTTTGATTAAGATGTGTTTCTCTGAAAAATACACAGAAAAAGAAGTCTACAGCAAAATTGTAGGCAAAGGTGGATTTAACGCTTACCTTGGAACAAACGATATGCGTGAAGTTACAAAGCGCGCAAACGAAGGCGACAAGAAAGCTGCGGAAGCAAAAAAAGCATTTTTGTTGCAGGTATCAAAAGATATCGGATCAATGGCCTGTGTCCTAAGCGGAAAAGTTGACCAGATTATTGTGACTGGCGGCATTGCATATGGCGAGGACGTTGTTGCTGCACTCAAAGAATATGCAGAGTGGATTGCTCCTTTCACGGTATATCCTGGAGAGGATGAACTGCTTGCATTAGCACAGGGTGCTCTGCGCGTATTAAACAACGAAGAAAAGGCAATGGAATACTAATAAATTAAAAAGCAGCCTCACAGGAATGATACGCTCCTTTGAGGCTGTTTTAATTCATATGATAATTTAGGAACTGTAGAAAAATAAGTGACGCATCTTGACTTGGCTA
>DEPD01000180.1 GCA_002358575.1 Lachnospiraceae bacterium UBA3401 | reverse complement strand
TAGTACACCGTTTTTTAATTCCTCATATACCAAGCACTCGCTATTTGCATCATTGCCGCGTTGTTGTCAGTCAACGATGCCACCGCATCGCCTCCTTCCTCCGCCTTGCACTGATACAAATATCAAGCACTTTGTATACGAGGATTAAAAAAACGGTGTACTAGTTATGCACAATTCCATGATGTAGGTTTTGTTGATTAAGAAGTTTCTATATATTGTGGCTGCAAATAATTTTTGTTTGTTAAAGGAATTAAATATTGAGAGTGCTTATCTGATAGAATAAGATAAAAATATACAGCGTTGAAAAGTCACAGGGTATTTTATATTTCAGAAAATAATAATGCCGATAGTTATAAAGAGAGGATTGATGTGTATGGAAAACGGAAGGACAAGGATTGCTGATATTGCTGAGGAATTAGGCTTGAGCACTGCTACTGTATCGAATGTGATTCACGGAAAAACAAAGAAAATATCGGACGAAACAGTCAAGCGTGTTCAGGAGCTTTTGGAAAAGCGTCAGTATATTCCGAATATGGCAGGGATACTTTTGGCACAGAATGATTCTAAAATTATAGGAGTGGTTATCAATGACCATGAGAAATATGAGGGGCATACGTTGGAAGACCAATTTATTTCTGCATCGGTGAATGCACTGGCAAAGGAGATGGAGAAGGCAGATAAATTCCTTATGCTCAAAGTAACCGGAAAATGGAGTGAAATCCCTAAGTTTGCTTCTATGTGGAACATGGAAGGCATGGTGCTGATTGGTTTCTGTGAACAGGATTATAAGAAACTGAGGGAACAGATGCATATTCCTTTTGTAGTTTACGATGGATACATGGAAAGTTCTGGAAATCTTGTAAATATTGAGGTCAACCATTTTGACGGTGGAGTGCAGGCTGGGCATTATCTGAAAAATAAGGGGCACAGGGATGTGCTTTGCATATCGGATAACAATATCTGCATGGATATGGAAAGGTTTATGGGATTAAAAAGTGAACTTCCAAGAGCAGAGCTTATGGTTATTCCTATGGAGCAGGAAACCCGTACTGCTTTTTACGGAGAACATTTGGAGGAAATTAAAAAATATTCAGCAGTTTTTGCAGTATCCGATTATTATGCAATGGATTTTATTCAATTTTTGAAAAGTGTGGGGTTGTCCGTACCGGCGGATATGTCGGTAATCGGGTTTGATAACGTAAGGGAATGTGAAAAATTTGTACCATCACTGACTACGATAAAACAGGATTACAGTGAAAGAGCGACTTTGGCGCTTCAAATGCTAAAACAGTTAAAAGATGGAGTATGCAGGGAGAAAAACATATTGCTTCCTGTAACTCTGATAGAGCGCGACACAGTGCATGATGTAAAATTGCACAAAAAATGCAACTGAATTTTAGCATGGGTTATGCGTTTAACCTTTGTAATTTGTCACAGCTCATTTTATTATTATAACTGCTTTAACGTAGATTGGAGGAATAATAAAATGGAAAAGAGAAAACTGGTAATTCCTAATGATATTAAAGCTGCCTTTAAGGAAGTAGGTGTCAAAAAAGGGCAGGCGATTATGGTACATACATCACTGAGCAGTCTGGGATATGTATGTGGTGGCGCACAGTCGGTTATTGAAGCGTTACTGGAGAGTGTTGGCGAAGAAGGCACTATCATGATGCCAACACAGTCATGGAAAAACTTAGATCCAAAGATAGGGGTTTACTGGCAGGAGCCGGAAGAATGGTGGGATGTTATACGTGAAAATATACCTGCTTATGATAAAATAGTTACGCCGACAAATACAATGGGGGCTGTATCGGAAATGTTCCGGCAGTGGTCAGGAACACTTAGAAGCGCTCACCCTGCCAGGTCAGTAGCGGCAAGGGGGCATTATGCGGGATATTTAACAGAAAATCATGACCTGTCTGATATTTTTGGTGACAGTTCACCTATTGGCAGGCTGTATGAACTCGATGGATATGTACTGTTGATTGGCGTTGGCTATGACAAGAATACTTCCCTGCATTTGGCAGATGTACGGGCTGAGTATCCAGGCAAGCATACAGTTATCGAAAGCAGTGCCATACGGGTTGACGGGCAGAGGGTATGGAAAGACTATGAAACACTGGCTGTAGATGGCGAGGACTTTCTCGTAATTGGAGAGGCATTTGAGCAGACAGGTCAGGTGCGTCATGTATCATTGGGAAATGGTATTCTTTCCATGATGAGCCAAAGAGCATTGGTAGATTTTGCTGTGGAGTGGATAGGAGAAAATCGAAAATGACGGGAGGTAGAAAAGAATTTCAAAAAGAATTGCTCCAAATTGCCATTCCCGTAACATTACAGTGTTTGATGCAGTCTTCTTTTTCTGTGGTAGACCAAATTATGACAGGGCAGCTTGGAAGCATCAGAATTGCGGGTATCGGGTTAGGAGGAAAGTTTGCGTCCATTTACTCGGTTGTAATCGCTGCCGTAGCATCTGTGTCAGGTATTATGATAGCACAATATATAGGGAAAAAAGATACAAAAGAAGTAGGACGAAGCTTTTACACAAATTTAATAGTATCTTTGATATTAATGGCTATTTTTACTTCATTAAGTATAATTATGCCAGTTCAGATTTTGGGGTTATACACAAATGATGCTGTTACGATACAGGAAGGAGTGGAGTATCTGAGGATATATGCGCTCAGCTTTCTGCCCGTGGCAGTCACGTCAATTCTTTCCGCATATCTTAGGTGCGTACAGGCAGCAAAGATACCACTATATGCGGGTATTTTTGCTAGTGTAGCCAATACTGCTTTAAATTATGTGTTTATATTTGGCAATGCAGGATTTCCGGCAATGGGAGTCAAAGGGGCTGCATGGGCATCGGTAATTGCTCAGTTATCAGGCTGTATCATTACAGTTATATTATTTTTTCATTTGTACCAGAAACACTTATGGAAAGTTCCATTTGTAATCAGGACAGACAAAGTGCATATAAAACAGTATATGGTTATTTTAATGCCGCTGCTTGTATGCGAATTTTTTTGGAGCCTTGGAGAAAACGTCTATGCGTCTATTTATGGTCATGTGGGAACAAAAGCTTTCGCTGCCATGACGCTGACCAATCCTTTGCAGGCATTGGTAATGGGAGCATTAAGCGGCGTATCACAGGCAGCCGGAGTCATGATTGGCAAAAGGCTGGGGGCTGATGATACAGGGAGCGCTTATCAGGATTCCAAAAGATTGATGTATACAGGGCTTGTCTGTTCCATTCTGCTGTCAGCGATTGTAGTAGTGTCTCATAAATATTATGTATTGATTTTTAGAGTAGAAGATGATGTAAGGCAGATAACAGGGTATCTGCTTATAGCATACGCTTTTGTTGCCCCGATAAAAGTGCAGAATATGATTTTAGGCGGAATTTTAAGGAGTGGGGGCAGGACAACCTATGTAATGGCAGTTGATTTGATTGGTACATGGATATTTGGTGTGCCTCTTGGGCTGTTTTCTGCTTTTGTGCTTCGTTTGCCTATTGCAGCAGTCTATTTTGTACTGTCTATGGAGGAGTGTGTGCGTGTGGTTATTTCATTGGCAATATTCAGAAAGAAGAACTGGATGCAGAAGCTATGATGATGAGAGAAAAAGGAGGTTTCTATCATGGATAAAAGCTATAATAAAACACTTTATGCTTGTTTTATCGGTTATATTGTGCAGGCGATTGTAAATAATTTTGTTCCGCTTCTTTTTCTGACTTTCCATAGCAGTTATGGTATCCCGATGACACGGATTCCGCTACTTATTACATTTAATTTTGGATTACAGTTGTTGGTGGATGTTTTGTCGGTTGCTTTTGTTGACAGGATAGGTTATAGGTCTGTTGATTGCGGTTGCCATATATGCGGTGGGTGGCGGATTATTGGAGGTATTGGTAAGTCCTATAGTGGAAGCCTGCCCTACCCAAAATAAAGAGAAAGCCATGAGTCTTCTGCATTCTTTTTACTGTTGGGGGCATGTAGCGGTAGTGCTTTTATCTACAGTTTTTTTTCAAATTTTTGGTATCCAAAGCTGGAAGATTATGTCATGTATATGGGCAGTTGTTCCTTTCGTCAATATGATTTTCTTTACAAAAGTGCCTATTGCTTCTTTGATGAATGAAGGAGAAAAAGGATTAACGATCAAACAGCTTTTTCACAATAAGATATTTTGGGTGCTGATGGTAATGATGATATGTGCCGGAGCAAGCGAACAGGCAGTAAGCCAATGGGCATCTACATTTGCGGAAACAGGGTTGGGGGTGAGTAAGGCAATCGGAGATTTAGCAGGACCGATGTTGTTTGCGTTTTTGATGGGCAGTGCCAGAGCTTTTTATGGGAAATATGGAGAACAAATTGATTTGGAACACTTTATGATAGGTAGTTGCGTTTTGTGCATTATTGCATATCTCTGTATTTCTCTTGTACCAAGTCCGATAGTTGGTTTTATTAACTGTGCGTTGTGTGGATTATCAGTTGATATTATATGGCCGGGAGTTTTTAGTAAAGCGTCAGCTTCCATTGCCAAAGGAGGGACAGCGATGTTTGCATTACTTGCATTGGCAGGAGATGTTGGATAGTGCGGAGAGGTGACAAACAAATACAAGTAAACAAAGGGACTTCCTCAATACTTAAAAGGCTATGACCGTAACAGTTATAGTCTTTTTTCATGCGGTAATTACCGTAAGAAATAAATCCTATTCCCCCAATCGTAGAAATACCCGTCAACAATATTCCGCAATCCAATCTCCCCACAATAAACGCAAGAAAACCATATATCAGCACCGAAACCAACCAATCAATCATATCAATCAATCCATATTGCAGGAGGGAAAAGACCATGAATAAAAAGCAGGAACAGCCCCCGCAACCACCCCATTGACACGATAACAATTCATTGTTACGTTGGGCAGGCTTCAGTTGAATCGGCGGGCGCATGGTTTCAGAAGTCAAATTCATCATGCAACTACATGATCGGGGCTGATGGAAGGATCGCCCTGATCGTGGATGAAGGGGATCGGTCTTGGTGTTCGTCCAGCAAAGCGAATGACAACCGGGCGGTTACTATCGAATGTGTTTGTGATAAAACCGCCCCCTATGCGGTAAATGGAAAAGTGTGGGCTTCCCTGATTGCCCTTTGCGCCGATATTTGCAAGCGGAACGGGATCAAGGCTTTGCTTTGGAAGGGTGACAAGTCCCTGATCGGGAAAGTGGAGCAGCAGAACATGACCGTTCACCGCTGGTTTAAGAATAAGGCTTGTCCGGGGGAGTATCTGTATTCCAGACACGGGCAGATTGCCGCAGAAGTGAACAATCTGTTGAACAGCGGGGGAACGGGGGGACTTACCAGAATCACCGGGAAAGCGGCTGCAACGGTGGAGCAGATGCGGGCTTATATCCGGGCGGTCAATCCTTCCGTGCCGCAGTCCGTGATTGACATGATCCCGTTTTATCTTTCAGAGGGCAGAGTGGAAGGGATCAGGGGGGACGTGGCTTTTGCCCAGTCTTGCCTTGAAACCGGGAACTTTGCTTTCAGCGGTTCGGCGGTCACGCTGGATCAGAATAATTTTTGCGGGATGGGTGTCACGTCCAACGGCATGAAGGGAAATTCCTTCGATACCCCGCAGCTTGGGATCAGGGCGCAGATTCAGCACCTGAAAGCCTATGCAAATTCTGATCCGCTGGTGAACGGGTGCATTGATCCCCAGTTCAAATTTGTTTTCCGTGGTTCGGCTGAATTTGTGGAGTGGTTGGGGATTCAGGAGAACCCGCAAGGGAAAGGTTGGGCGGCTGGTGCAAAGTACGGTGAAAAAATCCTGAACATTCCGGACAAAATCACCGGGACGGCAGCAGAGCCGGAAGCCCCGGCAAAATTCCTGATCTGTATATCCGCAAGGACGCAGGAACGAACTACCAGAAGGACGGCTTCACGGGCAAGGGAGTTTTTACCATTGTTGATGAAGCTGACGGGCAGATCAGCAGCACCGGGAAGATCGGGAAGTGGGGACTTTTGAAGTCCGGGGAAAAGGGGCGCAACCGCTGGATTTGCCTTGCTTTGGGCGATTCCGTGACCAAAAAACTGTGATACTAATTTGTTACTAATTAGGGTGTATTTTCGGGGTTTCGCACCGCTTTATATTTTGAACTTTCTTGAATTTATCGGTATTTCAGGGGGTTTGAAATATTGAAAATTTATGGGATTATGAAACTTTCACGATATGAGCAGGAAAGTATTCTCAATTATAATGCAGGAGAACAGACCGCCACCCTCTACGCAAGAGATAAAGCAGTCATGCGGAAACTTGACACGCTTGTTGCCGACTTCCCCGACACATACAAGCAGACAGAGCAGGACGAGGTATCTAAGACCTATTCCTTTCCGAAGTCATACGTCTGCTACCGCAAGCCGAGAGCGGTCAGTACCGAGCAGAGGGATACAGGCAAAGCGATGTTCCATCGCTTCGGCAGATGATGATTGCAAAGAATAGGATAAAGAGAGATTAAGTAAAATTTAATGGAATTGTGTGTACGGTTATGGTAAAATAACAGCGTTGAATAATTCAATAAATTAACGGCTAAGGTTAACCATGATAGACAAACGCACATCAATCGGTGTTACTATACTGACAATAATAATGACCTTTATGGAAATGACCGCATTACCTGCGGCTTTATTCTGTAATATACAAATAAGGGATATAGAACCAATTTATTTTTCTTTGATGATAAATTTTATATTTGCTTTTGCTTTATGTTATGTATGCAGGAAAACCATTATAAAAGAGTGGAATTTTGGATTGCAATTTCAAAATATACTGATTGGTTTGAAAAGATATGGTATTCCATCCCTTGTTGCTACACTTATAGTGGCAGTTGCTTTTTGTATAGGACTTTCACCGTTTAATAATAAACCAACAATATATAGAGTTATTGTAGAGGGTGTTGTGTATTATATAGGTGTTGCAATAATGGAGGAAATTTATCTGAGAGGATTGTTACAGAATATCATTGAAAAATGGTTTGGCAAACGAGATAATGCTACATTATATGCAGTTATTATTTCATCTGCACTATTTGGTTTTGGGCATATTTTTGGTGCACTTGGGCAACCAATTTTAACAATTATTTGCAAAGCTGTTTGGGCTACTGCATTAGGAGTTTACTTTGGGGCAGTTTATGTCAAAACCCGAAATTTATGGATACCAATTATTTTACATTTTGTAGTGGATTTGTGCGGTATACCATTTTGTTTTTCTAAAAGTAATCAATATCCAACAATAGGATTAGTTTTCTGTTTAATAATGTATTTGTTATTAGGAATATACGGCATTTATATTATCCACAAAAATAAAGATAACTTCTGCCCTATTTACAAGCATTAAAATGATAAAATTATTTGACAGAGCAGAAATATAAAAACTGAATATTGTTTACCATTAGGTAGCGATTATCTTAACAGACAATCCGCTACCTTTTTTATTTTCAGAACTTATCAACACAGCACAGAAAGAATGAGGTATCAGAAATGATTGAGAGCAAGAATGACACAAGCAAAAACTTAGAAAAGGCATTGCAGGCATTGAAACAGGCGCAACAGCGTGTAGCCAACGAGAAGAAAAAGCAGAACGAGAAGAAACGCAAAGCCGAGAACCACCACAAGTACATCATGGGCGGTATTATCGTGAAATATCTCCCCGACTGTTATCGCTATGACGAGGGCGAGTTAAACCGTATCTTATCGGTTGCATTGCAGACAAGGGAGTGTCAGCAGATTATATCTAAAATCAAGTCGGAAAGCCGAGAGACCACTCCCCCCAATGCTGAAAATGAAAGCGAGGGCGGTACAGAATGACGAGAGCAACGAAACTGAAAAGCCGAGGTAACGTATTCACCCCGAGGGGCAAGTTTCACTTGCAATGGACAATACCAGCAAGCTGGTATATGCGGAGGGCGTTGTCTGCCTTACGGTAGCCAAAAGGGGAAAAGGTCAGCAAGCTGCCCTACACAATTCCCCTTCGCAAGCTGCGCTTGCTACCCTTAAGCGAAGCCCTGCTTCGCTTTGTGAACATTTGCGTTCAGACAAAAGCCAAAGTGCGGCTTTTATCTGCCCACAAAGTCTATGAGTGCGCCCCACTACTTTATCGGCAGAATGTAGGTGTTGCGCATGGCTAATGTCACGAAACAGGCAAGCACATGTTTCTCCATAGTCAAGCGGAGCAAAGGGCAGTCGAGAAAGCATCATACATCAGCAGGAGTATTCTTGTCAGCGAGTTTGACGGGCAGACCTACCGCCCCAAATACCATGAGGATTTAGTGCATAGTGAAATCACTCTCCCACCCAATGCGCACAAAGAGTATGCAGACCGAGCCACCTTATGGAACGCTGTTGAACTGTCAGAGAAAGGACAGAAATCACAGCTTGCGAGAATGTTAAAAGCGTCACTCCCCAACGAATGGAGTTACGAACTTGCAGAGGAAGTTGTGAGGGATTACGTTCAGCGGAATTTTGTTGATAAGGGAATGTGTGCGGATTGGGCGATACATGATAGCGAGAATGATAAAGGACAGCGCAATCTACATATCCATGTTTTACTCACAATGCGTCCTCTCACTAAAAACGGGGAATGGGGAGCGAAACAGAAGAAAATCTATGACCTTGACGAAAACGGCGAAAAGATACCAGTGATTGATAAAAAGACAGGTCAGCAGAAAGTTGACAAGCGGAACAGGAAACAGTGGAAATGCCACACCGCCGACAGCACCGACTGGAACAGCAAAGAGAACGCCAAAATGTGGCGAAAGGATTTAGCCGATACAATCAATGCCACCAATGAGCAGTTAGGGATTGCGCTACATTGGGAACACCGCTCTTTTAAGGAACAGGGGATTGACCGAGAGCCGACAATCCATATAGGGGCGGTTGCCAACGCTTTAGAACGCAAAGGCATACAGACCGAGAGGGGCAACATCAATCGGGAAATCATCAAGAACAATCTCCTGTTGGAACAGGCAAAAGAAATGCTCATGCTTGCCAAGCAGGAACTTCACAGCGCACAATACGCCAAGATTAAAAATGCGGCGGTCAGCGTGAAGAATGAAGTTATGGAGATGATTGCGAAAGTAAGGGAACGCAAAGGCAGATTAGACTTGCCGATTGTCAGCGGAAAGCACCTAAGAAGAATATCCGACCGTAACCGCAAATCCAATGCATCTGCATTGGATTCGCAGTCAGCCGACAATGCGGAGAAATTCATCACGACAAGGAAGATAGACAGTTTTGAGAGCCTTGCAAAATTCACAGCGGATAGGGAACAGAAATACCAACAGTTGGAAACGGTACATCTTTCCAAGAGGCAGAAACTAAACCGATTAAAGGAACTGTCAAAAATGTATGCCCTCTATGCACCAATCCAAGCCACCTATAAGGAGAGCCAGTCATTAAAAGGACTTGCGAAAATGCGGTATGATAAGGAGCATAAAGACAGCTTATCAAAGTACCCTGAATTAAAGGAGCGTATGCAG
>DEPD01000105.1 GCA_002358575.1 Lachnospiraceae bacterium UBA3401 | reverse complement strand
ACAAAGCAGGCATTTTGGCGCTGGCTTCGACACCACGCCGCAAGTGCATGATGCGGGTATGAAAAAAAGTAACGAACTATTACTTAGGAAATTGTGCAGGTTAATTTATAATTGATATTTATGGGAGATTGAAGTATAATAAATCGAAACGTATCAGAAAAGCTTGGTGCAGTGTACTATATGGGTTTGGAGCAAAGGAGTGGTAAGTAAAACATGACGCAGGTGTCGGAAAAAGACAGGGATTATCTGGAAATCGAACAGGATTTGAGAAAACGGTATCGGAAAAATCTTTGGTGTAAATTTACGAAGGCAATACGGGAATATGAACTTGTACAAGAGGGAGACAAAATTGCTGTCTGCATATCAGGCGGTAAGGATTCTATGCTGATGGCAAAACTGTTTCAGGAATTAAAAAGACATAATAAATTTGATTTTGACGTGCTATTTTTGGTGATGGATCCTGGCTACAAGACAGAAAACAGACAGTTGATAGAACAGAATGCAGCGCGTTTAAATATTCCGTTGACCATTTTTTCGTCAGATATCTTTGCGTCAGTATATAATATAGAAAATTCTCCTTGTTATCTGTGTGCTAGAATGCGGCGTGGTTATCTGTACAGCAAAGCGCAGGAATTAGGTTGTAATAAAATTGCGCTGGGACATCATTATGATGATGTGATTGAAACGATTTTGATGGGTATGTTATATGGAGCGCAGGTACAGACAATGATGCCAAAGCTTCACAGCACCAACTTTGAAGGAATGGAGCTGATCCGACCAATGTATCTCATTCGGGAGGAGCACATTGAGGCATGGCGGGATTATAATCACCTGCGTTTTTTGCAGTGCGCCTGTAGATTTACAGAGAACAGTACCTTTCGTGGTGATTTGGAAAACACATCAAAACGCCGCGAAATAAAACAATTAATACGACAGTTGAGACAAATCAATCCCTTTGTAGAAAACAATATTTTTAAAAGTGTTGAGAATGTAAACTTGAGTACAGTAATTGCATATAAACAAGAAGGGATACGACATCATTTTCTGGAAGATTATCAGGCGGCAGAAAACAAAAGCACGAAAAACGTGCTAAAGCAGGAAAATATTGCTTTGGAGAATTTATTAGAACAAACAAATGTTCAAAGCTCTGTGACAATTGAAAGAAAATTGTTACAATTAAAAATGTATTTGCGGGAACTAGGCAGTGTTGCAGTCGCATTTTCGGGTGGAGTAGATTCAACCTTTTTATTAAAAGTGGCACAGGAAACACTTGGAGAACGAGCAGTTGCAGTCACAGTAAAATCCTGTGTGTTTCCGGCAAGAGAGGCGATAGAGGCGGAATTATTTTGCAAAAATCAAGGGATTACACAATACATTTATGAAGCGGATGTGCTTGCGGTTGATGGTTTTGCTGACAATCCTTCCAATCGCTGTTATCGATGTAAGAAGGAGCTTTTTCAGGGAATTTGGAATCTTGCAAGAGCACAAGGAATCACGCATGTGATTGAAGGCTCCAATATAGATGACTTGGGAGATTATCGCCCTGGATTGCAGGCGGTTACGGAACTTGGCATCAAGAGTCCACTGCGGGAAGCGAAGCTCTATAAGAAGGAGATTAGAACACTTTCTAAAATGTATGGACTTTCTGTATGGGATAAGCCATCTTATGCCTGCCTTGCATCGCGTTTCGCATATGGGGAGAAGATTACAGCAGAAAGACTTTCTATGGTTGAAAAGGCAGAACAGTTTTTAATCGAAAGTGGATTTGAACAGATGCGTGTGCGGATACATGGCACTTTAGCGCGGATTGAAATACCAGTAGCAGATTTTGATTGTATAATGCAGACAGATGTTCGCTCGCAGATAGTTTTGAGATTGAAAGAGTATGGTTTTGATTATGTCACTTTTGATTTGCAAGGGTATCGCACAGGAAGTATGAATGAGGTATTAACGCAATGAACCAATTTTCCAGAACAGAGCTTTTAATAGGAGCACAGGGAATAGAACGCCTTCAAAATGCTCGTGTGGCGGTCTTTGGAGTCGGTGGCGTTGGCGGTTATACAGTGGAAGCACTTGCCCGAAGCGGTGTTGGAACCTTGGATTTGATCGATGATGACAAGGTGTGTCTCACAAATCTTAACCGTCAGATTATCGCGACTCACAGTACAATTGGCCAATATAAAGTAGAAGTGGCAAGAGAGCGAATATTAGATATTAATCCGAAGATAAATGTTCATATATATAAGACGTTTTATATGCCTGAGACAGCGGATCTTTTCGATTTTTCACAATATGACTATGTGGTGGATGCCATAGACACTGTGACGGGAAAAATTCAGCTTGTGATGCAGGCGGATAAAACACATACGCCAATCATTAGTTCTATGGGCGCAGGGAACAAGATGGACCCCGCGGCGTTTAAGGTTGCAGATCTCTATAATACAAAAGTTTGTCCGTTGGCAAAAGTAATGCGTCGAGAGTTAAAAAAACGAGGGATTCAGAAATTGAAAGTCGTTTATTCAGAGGAGATACCAACAATGTTGTCTTCCGATTTGGCACTGTCAGAGAAGATGGACGGTGATGTAGATACAAAAAAGCGCATACCAGGAAGCATTGCTTTTGTTCCCGCGGTGGCAGGATTGATTCTGGCAGGAGAAGTGATAAAAGATATTCTAAGGACAGGGAGAGACAGCGATTATGATATATGAAAAGCTGCTGAATGAAATCTATGCGGTGGTCTCTTTAAAGTTTCTATGGAAGGAGTATCAGCCGGCTTTTGTGAAAAGTGAATCACCGGACTGGATAAATGAGACAATGAATTTAGGGTTGGAAGTGAGTCAGGCACTTTTGCCAGATGATGGGCAGACCAAAAATTTTATTGAACAGTATTTGGGTTGCAGAAAAGAAGAGCTTCCTCCTGCTGCTTTTGAACGTTATGGGGACCGACTAAATTTTTACAATGGAAGATTTTGGGCTGTTCTTCCTGATGATATTACACATCAGGATTATTTGTATAAGGCAAAGTATCGGTTTGATAAAAAGCTTGAGAAATTAAATACAAATTATCGGCAGAAGCGATATAACGGATTGTATCTTTTTCTGCACCCAATGGATGAAAATACAATTGATGCAAAACGTTTGTTTGAATACATGGAGCAGCGGCAGAAAGAATGTACACAGCATTTTGACTGGGTATTTTTAAATTGTAGAAAAATAATATATGTCTGCAATTTTCTTGACAGTATAATAGAGTCCATTATACTGCCGCCGAATGCCGAAAATTTCTTACATACAGAAGCGGAGTATTTGCGCTATTGTGAGGAGTGGCAAGATGGTACTTCTCTGGACGAAGCAGCGGCACTTTTTGGACATTGAAGTTATAGGAAAGGGTGATTTATTATGAATAAAAATGAATTTGCACCGACACCGCCCATGGGCTGGAATAGTTATGATTATTATGATACGACTGTCAATGAGCAGCAGGTAAAGGCAAACGCGGATTATATGGCTGCGAATCTAAAACAGTATGGTTGGGAGTATGTAGTGATTGATATTGAGTGGTATTCCAATGATGCCGGCACCAAGAGGGATAAATTTCAGTATATTCCATTTGGGGATGATGAGATGGATGCGTATGGCAGATTGCAGCCTGCACCAGGCAGATTTCCGTCGTCTGTAGGAGGGAAGGGATTCGCGCCCCTTGCAGATTATGTGCATGGTTTGGGGTTAAAATTTGGTATTCATATTATGCGCGGGATTCCTAGAGTAGCGGCACAGAATCATTTGCCAATTTATCAGAGCGATTTTACAGCGAATGAGGCAGCAGATGCGACATCTATTTGCATCTGGAATCCAGACATGTATGGAATCTATGACAATGCAGCAGGACAGGCGTACTATGATTCAATTATTTCTATGTATGCAGACTGGGGTGTGGATTTTATAAAGTGTGATGATATTTGTGACAGCAGACTTTATCGGGAACCATTTGTGTTTTCTGGTTGGCATGAAACACAGATGCTGCATCAGGCAATTGCAAAATGTGGCAGGCCGATTGTGTTGAGTCTCTCACCGGGACCGGCACATATTGACCGCGCGTGGCATTATGCCCAAAATGCAAATATGTGGCGTATTACAGATGACCTTTGGGATAAGTGGGATTTATTAAAAGAAATGTTCTGGCGTTGTGAAAATTGGCAGGACCATGTGAAAAAAGGCTGTTACCCTGACTGTGATATGCTTCCGCTGGGACATTTGGGCAAAGGTTTTGGTCAGGAGTGGGAGTGCGGTCTTACGCATGAGGAACAGCGAACCATGATGACATTGTGGTGCATGTTCCGTTCGCCATTAATGCTTGGCTGTGAGTTGACAAAGCTTGACGAGTGGACAAAATCACTTATTACGAATCGCTCATTGTTATCTCTGCTAAAGGAGGACCGTCACGGCAGACAGATTGCAAGAACGGACGATTACGCAGTGTGGGTGAATGAGAGTGCAAATGGCGGTGCTTTGTATGTGGCATTGTTTAATCTAAAGGACTCCGCAACAAAACTTTCAATTGATTTTAAGGAACTTTTAGAGGATATTGCAGAGGAAGCGGAATTGGAATTGTGGGATTTATGGGAAGACTTTAAGGTTCAGACAATACACCAGACAATTGAAACGGAGATCGCATCGCATGGAGTGAAGGCTTATCTGTGTGTGAGCGCATAAGGAGGGGAAGAAATGTACCGCGAGATTGCAAAACTAATTTTGTATGGTGATATGGACAGAGATTGTATTCTGTATCAGTTCGGGGAGATTTTTCGACGTTTTGATGCGAAGTTAAGTGCAAAACCCGAGTTGATTCAGGATATTTACACACAGTTAAAACGGCTTTTGATTGTGGCAACAGACTACGGATTTAATCACAATCTTTGGCACAATTATCTTACTTTTTTTATGGTGACAAATGAGAATCCGTTTAGTCTTACTTGTGAGAAAGTAGGAGCAAATGACGGCAGTGTCAATCATTTTGCAAAAAATGATTTTAGAGTGTTTAAAAACTTGTTTGACTTTGATTTTTCTGTGATAGAAAAGGAGCTTGACATTGACTGTTTTACGCAGTTATCAGACTATAAAGCGATTGGCAAGAAGGAGCTAATGTACAATAAAAATGTCAGTGAAAGGATTATTGATCTGAGTACACAGCTAGAACAGGCGCCGGACGAGAATGCATTTTTTGACCGTGTGACAGCGTTTTACAGAGATTATGGCGTTGGAATGTTTGGATTGAACAAGGCGTTTCGTATTCGAGAAAAGGCGGATGGAGCGATAGAATTTTTGCCGATTAACAATATGGACAAGGTGATGCTAGATGATCTTGTCGGCTATGAGCTGCAAAAAAAGAAATTGATCGATAATACCAAGGCGTTTGTGGAGGACAGAAAAGCAAACAATGTACTGCTGTTTGGTGACAGTGGCACAGGCAAATCTACCAGTGTTAAGGCAATTGTAAATGCGTTTTATCCGCAAGGACTTCGTATGATTGAGATTTATAAACATCAGTTTAAGGATTTGTCGAATGTTATTGCACAGATTAAAAATCGAAATTACAAGTTTGTGATTTATATGGATGATCTGTCCTTTGAAGAGTTTGAAGTCGAATATAAGTTTCTTAAGGCTGTCATTGAGGGTGGTGTGGAGACAAAGCCAGATAATATCTTGATCTATGCGACCTCTAATCGCAGGCATTTAATTAAGGAGACATGGAGTGACCGAAATGATATTGAGGTTGACAATGGAATGCATCGTTCTGACACAATGGAGGAGAAGCTTTCACTGGTAAATCGTTTTGGTGTGACAATTAATTTTTCAAAGCCCTCGCAGAAAGAATATTTTCATATTGTGCTTGAGCTTGCACACAGACAGGGGATTACAATGTCTGATGAGGAGTTAAAGGCTGAAGCGAATAAGTGGGAATTAAGTCATGGGGGAATTTCTGGCCGTACCGCACAGCAGTTTGTTAATTATCTGGATGGTTTTTGTTCACTCGATGCACACAGAATGCTATGAAGCAGGCATTTTGGCGCTGGATCCGACACTATACAGCAAGTGCATGGTGCAGGTGTGAAAAGTACCCTTATATGAACAGTAATGTTTTGGGAATCAAGGCTTTACACATTTTGTAGAATCTGCTATGATAAAATTGTGATTTTCTGGCAGGCTAAAAAATTAACAAAATTAAATTAGAGAAGGAATGTAACTGTTCAGGAACAGAACGATTACGAAGGATTAAGATTGACATGGGGATAACATCGATTTTATCGTTACTTAGCGGCGTGGCACTTTTCCTGTTTGGCATGTCTCTTATGGGAGATGGTCTGAAAAAGGCAGCAGGAGAAAAACTAGAACTTATATTGTATAAGCTCACCAATACCCCGATTAAAGGAGTCTTGCTGGGAACGGCAGTTACGGCAATTATACAGTCTTCTTCTGCCACAACTGTGATGGTGGTCGGCTTTGTAAACTCTGGTATGATGAAGGTTGCACAGGCGATTGGTATCATTATGGGAGCGAACATTGGTACGAGTATTACGGGCTGGATTCTCTGCCTCTCCTATATAGAAGGGTCTGGCGGAATTGCACAGCTTTTGTCAACCGCTACGATATCAGCGGTTGTCTCAATTATTGGTATCTTGTTTAAGATGATTTCAAAAAAGAGCACATACAAAAATATTGGAGATATTATGCTTGGATTTTCCATACTAATGTTTGGTATGCAGAGCATGAGCGGCGCGGTGTCTCCACTAAAGGAAAATCCCCATTTTGTCAATATGTTAACAATGTTTTCCAATCCTTTTATGGGTATTTTGGTTGGTATTGCATTCACGGCAGTGTTGCAGAGTGCTTCCGCATCTATTGGTATTTTGCAGGCGTTATCTGTGACAGGAGCGATTACGTTTGCATCTGCATTTCCAATAACGCTCGGTATTGGTGTCGGCGCTGCATGTCCGGTTTTACTGTCCTCGATAGGAACGAACAAAAACGGCAAGAGAACTGCGTTAATCTATCTGATGAATGATTTGTTTGGCATGGTTTTCTGGGCGGTGGTGTTCTATTCTATCAATGCGATTGTCCAGTTTGATTTTATGGAAATGACTATGAGTCCGATTTCCATAGCGATTCTAAATACTGTATTTCGATTGGCGACGGTCATGATTCTATTTCCGTTTATCAAGTGGATTGAAAAGTTGGTATTTATGCTTGTGAAGGATACCGAGGAGGACAAGGAGGAACAAGCTGATTTTGACTTGCTGGAAGAGCGTTTCCTGAAATATCCGGCACTTGCTATCCGGCAGAGCCACACTGCCATTAATGGTATGGCGCGGAAAGCAAGAAAAAATATTGGACGTGCAATGGGGCTGTTTGAAAATTATTCGGAAGACCGCTACAACAAAGTGCAGGAAAAAGAAAATCTGATTGATAAGTATGAGGATAAGCTAGGGACATATTTGATGCAGTTGACAGGGCGTGATATGACGGAAAATCAGTCTAAACAGGTATCTATATTTTTACATACTATCAGTGATTTTGAACGTTTGGGCGACCATGCAGTAAATTTGTCAAAATCGGCAAATGAGTTATACGAAAAGAAAATATCCTTCTCTGATGAGGCGAACTCTGAATTGGCAGTTTTGGGAGGTGCAGTGAGGGAGATTCTTGAGATTACAGTCAATTCTTTTGCGGAAGATGATGTGGAGCTGGCAACTCATGTGGAGCCATTGAGAGAACTGATTAATGTACTTTGCAATGAGTTGAAATCAAGACATATAATAAGGCTTCGGAATGGTAAATGTGAGTTAAAACAGGGGTTTGCGTTTAACAATATCTTAACAGACTTTGAGCGAATTGGCGCACACTGTTCCAATGTTGCGGTCGCACTTTTAGAGTCGGAGGCGGAGGACTTTGATATTCATGAGTATCAAAAGGGGATTCGTGAGATGAACAATGCAATATATCGAGAGTTATTTGAAGCATATGAGATGAAATATAATATCAGCAAGCTGAAAAAGATGAAGAAAAATAAAGATGGAAAATAGGGAACTGTCCGAGGAGGAACAGGTACTATATGAACAAAATGCGATATGAGAAGCTAGACGGTATTCGCGGCATGGCGCTGCTCCATATGGTTGCATATCATACAATCTGGGATTTGGTCTATCTATATGAACTTGATTGGAATTGGTATAAAGAAAAAGGCGCGTACATATGGCAGCAGGGAATTTGCTGGACTTTTATCTTTTTGTCTGGTTTTTGCTGGTCGCTGGGCAGTCGCACTTGCAAACGAGGAATTATTGTATTTTTAGGAGGTGTAATCATCACGCTTGTGACAGTGGCTGTGATGCCACAGAACAGGGTGGTTTTTGGCGTGCTCACGCTGATTGGGTCTTGTATGCTGCTAATGCAAATCTTTGATCAGTGGCTGCGAAGGCTATCGGCAGCATTGGGAGTGATGGTGAGTTTTCTGTTGTTTTTCCTGACGCGAAATATAAATGAGGGCTGGTTTGGTTTTGAACAGTGGAATATAATACAGCTTCCAACAGCATTATACTGTAACCTGTTTATGACATATCTTGGTTTTACGCAGAGTGATTTTTATTCGACGGATTATTTTTCACTATTTCCGTGGGCATTTCTATTTTTGGCGGGATATTTTTCATATCGTTTTGTTTCTAAGACAAAGGGAATGCAGTTCTTAGAAAAAAGTGCCTTGCATCCAGTGGAGTGGATAGGAAAACATTCTTTTGGGATATACATGGTCCATCAGCCTGTAATTTATGCGATTTTGGAATTAGTACATTGGCTGGGGATTTTTTAGCGTAGTGTAACTGTTACAATTTAAGAAAGCGAATTAGTGCGAGGGTTGACTATGGCATACTTTCCTTTTTTTGTGGATATTGGCGGGCAAAAAGGGCTGATTGTGGGAGGCGGGAAAATTGCATTGCATAAGATACAAAAACTGCTGCCTTACGGACCGATTTTAACAGTAGTGGCGCCCGAGATATCAGTTGCGATGGAACAGATAACACTGGAAAATGATATTTGTGTTATAAAGAGGCCGTTTGAAAAATCGGACTTGACAGGGATATATTTTGTTATTGCTGCGTCAGATCAAGCAAATGTAAATGCAGAGATTGGTAGACTTTGCAAGGAGCGTGGTATTTTTGTCAATGTGGTGGACAATAAGAAGGAATGTAGCTTTCTGTTTCCATCGCTTGTGAAAGCGGGAAATCTCAGCATTGGTATTTCGACGGAGGGAACAAGCCCTGATGTGGCTGCGGAATTGAGAAGCAGAATTGCGTCAATGATACCTGCTGATATAGATGCGATTCTTACTTATCTGGGGAATTTGCGACCACTGGCAAAGACGTATATTAAGGACGATAGCAAGAGGGCATTCTTTCTAAAAGATATGGCGAAAGTTTGCATGGATAGCAATGCAGTATTTAATGAACAGGAGACAATGCATAGGCTTGAATCTTATATAGATTGTGAGGAGATAGGCGCAGCGCGAGTGCTATTGGTTGGCGCAGGTTGTGGCAGTTCAGATTTGATTACGGTACGTGGGTTGCGTGCGATACGACAGGCGCAGGTTCTTGTGTATGACGATTTGATTGACCAGAGACTTTTGGAACATGCTTCTGAGCGATGTGAAAAGATTTATGTAGGGAAGCGCAGCGGCAGGCATAACATGCCACAAGATCAGATTAATGCACTTTTGATACAAAAGGCAAGCGAGCGCGGTTTGGTGGTTCGCCTAAAAGGTGGGGACCCGTTTGTGTTTGGCAGAGGTATGGAAGAGATGCTTGCGCTTCAAAAAGCAGGTATCTATGCAGAGTATGTTCCTGGCATTACTTCCTGTATTGCGATTCCAGCTTTTGCAGGGATTCCGGTGACACACAGAAGAGTTAGCAGAAGTTTTCATGTGATTACAGGACATATGGCAGGACAAGATGCAAATAACGATCAAAAGATTGATTTTATGGCACTTGCCCGATTAGAGGGAACACTGGTTTTCTTAATGGGATTTGGGCAGCTTCAACAGATTGCAGAAGGATTGATTTGCGCGGGAAAGGATTCTTCAACACCGACAGCGGTGATACATGGTAATTTTGATGCGTCGGTGGAGATGGTGCGAGGAACGCTTGCTAATATTGCACAGAAGATAGTAAAATCAATGATAGCAATGCCAGTTGTGGTGGTCATTGGAGCAGTTGTGGATATGGAGGAGAAAGAATGAAATTAGATACAATATTGTTAAAAAATGATGTAACATTGTCCTTTGAGGTTTTTCCGCCGAAAGTGACAGCAAATTATGAATCTGTAAAGGAGGCAGCATATGGAGTTGCGAAATTAAAGCCAAGCTATATGAGCGTGACTTATGGTGCAGGCGGAAGCACAGGTGGAAACACACTAAAACTGGCAAAGGGAATACAGGATGAGTATGGGGTCACAACAATTGCGCATCTCACTTGTGTCGGCGCGACAAAAGGAGGAATCCAGCAGGCACTCTTGGAAATGAAAGCTGCGGGTATTGAGAATGTGCTTGCGCTGCGCGGTGACAGACCGAAAGATTTTGTGAACGAACCGTTTATAGATTATCATTATGCGTCGGAGCTGGTCGAGGATATACAGGCATTTGGTGGTATGTGTATTGGCGGGGCGTGCTATCCTGAGGGGCATGTTGAGTCGGAAAACACGCAGGAGGATATCTTGAATTTAAAGAAAAAAGTAGATGCTGGCTGTGCATATCTGACGACGCAGATGTTTTTTGACAATAATATTTTCTATAATTTTCTTTGTCGTGTGCGAGAGGCAGGAATTGAGGTTCCAATCATACCAGGCATTATGCCAATCACTAGACCGTCGCAGTTGCAGAGTGCAATGAAACTGTCTGGTTGTAATGTGCCAATGCGCTTTCGGAGTATCGTGGACTGCTTTGGCAAGAATCCAGAGGCAATGCAGCAGGCTGGTATTATCTATGCTACAGATCAGATTATTGACTTGATTGCCAATGGAATTAAGCATATCCATGTGTATTCTATGAATAAGCCGGAGGTTGTAAAGGGGATTCAAGAGAGTTTGTGTAAAATCATTTAAGAATAACAGTAACACAGATCCTTAGATGTATGATTTACACATTTTCCGCATAGATTATAGAAATATAAGATTTGATGGAAATTGAGATTTATGAGAAATATTTACATTGGCGATGTTGGCGTTGCAGTGCAATATTTACAGTTGGCACTAAAAAGAGCAGGATATCTAAATGAAATTAATGGCCAATTTGACAAGGAGACTTGTATTGCGCTGAAAGAATTTATGGGGGAGGGTGTTGGTTGCTATGTGGACAGAGCAGTATGGGCAAAGTTAACGCCGTATCTCAGTGGTTATACAACCCATGTGATTACAGCGGGAGAGACAGTGTGGGGGATAGCCGATGCATACGATACACAAGTGTCAGCTATATTGACGGCAAACCCGTCACTTGACGCCTTGAAGTTACAGATAGGAACGCGGATTTACGTTCCTTTTTCTTTTGCGCTTGTGGATGAGAGTGTGCCGTACACATCAAGTTTGACTGATTTGATATTAGAGGGATTAAAGATTCGCTATCCATTTTTGATATCAGGGTGCATTGGAAAGAGTGTTATGGGCAGGGAAGTGTGTTATTTACAGTTTGGCGAAGGGCCAACACAAGTCTGTTACAATGCCTGTTTCCATGCAAATGAGTGGATAACAACCCCAATTTTATTAAAGTTTGCGGAGGCGTACGCAAAGGCATATGCGGAGGGAGAGGACCTTTATGGAGAGGACACACAAGCACTATTTAATAATTATAGTTTATTTTTAATTCCGATGGTCAATCCAGACGGCGCTGATCTTGTCAACGGAATGATTCGGAATGAAGAGTATGTTGAACAGACTATGGCAATCTCTTCGGATTATCCATCAATTCCATATCCTGATGGTTGGAAGGCAAATATTAATGGTGTGGATTTGAACTTACAGTTTCCGGCAGGTTGGGAAAATGCAAAGGAGATTAAGTTTGCACAAGGCTATACATCACCGGCGCCAAGAGATTTTGTCGGGGAGGCGCCGCTGTCTGCAGTGGAGAGTATCAATATGTATCACTTTACGACCGCTCATGATTTTCGATTGATACTGGCATATCACACACAGGGGGAAGTCATCTACTGGAAGTATCTTGACTATGAACCAGAGCGATCAAGGCGCATTGCGGAATATTTTGGCAAAGTAAGCGGTTATCAAGTGGAGGAGACACCCTACGCGTCAGGATATGCAGGCTACAAGGACTGGTTTATTGAGGCGTACAATCGCCCTGGCTATACAATTGAAGCAGGGCGCGGCACGAATCCTCTCAGCATGAGTCAGTTTCCCGACATTTATGCTGATAACAGGTTGATTCTAGTGGGAGGAATGACGCAGTTAGGAGTTGGTTGACATTAAAATTTGTTTAGAATTTATACAACGTCCTGAAGCTGTGCTGTGTAAAGTCTGTAATAAGCCCCTTGCTTTGCCATTAATTCTATTGCATTGCCTTCCTCCACAATACCTCCATTGTCAATGACAAAGATGCGATCCGCTTTTTGGATTGTAGAGAGACGATGTGCAATGACAAAGGAAGTGCGTCCTTTGAGGAGTGCTTCAATTCCTTCCTGAACTAACAGTTCTGTCTTGGTGTCGATGCTTGATGTCGCTTCGTCCAAAATCAAAATTTTTGGCATACTAACCATCGTTCTAGCAAAAGCAAGAAGCTGTTTTTGTCCGACGGAAAGTCCGCCGCCGCGTTCTTCAAGTTTGGTGTCGTATCCGTCGGGCAGCTTTGTGATAAACTCATGTGCATGTACTGCTTTTGCAGCGGCAATAATTTCCTCGTCGGTGGCATCTAGTTTTCCATAGGCAATATTTTCACGGATTGTACCTGTGAACAGGAAATTATCTTGTGTCATAATCCCCATCTGTTGCCGTAGACTTTCAATGCTAACACTTTTAATATCGTGTCCGTCAATTTTTATGGTTCCTTTTTGAATATCATAAAAACGGCTGATTAAGTTTACAATGGTTGTTTTTCCGGCACCTGTAGGACCTACAAGAGCAATTGTCTCACCAGGTTTTATATGGAAACTGACATTGTTCAAAACATTTGTTCCTTCATCATAGGAGAAACTGACATGTTCAAAATCCACAGTGCCATCAATTTCAGGCATTTGCATTACGTCTTTTGCGTCCACAATCTCTGCATTTGTGTCAAGTATCTCAAAAATTCGTTCTGCACTTGAAATGTTTGTAATAAGCTGATTATAAAAGTTACTTAAATTCATAATTGGCTGCCAGAACATGGAAATGTAAGTTCCAAATGCGATAAGTGTACCGATGGATACTTTATCGACACCGAGAATCATAATACCCGTAAACCACAGAGATACATTGCCAAGTCCCCAGCAGAAGTCTATAATTGAACCAAAAGCGTCCGCGTAGAGCACCGCGTCCATAAAGGAATGTTGATGCTCATCTACAAGCGTGCGAAATGTCCTTTTGGTCTCATTTTCCGCGGTAAAGCTTTGGATAATACGAATCCCAGACAAATCTTCG
Organism: Lachnospiraceae bacterium UBA3401; assembly: GCA_002358575.1. GTDB lineage: Bacteria > Bacillota > Clostridia > Lachnospirales > Lachnospiraceae > COE1. The sequence continues at coordinate 10,623 of DEPD01000105.1, read as the reverse complement.
TGCACAAAGGCATTGAGATTTGAGGACTTTTTACGAAAAATCTGCCAGCATTTGTGCGAGCGCATTTGTATAAACATGATACCCATCACCATGAAAGGAATGCTGATGAGCGCAGCAGTTGCAAGCTTTGCATTTCGGACAAACATAATTCCGACAACGGCGCAGATTGTGATAAAATCTGGTATTAGGGTTGTGACGCTGTTGGAAAGCACATCTTTTAGGGAGTTGATATCACCGATAATGCGTGCAAGTATCTTTCCGGTTGGTCTGCTGTCAAAAAATTTAAAATCAAGCGTCTGTATATGCGTGTATAGTTGCTGGCGGATTGTGACCAGCACTTTGTTGCATACTTTTGCCATAATGTACATACGCGCTTTTACTAAAATAATAAGAATTGCATTTAATACGAGTGCTATTGCGGCAAGGCGATACAGACCAGCATAATCGCCGGTCGAAATATGATTGTCAATTGCGGATTCTATAATGAGTGGGTTTATTAGGCTCACGCACACACAATATGCCATAATTAGCAACACTACAAAGATGGAGGCTTTGTGTGAGAGCAGATAGGAAAAAAGTCTGCCCAATGTTTTAAGCTTGCCCATTTCGTTTAGGTTTTCATCTTCCTTATAGGAATTTACTGCCATAAAGAATCACTCCTTTCTAAATTCAAGAATGCGATTAATATTCTTACTGCGACGTGCGAGCTAAACACGTCTACAAAAATTAAGTAACCACTATGATGCAGAATGTATAGGTTCTCCATATTGTGATACATAAGTGGTATAGTATAAGCCTTTTTTGGCGAGAAGCTCATCATGTGTTCCGCGCTCTGCAATGGAGCCGTTTTCAAGTACAAGGATTTCGTCTGCGTGGCGCACAGCACTAATGCGGTGTGCAATGATCAACTTTGTGGTATTGGGCAGCGCATTTAGTGTTTTTTGAATTTCGTGTTCTGTTTCCATATCCAATGCAGACGTGGAGTCGTCCATAATTAAAATGGGTGTGTGTTTTGCAAAAGCTCTTGCAATACTAATGCGTTGTTTCTGCCCACCAGAAAGTCCAACGCCGCGCTCGCCAATAATCGTTTCATATTCGTCGGGCATCTTTTCAATAAAGCTGCTTGCCTGTGCATCCATGGAAGCTTTTCGCACAATCGCTTCATCAATATATTCCTTTTTTCCAAGCTTTACATTCTCATTGATGGTGTCAGAGAAAAGAAACACGTCCTGCATAACAACAGAAATGCTGCTCCGAAGCTGTTTTAAGGACAACGATCTAATATCAACGCCGTCAAGGCAGATACAACCGTCAGTGGCGTCATACTGTCTTTGCAGTAGTTGGATTACGGACGTCTTGCCAGCGCCGGTAGCGCCCATAATGCCGATTGTAGAACCTGCCTCTGCCTGGAATGTGATGTCGTGCAAGATTTCATGTTTATCTTCCTTGTGGAACGAAACGTGTGAAAAAGTAATCTTACCTTGTACATAGTCTAAATTTATGGGATTTTCAGTTTCTTTAATGACAGGTTTTTGCTCATATATTTTAGTGAGCTTTTTGTTGGACGCAATACCTGCCGAAAAATCGTTGGACAGCCAGCCAAGCATTTCCATAGGCCATACAATATTATTGGAATACTCAAGAAATGCGCCGAGTACACCGAGCGTTATGGTTTCTTGAATTACAAGGCGTCCGCCAAGCAGAAGGATAATCATTGGCAGCAGTTTTGTAATAATCTGCAAATACGGATAGTAGCGCACGAACACTTTTGACTGTTTCATATTTAATTCATAATAGCGCTGATTGTGTGACAGGAATTTTTGGATTTCAAATTTTTCCCGCGCAAAAGCTTTTACTGTGCGCACCCCAGCAAGATTTTCTTCCGCCACTGTGTTGAGGACTGCATTTTCCTCACTAATGTCCTCATAAATGGAACCTAGATGATGCTCCATGCTGATTGCGATAAAGGCAGATAAAATCATGGCAATTGTTGGTATGACTGCGAGTGACGCCTGGAGTCGATACATGCAGAATAGTACGACACAGGTGTGAAAAATGACTTCTATAATTAACATACTCACATAGGACAAAGTATTCCATATTCTGTCAATATCGTCCTTTACGCGCGCCATAAGCTCTCCAGTATTTGTCTTGTCAAAAAAACTGCTGCTCAGGCTCTGAATATGGTCAAATAGATTTTTGCGCATATCGGAACTAATCGATGAACCTACTTTGTCAAAGAGATATTCTTTTGTATATTGAAAGATGCAGCGCCCGATACCAACAATTAGAATTCCTCCAAGTAAATAGGGCAATATGGACAGATTGCCGCCCAATATTACATCATCAATGATATGCATTGTGAGCATTGGTGCAAGCATATCAAGAGAGACACTGGCGAGCAGCGATAAGATGGCAAAAAAGTAATACCATTTATACTCCCAGATGTAAGTGGATAGTTTCTTTCTTGTTTGCATAAAAGATTGTTCCCTCCTTGCATTGTAAGGCAATTCCAGTGTACGTGTATTGATAAAAAGGTACAAAAAGACCCCATGGCAAAATTACCATGAGGTCTTTTTATAACAACACTGATGATTGTATTGCGTTTTTTATCAAATACAAGATACCCCGGAGATAATTTTACAATTAAAAAATATAATGGATTGATTCATTGTTGCGTTTCTAAATTGTTTAGACATTGTATTACCTCCTTTCCTGTATGGCACTTGTTATTCTTTCCAACAAATGCAATTATTGGTTACCTCATTAACCATACTCTTATTTTGATTGAATGTCAACCTAATTTTTTATTTCTTTACAAATGATTTTTTATAAGGTATGCTTAAAATTATTACAGAAAATTTTTTAGAAAGGGTTAAAAAGAATATGGAATTTCTTTTTTTGGGCGGCGCTATGGAAATTGGCGCAAGCTGTATTTATGTGAAATTGGGGGGAAAGCGCATTTTATTTGACAGTGGAATCCGACAGTCTAACGCGAAGGACCCGCTGCCGGATTTTCGCACAATACAGGAGCAGGGCGGATTGGATGCGATTGTTGTGAGTCATGCGCATATGGACCATATCGGAACACTTCCGATTATCAGCAAAGCATATCCAAATGCACGGATTTATATGACTGTTATGACCGCAGAATTGACGCGCGTGTTGCTTTACGACAGTCTGAAAATTATGGCATACCGAGAGGATGAGATTCCACATTACACAGAGCAGGATGTACTTTCTATGTTGGGACGTGTCACACCAATGCGGTTTCAGATGGAACTTGCAATATTAGAAAACGTTAAGCTGACTTTTTATCCAGCGGGACACATTGCGGGTGCGGCGTGCGCATATCTTGTCGCTGAGGAAGGGACGCTGTTTTATTCTGGAGATTTTGCTGCGTTTTCTCAGCGCACAATAGAAGGAGTTCATATACCAAAGCTGCGGCCAGATGTCGCTATTGTGGAGACAACCTATGGAAACAGGCTTCACGCAAACAGGCAGGTGGAGGAGAAGCGTCTCGTGGAGTTGGTGCGAGAGTGTATTGAGAGTGGACAGAAAGTGCTGATTCCAGCATTTGCGTTAGGGCGATCACAGGAAGTATTGCTGATTTTGCGCGCTGCGATTCAAAATGAAGAAATCCCTGCAATTCCGGTGTATGTGGACGGCATGGTGCGCGATATTAATATTGTCTATACCCGAAACCCAACGTTCTTAAAAAATGCACTTGGAAAGCGAATATTACGGGGTGGAGAACCTTTTTACACAAAAGAAATTCAGCCGGTGGCGCCCATGCAGAATAGAGAAGAACTCTTAAAGATAAAAGGACCAGCAGTATTTGTATCCAGCTCTGGCATGTTGACAGGAGGACCAAGTATGCAGTATGCAAAAATGCTTGTGCAGTCTGAAGAGGCATGTATCATTATCACGGGATATCAAGACGAAGAGTCACCAGGAAGACAATTACTGAATCTGCTGGAAAATAAAGAAGAGGGCAAAATTACATTGGATGGGACAACACTTCCAGTAAGATGCCGCGTTGAGCAGGTGGGATTGTCCGCGCATGGTGATAAATCAGAAATTACAGCGCTGCTAGAGCGGTTGTCTGCACGCCAAGTGTTTTTGGTGCATGGAAATGAAGAGACAATTCGTGCGTATGGGAAAGAGCTGGCAATGGAGGATTATCGCCGTCAAATTTATTTGCCAGAATGTGGTCACATATACACTGTTGAAATTCACAAGAAGCGCCAACAGTTGAGCAATATTTTGCCCTATACCATGCAAAAAAATGTTTCGTTTACTGCGGAGGATGCAAAACTTTTGTGGACTTATTGGCAGGATAATTACAGTGGAAGGAAATTTTCAGTGTCGCAGATTGCCACTATCTGGTATGGGCAGCAGCAGGAAGAGGCAGTGTTGCAGGAGATGCAAAATATATTGGCGCAAAGCCCTTATTTTTCGCCTAATATGCGTCAGTTGTTTTTGTTTGAGGCAAACACACAGGAGGAAATTGAGAAAGCGCTGGCACCAAAAGAGCAAACGATACAAGATGTGGAGATTCAGATTCAGGAAGTTTTTGCAGGATTCGGATATCGAAAGATTGGCTACTATCCAGAGAAACGCGAAGCAGTTTTGCAGTTCGATTATCCAGATAGCATTGATAGGGTGCTGTTTCAGCAAGGGGCAGCAGCATTTCAGGAAAAGACAGGCTGGATGGTCAGTGTGAATCCGTCTATGAATCATACTGCGGCAGGAAGTTTGCTGTACGCTGCGTTTGGAGGCAGGATACAGAAAGTTTCTTATTATGTGGATAAAAAACAATATTCGGTAACAGTATCAGGAGCGGCAGATGGCGACCGAGAAGCGGCGGAGACGTTTTATCGACAGACAGGTTGGAATTTGTATATTAATGGAAAGTGTTTTAGGAAAGAGACAACGAAAAGTTTGGTAGCAAATGAGGGGACTTCTCAAAAGATATCGCATATGGAATTTGTTCCAAAGAATACTTCCATGCGACCAATAGAACAAAACTTTGCTTTTTCCTGTATTGATCAGAGTTTTGCAGGGATTCCAGACCAGATTGAAAAGAAGAGCATTCGACAAGATGTCAAAGGAAAATATCTGGAGCTTAGTTTTGTTTCGCCAATGGTTGGGGAGCGATATCGGGAAGAATTGCAGCAGATTGCTGACCAGATTGGGTGGCGCATACAAATTGCCGATAAAGTAAACCAGAATGCGTTGTTTCAGATGATTAGAATGCTCTGTGCAGAACAGGGTATGACAATTGTAAAAAATCCGTCCTATATACCAGACAGAAGGGCTGTTGTGGTGAAAATTGTCGAGGAAACAGACGATGAGAAACAAGCGGAAGTCGCAAATGCTTTTTTGAAAAAAACAGGGTGTATGTGCGAATTTGGCAGGCTATATAATTGATTTAAAGTTACAATTCACACCCACGCCAGTTTTTATCATGTTATAAGTTATTGATGTGTGAATTATAACAGATTTTGCACACAAAATGCTAAAAGGCAGGCATTTTGGCGCATGATTCCCACTACTTTGGCGTGGGTGTGAAAAGTAACGATTTAAAACCCCATACAAAATGATTGCGTATATCTGGAAAAAAGTGTATACTTTAAAAGAGTATTAACTCACAGGAGTGTTAATATGATGTGAATAAAAATAGAAAAGGAGTATAAAACATGAGCAAGAAAACGACAGTATTAATGATTCTTGATGGCTATGGGTTAAACGAAAAGACAGAGCATAATGCGGTGGCACTTGGAAAAACGCCAGTGATGGACAGGCTGATGAAAGAATATCCATTTGTGAAAGGAAATGCAAGCGGCATGGCAGTTGGACTTCCTGATGGACAGATGGGAAACTCTGAAGTGGGGCATTTAAACATGGGTGCTGGTAGAATTGTGTATCAGGAGCTGACAAGAATTACCAAAGAGATTCAAGATGGAACCTTTTTTGAAAATTCGGCTTTGATGGAAGCAGTGGAGAATTGCAAGGCGAAGAACTCTGCGCTGCACCTGTTTGGACTTTTGTCAGACGGCGGCGTACACAGTCACAATACACATTTGTATGGACTGTTGGAACTGGCAAAGAGAAATGGACTTTCTGAGGTTTATGTGCACTGTTTCCTTGATGGGCGTGACACACCACCTTCGTCAGGGAAAGGCTTTGCGGAAGAACTTGAAGCGAAGATGGCAGAGATTGGGGTCGGTAAAATCGCGTCTGTGATGGGACGTTACTATGCGATGGATAGAGATAACAACTATGACCGTGTACAGAAAGCTTATGAGGCGCTGACAGAAGGTAAGGGCGAGCAGGCAGTTTCCGGTCCGGCAGGTATACAACAGTCTTATGACAATGACAAGACAGATGAGTTTGTGCTTCCGACTGTTGTGACAGAGAACGGAAAAGCAATCGCAACGATCAAGGATGGCGATTCCATTATCTTCTTTAATTTCCGACCAGACCGCGCAAGAGAGATAACCAGAGCTTTTTGCGATGATGATTTTAAGGGTTTTGACAGAAAGCGGCTTGATGTGAAATATGTGTGCTTCTCAGACTATGACCCAACGATTCCAAACAAGACAGTTGCATTTCATAAGATTGCAGTGACCAATACTTTTGGCGAGTGGCTTGCTGCAAACAATATGAAACAGGCAAGAATTGCCGAGACAGAGAAATACGCGCATGTTACATTTTTCTTTAATGGTGGTGTGGAGGAGCCAAATAAAGATGAGGACAGAGTGCTTGTTCCATCTCCAAAGGAAGTGGCAACCTATGACCAGAAGCCAGAAATGAGTGCTTATACTGTGTGCGACAAACTCACTGAAGCAATTAAATCTGGCAACTATGATGTGATTATTATCAACTTCGCTAATCCTGACATGGTGGGACACACAGGTGTTGAGGAGGCTGCAATCAAAGCGGTTGAGGCGGTTGACGAATGTGTGGGCAAAGCAGTGGATGCGATTCTTGAAGTCAATGGTACAATGTTTATTTGTGCGGACCACGGCAATGCAGAGCAACTTGTTGACTATGAAACCGGCGCGCCATTCACAGCACACACGACCAATCCGGTGCCTTTTATTCTTGTAAATTATGACCCAGCATATACCCTGCGTGAAGGTGGATGTCTTGCAGACATTATACCTACTTTAATTGAGACAATGGGGATGCAGCAACCGGCAGAGATGACTGGTAAGTCCTTGTTGGTGCGCAAGTAAGAAGGAATTAAAAATGGATTTCTGCCTTGGAAGTATAGTAGAGAACAGACTCTTTTCTAATGTCCAAGGCAGAAAAAATAGAAAATAGTTTTATTCTTTTTACTCTTCTTTTTGATCCATTGCCAGTGCTTTTTCCTCATGCTTGATTTCCCAGTGAATCAGGAAAGTCAGAATACCGCGCAGCAGGATAACCACACCAAGTATACCAAGTTCCCCCCACTCGCGTACAATGACAGTACGAAGCACTTCACTGCCCATCTTAAATTCGAGCGACAATGCAATGCCTTGTGCTAAATCTAATCGGATTCTGGCGTCTTGTTTTATCCAATACCAAAAACTCTTGATGGCGGTAAAGACAAGAATAGCAACACCAAATAGTTCTAGGAGAATTGTGCATATTTCCACAATATTAGTCAGCAGCATTTCTAAAATTTTTATTACAGAATGCATGAAATACCTCCTGCATTATTCAGAAAGTGTCTGACATTCATTTGTTAGAATTAATCTAGTACTCTTTACATTAAAATATACTTTTGTAAAATACAAAGATGCAAGTGTTGTTATACAAAGAATCATTACAATTACACGCTTTTTTTGGGAAACATTTTTCAATTCACTCATCTTTTTCCTCCTATATTGTAAAGATAGCAGACTCTAAGAGCCTATTAAAGTTTATTGATATCTTTTATAGAACCAAGTAACAATTTATTATATCCTATTTTCAGGTTGTCCGCAACTTCTTTTCAAGATAAAAGATTTTGAGCGTTTATGATAATATTAGGAGGCATCAACAATCACAATGCTGGAATCCCCTCGTCGTGCCTGCTCAATAACAGCAGCAGATAATTTTTGAAATGAGTTGTAGGAGCTTGTGGCACCTGTCAATACATCAATTGTATTTTTACCTTGTCCGTTCTGCAATTGACTAGCATAGTAGCGGGTATATTCGTTGGGATAAGTGCCTTGTGCTTTGAGCATATTCTGCATGTAATTGCTGTCCCAGCTTTTAATAAAACCACTGGCATTTTCAGCATTATATTCTACAGACACAATGCTGCCGCCTTTGACCATGATAGTAATGTATTCCTTCCAACCATGGCTAAACTCGGCAGCTTGAGCGGTATAGTAGCCATCTTGAAGTTCTGTTCCTGTTGCTTTATCGCTGCATGCTGTCAGTAGTGTTAAAAGCAACATTAAAAACAGCGATAAGCGAAGTTTTTGTTTCATTCTTTATGATCTCCTTTCAGTGTAAATTTTTTTACATGAGATTGAAGTAATTCTGCCTCTTTGGCCAGCAATGCACTGGATTGTTCTATTTCACTAGCATTTTGGAGATTTTGATCAGCAATTCCAGAGATTGCCTCAATTCTTTCATCTATAATAGATAGAGCGTTCTTTTGCCCTTCGACAGCCGTTACTAGACGGTCGGAGATTGTACTAATCTGATCAGAAACAGTAGAGATTACATGGAGCGAATTAGCAGTATCAGCAGTCAGCTTTACACCCGTTTGAATAATAGAGCTGGTATGTGCTACCATTTCTGTAGCATTCTGTGCAGCTTCGGCGCTTTTGGCAGCAAGATCTTTGACTTGGGCTGCCACGACAGCAAAACCTCTTCCGGCAGTTCCTGCACAGCTGGCCTCTATTGAGGCGTTAAGTGCCAGAATGCTAGTTTGGAAAGCAATATCCTCAATTACTTTAGCAATTTTTGTAATTTCTTCTGTGTTGGAATTGATATTGTCCATTGCACCAGAAAGAGAGAGCATATGACTGCTTGCGTCTTGAATACACCCAGCGATCTCCGTTGTTTTGCTGCGAGTTTGGCTGGTACTTTCTGTGACACTAGACAGCTGCTCTTTTACATGTGATATTTCACATACCAATGCTTCTGTAGATTGATTTTGTTCCAAGGAAGCCTGATGAAGTTGGCTGGATTGATTATTCAACTCCTCGGACATATATGCAAGTTGTGTGGTAGTCTTGCGAAAATCTGTAATTGTCTCGTTCATAGATTGTGTAATTGTGCGTAGACTATTACGAATCAAGGCAAAATCACCTTTATAGTCTACTTGGGGATTGATACAGAGATTACCGTTAGCTACATGTGTCAATACCTGTTGGATATCCAATATGTAATTGTTAATACTCTCCACAGTAGTGCTTAATGTCAATGTTAGCACTTCCAGTTCATCTTTGGAACGGACTGGGGTTATTGTAGTGTGTAAATCTCCGTTGGAAAGTGATACCATACGAGCTGTCACATTCTTGATAGGGCGTGAAATTGACCGCGCTAAATGTAGAACAAGTAAGATAGAGAATATCAGCACTATGAAGGTGAAAGCTATTGCAACGAACACTGCACCATTGATCATGTGGCTGTAATCGGATTCAGGAATATGTAGGACAAGGGACCATTGTGTGCCACGGATAGGAGAAAACGCAACTAATATATGTTTTCCATCAATAGGAAACTCCGCTGCGCCAGTTTCACCAGCAGTAATGCGGTTAAGAATCTCTGGATTTTCGCCGCCTAGCTGGGATAGCATGTTTTTTGCTAGAACAAGGGATTGGTCTGGATGACCAGTGATAATACCATTGCGGTCAACCATATATGCTGTACTGTGTCTGCCTAGATTAATGCTGCTAATGACATCATTGAGCGTGTCATATTTGTAGACTCCTACAACATACAATGCAGTCTCCCCATTTTCTTTTACGGGCATTCCCATTGTGATGCCTAATTTCTCCTGAAAAATAGTGGAGGAGCTGGTGGTAAAATTGTCAGTTTCACGTAGGAGTGCAAAGAAGTCTTCTTCTAGGCTTTGTGGCGCTCCGTCAATGCCCTGAACCAGTTGGCCATCTAAATTATATAAAGCAATGGTGTGTAATTCATAAATTTCAGCAGTTTCTGTTAAAAGTTCTGCACGGTTTTTGCGGGTTGTCGTAGCATCTACGACATTATTGTCAAGCATGACAGATTGCATACGAGCGTTTCCAGCAAGTGCCATCATGCGATCTGCGAGCATATGCATGTTTGCTTCAACTGTTTTTGCTGATTGCCGTGCCATAGGTTGTAAACTGTCTAGAAGAATGTTGGTTGCCAGATACTGCAAAGATAATGCCATTATTCCACAACATACAATCACCAATATGAGGATATTAAGGATTGTACTTCTCAATATTCTTCCATTAAGACTTCGTCTGAATTTGCGTTGTTGGAAGCTTGTGTTGTTTCCGATCACGATTTTTTCTCTCCTTTTATATTTTATTTTCTAGTGCTCCATCCAGACAGAAATTAGAGTTGTGCGTTGCATGGTTCGTGCCAGTGCTAGGCAAAATTTCGACGGCGATGCGGTGGCATCGTCTAGAAATTTTAACG
>DEPD01000047.1:13546-14737 GCA_002358575.1 Lachnospiraceae bacterium UBA3401 | reverse complement strand
TTGACTTTTTATTAGCAGGCTCCTAATAATATTCAGGAATATAAACTTCCTTGTTCTTCTCATACCGCTTGGCATACTCCTTGTATTTTCTAATAGCTTTTTTCGGAGTTAATATTTCCAGTGTCTTATCATGAATGTAAATCCCAAGAACTACTCCTGAAAAAAATAGGTCATCACTTAACTCCATCTCACGATGTTTAGCATTATTACCCAAGTCTTTCCACAGTGCGTTCGGTAATTCATTCCAGCATGTTACCCCAATCACCAAGTCAAGATAAGGAAATTTAAACAGCTTCTGAAACCATTCTGTGACAAATTCATATAATTCTGGGTATTTCTGAGTGATACTATTCGTGCCTATGGTGCCATCTGCATGTATCCAACCATACGTTCTCGAATAGTGATTCTTGTGTATCAGCCAGTTATCAAAATTAGTACTACTCACAAAATCACCACTACGGCGAATTTCATCAATTTCTGCAAAGAAATTATCTGTTCTCCTGATAAGCTCGAATGCCTGCTCCCTTGTCACTGGCTTTCCACGCATCCGATAATAAGGTCTCCTTACATTGCCATCATAGTTCAAATCATCTGGTATGATAATTTCATACTCATTATATTTATCACAATCTTCTCTGCTGATAAAAATATAATCATCACCGCAATGCCACCTGACTCCCATACCTGACAGTCGGTCTTCTTCGTACCATTTTAAATTTGATGTTTCAACATATACATTACCCAATTCATCATAGCTGATACTTTTATCCAAGCCTTCTAACATATACTCCATTGCTTTCATAAATATCATAATCCTTTCGCTTATCCACATATACTGGAAAAATATGCACATATTTTTATATAATTACGTATGTTATTATATAATGTTATGATGTTAACTCCTAATCAGGTATTTATCAATAGTTTTTTTATAAACAGAGAATATTATAGCAAAAAGAGCTATCCCTTACTGGATAGCTCTCAAACATAATCATATATTATAATAATATATCTTCCAATCTTTTCTGTAGTTTCTTATCAAACGTTATTACTTCCATACCTTTTTCCATCTTATACCCATATAAAAGACAATCAACAAAATCAAGCTTTGGCGTTTTATCAAAAATCTCAAGACCACGAAGCAATACATCTGCATTCAATATAATTACATCATTATTCAATTTACGAAAA
>DEPD01000047.1:12204-13232 GCA_002358575.1 Lachnospiraceae bacterium UBA3401 | reverse complement strand
TCATTATTCAATTTACGAAAATTACTTACAATATCCTGTCTTGGTACCTGATAAAGTCCTTCCAATACATAACTTACTTCTGCTATCACTTCCAATGACACATAACAACGTCGTTGATTAATACAGCTTTTTATCTGCTGAAATTGTTCTTCATTATCTCGTAATAAAAATCTAAGTATTGCATTTGCATCCAATATACACTTATCCATTCTCATACTTTTTTATTGCTGCCTTTCTCCATGCATCTTTTTCCTGACAAACCAAAGAGGGATTTGCATATTGCTGGAGTCCTCCTGCGGCTGTTTCCTCTAAGTTCATTTCACTTTCTATAGGAATAACAATAACTTTCTGATTCATTGGTAAAGGTTCTTCCACACGAACCGCCGTTCCATCATAATATCCAATGATAGACATTACAATCACCTTCCTCTCTTTTATAATAATAGCATCTGTACTTAATTCCTGCAAGTATAAACCAATTCTGATATACCTATCAGATTAGCCAATAATCCTCCCCATAAAAGGCAGGAGCTGTCAGGGTATCTATCCCCCCGAAATGAGGGCTGTCAGAGTGTATATCCCCCAATTTTGGGGCTATTAGTGTTTCCATTTCAGGGTACAAAAAAAGACGGCTCTTATTTTTTAGATAAAATCCGTCTTTTTCCTCTGTTTTATTTTGCTGATATTTTCCAGGAATGCCCTAAAATCAAGGGTTTCAGCCCTCCTGATTTAAGCGGCTTAAGCGGATAGCCTGGTCGGCGGCGATACACGCGTCAATAATCTCCTGAATATCCCCATTCATCACTTTGTCAAGCTTATAAATTGTCAAATTAATACGGTGATCTGTCACGCGCCCCTGCGGAAAATTGTAAGTACGAATCTTCTCAGAACGGTCACCTGTCCCAATCTGGCTCCTGCGCATCTCCGCCTCCGCATCATGACGCTGTTGCTGCTCAATATCATACAACTTTGCTTTCAATAGCGCAAACGCCTTCGCTTTGTTTTGTAGCTGCGACTTCTCTGTCTGG
>DEPD01000047.1:11238-11887 GCA_002358575.1 Lachnospiraceae bacterium UBA3401 | reverse complement strand
ACTTCTCTGTCTGGCTGTATACCACGATTCCTGTCGGATAGTGTGTCAAACGCACCGCAGAGTCTGTCGTGTTGACACACTGTCCTCCATTTCCTGACGCACGCATCACATCGATGCGAATATCCTTGTCCTCTATCACAATATCTATATCGTCATCCACCTCTGGCATCACCGCAACACTGATAGTAGAAGTGTGAATCCGCCCGCCGGATTCCGTTTCTGGCACACGCTGTACACGGTGTACTCCTGACTCATATTTCATTACAGAATAAGCGCCTTGACCCGATATCATAAAGGTAACACTCTTCATTCCACCAATGCCAATCTCCTCACACTCCACAAGCTCCACTTTCCAACGTCTGCTCTCCGCGTAATGCACATACATGCGATAAATCTCCGCCGCAAAGAGCGCTGCCTCATCACCGCCCGCACCCGCACGAATTTCTACAATAACATTCTTATCATCATTTGGGTCTTTTGGCAGCAACAAAATTTTCATCTGTGTTTCAAGCTCCTCAATACGCTTTTTGGCGTCGCTTAGCTCCTGTTTAAGCATTTCTTTCATTTCCTCGTCACTCTCGGATTCCAACAAAGACAATGAATCCTCCACAGTTTCATTACATTTCTTATATTCCTTGTATGCCTCAAC
>DEPD01000047.1:9526-10887 GCA_002358575.1 Lachnospiraceae bacterium UBA3401 | reverse complement strand
ACTCTGCTCCTTCATCAACGCGCGAAAGCGCTTCTGATCCTCTGTGACCGTTGGCTCATTGAGCTCATTTAAGATTTCTTCAAATCGATGAAGCAAATCTTCCAACTTATCAAACATATAAATCCTCCTATCTCCTAGCTGTCAATTATTTGTAACTCTTGACAGCAATACCAATTTATTCTGGACCTTTTACTATTCTAAATGGGCTTCATTCCAAACACAACCCTATCCAATCCGGCATAGTCCTTTAAAACTTCAACCTTAACAAATCCTGCCTCTTGCATAAGCATTTTCACTTTTTGCGCTTGTGCGCAACCAATCTCAAAAAAAAGATACGCGCCTTTTCGCATAAACCTAGGTGCCTCTGCAGCAATTTTTCTATAAAAGCATAACCCATCTTCTCCGCCATCAAGTGCACTGACCGGCTCATACAAACGCACTTCTGGCATCAAAGTATCAATTACTTTTGTCTCAATATATGGGGGGTTTGACACAATTATATCAAAAAGAGTATCAGAAGTTTTATCTGACTTAAAATTTTTTAATGGCAAAAATAAATCTCCCTCAAGGAATGTTGCATCAAGCTGCAATCTCTGTGCATTTTCTTGTGCCACCCTTAGCGCATCACTCGAGATGTCAATACCAACACCTTCGCACTCATTACTATATTTCAATAAGCTCAACAAAATGCATCCAGAACCTGTGCACATATCTAAAATCCGCATTCCATCGCCAAGATAACGCATCGCCTCCTCCACAAGAATCTCTGTATCCTGTCTTGGTATCAGCACATGCGCATTTACTTGAAAGGAAAGCCCCATAAACTCCTGTTCTCCTGTAATATACTGCAATGGCATATGAGATGCTCTTTTTTCTATCACAATTTTATAAAATTGTTCCTCCATACTACTTCGCTCGCGATCAGCGTGTATTATTAATTCATTCCGGTCTGTATGACAGATATATTCCAACAAAAGTCGTGCATCCAACGCAGCTTCATCAATGCCCGCTGCCATCAACTTTTGTTTGCCATACTCATAAAACTGCCCGTAGGTCATAAATTCTCATCCTCAAAAGTCTCATTTTCATACCCAAAATTTTCCATTAAATATGCCTTCCAGTCAAACACTGCCTCTACAGAACAAATAGCAACCTTTACCATCTCCTCATCAGGCTCTTTGGTGGTCAACCGCTGCATCCACATGCCTGGCACCGATATTATGCGAATTACAATGTTGTCACTTCTTCCCGCAAGTCTGATAATTTCGTAAGAAATTCCCGCAATCACAGGAACCAACAATAGTCTTAATACCAGCTTTAAAGCCATGTTATCAACGCGGATAAAAAAGAATACAATGACA
>DEPD01000047.1:8439-9211 GCA_002358575.1 Lachnospiraceae bacterium UBA3401 | reverse complement strand
ATAAAAAAGAATACAATGACACTGACAAGCACAACAAACAGTAAAAAACTGGTTCCGCAACGCTTATGCTGACGAGAACTGCGCATAACATTCTTGACATTCAGTGGTCTTCCCCGCTCAATACAGTTAATACATTTATGTTCTGCACCATGATACATATACAGACGCCGAATATCTTTCATCAAAGATATCGCAACAATATATCCCACAAAAATCACAATGCGGAAAAATCCCTCAAGTATTGCAACAAGACTTGCATTGCGAATATATTTTCCCAGCAAATCGGAAAGCCAAAAAGGCAGCAGCATAAAAAGCGCAACTGCAAGAACAACAGCAAGCGCCACCGTTATCCCCATCATAAAATCTTCTGATTTGCTCCCTGAAGCTTTCTTTGCCGTCTCCTGCGCAACTTCCTCCTCGTCCTCATAAAAAGATGCCGAGTGCATTGTCACCCTCATTCCAAGAATAAGGGAGTCTATAAAAGCAAAAACCCCACGTATCAGCGGAAGTTTTGCAAAAGCTTTTTCCCCGCAAACTCCTTTATATTCTTCAACTTGTACATCGATATCCCCATCTGGCTTGCGCACTGCCACAGCGTATTTTGACTTATTTTTCATCATCACACCCTCAAGAACAGCCTGTCCGCCTATGCCAGAATACTGTGTTTGTCTCTTCTTTGCCATGCCTTTCTCCTCTATTTGCCGCTACAATCGAGCAGGGAAGATTCCTTCCCCTACTCGCCGCGCTGGGCATCCGTCAGCTTTGCTGACAT
>DEPD01000047.1:7956-8123 GCA_002358575.1 Lachnospiraceae bacterium UBA3401 | reverse complement strand
AGCTTTGCTGACATTTTTCCTGTGGGTGCCCATGTGCATAATAAGAAAGGTTGAGATAGTCTTTACCTCAACCTTTTTCCGCTACTTATTTGCTTTCTACGCCGTACTTCTTATTGAACTTATCAATACGTCCACGAGCTGCTGCAGTCTTCTGCTGTCCTGTGTAG
>DEPD01000047.1:7495-7639 GCA_002358575.1 Lachnospiraceae bacterium UBA3401 | reverse complement strand
CTTCTGCTGTCCTGTGTAGAATGAATGGCATTTTGAACAAACTTCCACGTGGATCTCAGGTTTTGTCGATCCTGTCACAAACGTGTTTCCACAGTTACAGGTAACAGTTGCCTGATAGTAGTTTGGATGGATTCCTTCTCTCAT
>DEPD01000047.1:6951-7178 GCA_002358575.1 Lachnospiraceae bacterium UBA3401 | reverse complement strand
ATGGATTCCTTCTCTCATTGTTTTCACCTCTCTATATAAAATCATTTTTTCGTATACTTGTCTCATCAAACAGCTTTTTTAGTATATCACAGCTTTTCATGAAGCGCAAGCATTTTTTTCAATTATTATCTCTCTACTCTAAACCGTAACCTCTTAAGAACTACTCAAAAATAATTTTTAATATTACTTGTCTTTTTCTATAATACCACCACTCAAAAATCAGTTAC
>DEPD01000047.1:0-6600 GCA_002358575.1 Lachnospiraceae bacterium UBA3401 | reverse complement strand
AAAAGTTATTTCTTAACAGTTCCTTAAACAATTTTTATCTTTTTGACTGTTTCCACAAATTCTGTGTTATTTTTGGTGCGATAAAACATATCCAAAATTTTGTCAACCGCCTCGTCTGATTTCAGACCATTCAGAGCCTTGCGCATTATATTGATTGCCTCAAGTTCATCAGAGGTTAACAACAAATCCTCACGTCTTGTTCCAGACTTTGGAATATCAATCGCTGGAAATACACGTTTCTCTGAAAGTTTTCTATCAAGCACCATCTCCATATTTCCAGTTCCTTTAAACTCCTCATACACAACATCATCCATCTTGGAACCCGTATCAACAAGTGCTGTCGCCAAAATTGTCAAACTTCCTCCTTCGCGCATATTTCTCGCCGCACCAAAAAATCGCTTTGGCATGTGTAATGCTGCTGGATCAAGTCCACCAGAAAGGGTTCTACCACTTGGCGGAACTGTAAGGTTATAGGCCCGTGTCAATCTAGTAATGCTGTCCAGTAAAATACACACATCTTTTCTATGTTCTACAAGGCGCTTTGCACGCTCAATCACCATCTCGGCAACTCTCTTGTGATGGTCTGGCAGCTCATCAAAAGTTGAATAAATTACCTCGACATTTGGTCCTTGAATTGCCTCCTTAATATCTGTAACTTCCTCTGGCCGCTCATCAATCAGCAGAATAATCATATGCATGTCTGGTGCATTTTTTAAAATGGACTTCGCCACTTCTTTTAACAGTGTAGTCTTTCCTGCCTTGGGCGGCGATACAATCATTCCCCGCTGTCCTTTGCCCACAGGGCTCATCAAATCCATAATGCGCATTGCGACACTTGCCCCTGGCGTTTCTAATTTAATGCGTTTGTCCGGAAAAATTGGAGTCATATCTTCAAAATTTCGTCTTCTGGTTGCAAATTCTGGCGGAAATCCATTTACTTTTTTCAAATATAATAGCGCGCTAAACTTTTCATTCATTGTCTTAATGCGCGTATTCCCTTCGATAATATCACCTGTGCGCAGTCCGAAGCGGCGAATCTGACTTGGCGCTACATACACATCATTCTCCCCTGGCAGAAAATTATCACTTCGGATAAATCCAAAACCATCTGCCATAACTTCCAGAATTCCTCTTGCAGTGATACCACTGTCAAGTTCCGATGGAAACTTCTCCTCTGTCAGCCTGTTTTCAGCCTGTTCTCTCACAGGACGCTCTTCTGTCGGCTGTTTTACAAAACGTTCCGTATTATTTTCCACGTACTGTCTCTGCTGCTTTACCGGACGCTCACCATTGTCAGCACTCTGTTCTTTTGTCGCATTTTGTCCCTGCACATTGGTCGGCCTAACTTTGCGCTCAGTCCTGTTTGCTTCCGCGACAAATGTTGGTTCTTTCATCCCGCGGAGTATTGGCTTGGGCTCCACATCTTTCCCCGCCTCCTTATCCTTCTCGTCTTCTGCCAGCATCAGTTCAATCAGCTCTGCCTTTTTTAGTCCAGTTACGCGTTTCATTCCGCGCGACTTTGCAATTTCCCTTAATTCAGCGAGTGCCAGTGATTCATATTTTTCCCTCATAAAATGTACCAGTTTCTTCCTTTCTAAAATAATATGTTTTAACCTTTCTATTCGGTTATTTGGGATTCAATTCCTCTGTCATTTCAGATAAAAATTCCTATCAAATTGCATAAATGAAACCTTGTTATCAACATTTGTCCGCACTCTATAAACAGTCATAATCAAACTACGAACACATACAAAAAATTCATCTTTCACAATGGTTAAGTTGTCCTCATTGCTATCTCGTCACGCTTTAAAACGCTTTTTACCGAAACACAAAAGCATGTGTCAATCCATAAATATATTTATAGACCCACCATGAAAAATCACACAAAAACGTATTACAGAGTACTCCATTCATCACTATCAATATTATAATCGGAAAATATTTTGAAATGCTGTAAAAACAGATGTAGCCACAAGATTTTCTCACGCACTATCCATCTAAGAAACGATGTACTGTTCTAAATGCATAGCATTGTTATAAACAATTATCCTTTGATTTTATTATTATAACTCATTTTTCATAAAATAGAAAGAAGAATTTATTCGGAATAAAAATTTTTTGTATTAAATTTTTCAAAACACAAATTCGGATTTTGCGATGCGATTCCCCACTATAATTATTGACGTCTGCATCAGAACGATTTATTATAATAAATAAAATAGATTTAAAAAAGGAGATTTTACATATGTCAGCTCAAATGACCACACAGGAAAAAGCATTGGCACTTCACAAAGAATGGAATGGAAAAATTGAAACAATTTCAAAAACCCCTGTCAAATCAAGAGAAGCACTCTCTCTTGCCTACACTCCCGGCGTTGCAGAACCATGTAAAGTTATCGCTAAGGACAAAGAAGCTGCCTATCAATATACAATGAAGGCAAACACCGTTGCAGTAGTATCCGACGGAAGTGCAGTGCTTGGTCTTGGCAATATTGGTCCCTACGCCGCCATGCCAGTCATGGAAGGAAAAGCAGTACTCTTCAAGGAATTTGGTGGTGTAAACGCAGTTCCCATCTGCTTAGACACACAGGACACAGAAGAAATTATTAAAGCAGTCACTTGGCTTGCACCAGCTTACGGCGGCATCAATCTTGAGGATATTAGCGCGCCGCGCTGTTTTGAGATAGAAGAACGGCTCAAAGCAACACTTGATATCCCTGTATTTCATGACGACCAGCACGGCACAGCAATCGTTGTTCTCGCTGGTATTATCAATGCCCTCAAAGTTGTCGGCAAGCAGAAAGAGTGCTGTAAAGTCGTTGTTAATGGCGCTGGAAGTGCAGGTATCGCCATCACAAAATTGCTGCTTACATACGGCTTTACCAATGTAATTTTATGTGATAAAGTTGGTATTATCTCTACCACAACAAAAGGACTAAACTGGATGCAGGAAAAGATGGCAACGATCACCAATCCAAACAACGAGACAGGTTCGCTTGCAGATGCTTTAAAAAATGCTGATATTTTTGTCGGTGTATCTGCACCCAATATTGTAACCTCTGAGATGGTCAAGTCCATGGCACCCGACTCCATTCTTTTTGCTATGGCAAATCCTACCCCAGAAATTATGCCAGACGTAGCAAAAGCCGCAGGCGCACGTATTGTAGGCACAGGCAGAAGTGATTTTCCAAATCAAGTCAACAATGTAGTTGCCTTTCCAGGTATCTTTAAAGGGGCACTTGAAGGGCGCGCAACACAAATTACAGAAGAGATGAAACTCGCTGCTGCCAATGCGATTGCAGGACTTGTGCCAGACGAAGAATTAAGTGCGGACAACATTATGCCGGAAGCCTTTAATCCAAAAGTCGCAGAGCTTGTCGCAGAGGCGGTCAAGTCTCATATTGTCAGATAACAATGCGCTGGAATGACAAACCCTATCACACATTGGACTATGAATTAAAAAAGAAATACGGCGAAAAAATCTACAAGATTGCACTTGATGCCAACATGACCTGTCCAAACCGCGATGGGTCGTGTGGTACACGGGGCTGTATTTTTTGCAGCGCTGGCGGAAGTGGTGACTTTGCCGCAAAAGGAACTTCAATAAAACAACAACTGGAAAAAGGAAAACAGATTTTTCACAATAAAACTATTGGAAACCATTTTATCGCCTACTTCCAATCCTATACAAACACCTATGCGCCAATTTCAAAACTTGAGAACCTCTACCGTGAAGCACTTGAAGAATCTTCTGTTGTGGGAATCTCTATTGCAACCCGACCGGACTGCCTTGGCAAAGAGGTTCTTGCGCTGCTTGACGACTTAAACAAAATGTATGTTGACAAGTTTATCTGGATTGAACTTGGACTACAAACGATTCACGAACATACTGCCGCGCTTATTCGCCGCGGCTACCCGCTTGCCATTTTTGAACAGGCTGTCACACAATTACAAAGAATTTCTGTCCCAATAATAGCACATGTTATCCTTGGACTTCCTGGCGAAACAAAATCTATGATGCTTGAAACCTGCCATTTTCTAGCCCAAAAAAGAATTGATGGAATTAAATTACAATTGTTGCACGTTTTAAAAAACACGGATTTAATCGAATTGTACAAGAAGAAAACCTTTGAAATTCTTGACATGATGGAGTATATTGATATCGTAATCTCCTGTCTGGAAATTCTTCCTCCTGATATGGTGATACATCGCGTAACTGGTGATGGCCCAAAAGACCTGCTGTTGGCTCCTTTGTGGAGTCTTGACAAAAGGCGTGTCTTAAATACTCTTCATCAAGAAATGAAGCGACGCGGCACATGGCAAAGTATAAAATATTACAACAAATAACAGGTATCGTACCAGAAAGGTGTGACAGATACATGACCCAAGACCCCTTAACTCTCTATAAATTAATTATCTTGTATATGTTGGATAAAGCACAGTTTAAACTTACCTATTCACAAATCAGCAATTTTATCCTTGAAAAAGAATACACAAACTTTATGACATTACAGCAGGTAATCGCAGATCTTCAAGACACAGAGCTCATCAAAACGGAAACCTCACTAAACCGCACTTTCTTTTTTATCACAGAGGATGGTCGCAATACCTTATCCTACTTCAAACACCGCATTAGTAATGCTATCATTAATGACATTCATACATTTTTCTCCGAGAAACACTTTGAGTTAAAAAACGAGGCATCTATCTCGGCGAGATACTTTAAAATACCTCTTGGTAAATATCAAGTGGAACTGATTGCCCAGGAAAAAAATGTTGAACTGGCGAATATCAAACTCTCTGTTCCCACAGAAGATATCGCAAAAACAATCTGTGAAAACTGGTATAAACAAAATGAACAAATCTACAAATATTTAATGGAGACGCTTATTTAAACGCCTCCATGTGTTATCTCTTTAAGAGTTGTTCTGTGCTGCCACAAGACTTTCACCGCCATAAATTTTTCTAAGTTTCGGCTTTTCAATCTTTCCCGTAGGATTTCTTGGAATCTCCGCAAAGATAATTTTCCGCGGTCGCTTATACTTTGGAAGTTTCATACAAAATGCATTGATCTCCTCTTCCGTGCAGCTCATATCTTCTTTCACTTCTATAATAGCAGCCGTTATTTCTCCAAGCCGCTTATCAGGAATCCCAATCACTGCGGCGTCTTTCACCTTATTGCTTGTGCGAAGAAAATCTTCAATCTGAACAGGATAAATGTTTTCACCACCACTGATAACAACATCCTTTTTGCGGTCTACTAGGAAAATAAATCCATCCGCATCCTCCTGCGCCATATCTCCTGTAAACAGCCAGCCATCACGCAGTACCTCCTTTGTGGCTTGCTCGTCATTGTAGTAGCAAGTCATAACCCCAGGTCCTTTCACAGCAAGCTCTCCAACCTCGCCGCGCGCCACCTGCGCTCCATCTTCCCCTACAATCTTAACCTGCCATCCATAACCTGCCTTGCCAATTGCACCGACCTTATGAATATTCTCAACGCCTAAATGCACACAGCCAGGTCCAATAGACTCACTTAAACCATAGTTCGTGTCATACTGATGATGTGGAAATACCTTTTTCCAGCGCTGTATTAAACTCTGCGGAACCGGCTGCGCGCCAATGTGCATCAATCTCCACTGTGAAAGCTCATAGTCCGCTAAATTGATATCTCCTCTGTCAATCGCATCGAGAATATCCTGCGCCCATGGCACTAAAAGCCACACAATCGTGCACTTTTCCTTTGACACCGCATCCAATATAAACTCCGGTTTTGTTCCCTTTAATAAAACTGCCTTTCCGCCCTCTAAAAAGCTTCCAAACCAGTGCATTTTTGCCCCTGTGTGATAGAGCGGCGGAATGCATAAAAAAATATCCTGTTTCGTCTGCCCGTGATGATTCTGTTCCACCTTGCACGAATGCATTAAACTCTCATGATTATGTAAAATTGCCTTTGGAAATCCCGTTGTGCCCGACGAAAAATAAATCGCGGCGTCATCCGCGTCCGTCAAGGCAATCATTGGTGTCTGACTTGAGCAATTCGCTGTTAGGCTGTTATAATCCTCTGCAAAACTTGGACAACTGTCACCCGCAAAAAATAACAAGCGATTTTTACTAATACTTTCAGCAATCTCCTCCACACGGCCAATAAATTCTGATCCAAACACCAGCACATCGACCTCTGCCAGATTCAAGCAATATTCAATTTCATCCGATGCATAGCGAAAATTAAGTGGCACCGCAAGCGCTCCTGTCTTTAATACACCAAAGTAAATTGGAAGCCACTCTAAACAGTTCATCAGCAAAATTGCCACCTTGTCCCCTTTTTTAACGCCTCTCTGAATCAATAAATTCGCAAAGCGATTCGCCTTCTCATTAAATACGCTCCACGTAATTTCCCGACGATAATGCGTCACCGGATTTGGCTCAATCAGATCATACTCCTTCCAAGTCACACGGCGGGTCTCCTTGATTTCAGGATTAATTTCCACAAGGCAGATATCATTTGCATACAATTTACAATTTCTCTCTAAAATGTCTGTAATTGGCATTGTTATTACTCCTTTGACTCGTTTTAGGAATTGTAGGAAAATAAGTGAT
>DEPD01000001.1:6925-10985 GCA_002358575.1 Lachnospiraceae bacterium UBA3401 | reverse complement strand
TTTCCCAAAAAGCATAGTCCTTTAATACATTATTCCATATTTTGTAAGCATGACTATTTTCGTGTACATAGTGGTCAGAACTGTACTCTGGGCGAATGGCATTGTCCGATCCCATCAAATGTTCTGCAATGTTAATATAACCCCACCCATTTTGAACACAGGTGTCTTGTAACAAGAGATTTGCAGATCGAATGGTTTTGTTATTCAATCCGCCGTTGTTAACGTCAGACATTATACATGGGATGGAGATTACATATACTTGCAGTCCGGGAGTTTTTGCGGTAATTCTTCCTATGAGAGTCTGTAAATCTGATACAAACTGGTCAGGAGTACTGCCTGTTAAATCATTCATGCCAAAGCAGATAAACATTTTGGATACATTTGGCAATTGTGCCACGGAATCCTCAATGAATTGAACCCGCCCTTTATATTTTGGCATAATATTGGCATGCGTAGTGAGCGCATTTTTGGAGATAGCGGCCTTGGCGGAACAACTAACTCTTGCAAGAAAATATGTGCTGTCTGACGCGATTGAGTCATGTGTTCTACAGTATTCTGAAAAGCCGACTGTAAGCGAGTCCCCGACAAAAACAGAATTTGCAAAAAAAGCATTTTCTGAAACCATTCCGCTTGACAGGATATCATTAAATTTCTGTATGTCAATGTTTCCATTGTTCAAGCTGTCTGCAAGATAAGTGTTTAAACGTGTGACAAGGCTTGCTGAGAGATTTTCGTTTGGGAGAGCTGCACCGGTTATCGGTTGGATAACAGAAAACGTTGGCATGGAGGCCAATTCCTCAGCATATACTGTTGATGGAGTCAATATCAGCATACATATAAAAAGCGCAATTACGGAGTTGGTATATTTTTTCATGGATTGAAAACTCCTTTCATAAAAGTACTGAAGCGTAATGGACAGCCTTAATATTGAATCACATTTAGCAATCTAAACCTTAGATTATTATAAATGCAAAATGTGATTTAGACAATACCATTCTTATAAAAATATTTCAAATTTATTCATACAAATAAATCTATGTAATAAAAATTGTCTAAAATTTTCGTAAATATTACAAAAATATTATATTTTTATTACGATTTATTTATAATTATTATATCTTGTGAGTGAAAAGGATAAAAATAATACTGCCAAAATTTGACATAATTATATTCTATAAAGACGAAAACGGCAATCAATCTGTTCAGAAAAGGCGTAAAACAGGAAGATGCATATATTATATTGTCTTTTTAATAACATTGTTGTGCCATAAATATTATCAGAAAACATTGACTATTGTGCGGATTCGATATAAAATTGTAAGTAAATGTATTGTGCCTTAATTTGCACTTTACTGAAAAACGTAAGATTAATGGTAGTTGTAATGGAAGGGGTGCCCGCATGGCTGAGGAATTTAATTTAGATGGAATGGTGGACATATACATTTATGAGAATGGCCAGCTTTTGGAAAATCTTGAGGAGATTGTTTTAGAGACCAAAGATGATGAAGCATTTGATGAAAACAGCATTAATGAGATCTTTAGAATTATGCATACAATCAAAGGTTCATCGGGAGTCATGATGTATGATAATATTATGAAGGTGTCTCATAAGCTGGAAGATATCTTTTATTATCTGAGAGAGAACATTGGCATTAAAGAGCCTCATATGGAACTTACGGATATCGTGTTTCAGGTTATGGATTTCATCAATGGAGAGATGGAGAAAATTAAAGATGGAAACGATCCAGATGGTGATAATTCTCAATTGATAGAACTGATGGATAAGTTTCTAGTGAATCTGAAAGGAGCGATAGATTCGCCTGAGGATACGGAAAAGGAGAAACCGCCAGCGGCAGAAGCTTCGTCAGGCATGGGGCTTGGACCAAATCAGTTTTATATTGCACCACAGGTTTCAGGTACGGCGAAATGTTTCCGTATTAAAATTACATATCACGAAGACACACAGATGAGTAATTTGCGAGCATATTCGGCAACATATGCCTTGAAGGAATACACGGAAGATGTGCATTACTGGCCAGAAGATATCCTTACTGATGAAAGTTCTTCCGAAACAATATTAGCAGAAGGATTTTTAATGTTAGTGAGGGGTGACTTTACAGAAGACAAACTTCGTGAGTTGCTTGACACGACTTCTGAAATTAGTGATATTGTGATTTCAGAGTGTACAAATGCAGAATTTGAAAGAGGTTTTTCTGGTGAACCTGTGCAGGAGGAGACTGTAGAGACTCCAGAGACGGACGCGGAAGTGCAGAAGAAAGAGGAGGTACAGCCACAGCCTGGTGACTATGTTATTCAGAAGGAAGCCGGAAAAGCAAAACAGATTACAAAGAAAAAGAAAAAAGAAGTAAAACAGGCTTTTATGAGTGTCAGCATTGATAAGATGAATATGTTGATGGATTTGATGGGCGAGATGGTAATTGCAGAGTCAGTGGTGCTTCAAAATCCTGATTTACAGGTACCCAATCTGGATCTCTCTAATTTCCAGAAAGCAGCGTCACAACTCTCTAAAATTACAACTGAGATGCAGGAACTTATCATGTCTATGAGAATGATGCCGCTTACCAATACCTTCCAGAAGATGAACAGAACAGTGTTTGATATGTCAAGAAAACTTGGAAAAAATATTGAGTTTGAGATGATTGGTGACACGACAGAGGTCGATAAAAATATTATTGAAAATATTTCAGACCCATTGATGCATTTGGTTAGAAATTCGGTGGATCATGGGGTGGAAATGCCCGAGGAGCGTCAGGCTGCTGGAAAAACAGAGCCTGCAAAGGTTACGCTTGAAGCGAAGAATGAAGGCGGAAAAGTGTGGATTTCTGTCAAAGATAATGGAAAAGGGCTTAGCAGAAATAAGCTTTATAAGAAGGCGTGGGAGAATGGTATTCTTCCAGATAATCGAATTGAGAGCGACTACAGTGATAAAGAAATTTTCCAATTTATTACGTTTCCAGGATTTTCCACCAAGGAGAAGGTGACGGAGTTTTCTGGTCGTGGTGTAGGAATGGATGTCGTGGTCAAGAATATTCAGAAAATTGGCGGTGTACTTGATATTGATTCTGTTGAGGGCGAAGGTACAACGATGACCATGAAAATTCCATTGACAATGGCAATTATAGATGGAATCGTTATGCGTAACGGCAATACAAAATTTGTGATGGAGACCGGCGCAATCAAGCAGTTTATCCGAGTTACAGACAATCAGCTTATCCATGAGCCGAACGGTGAAGAATATGTAATGATTCGTGGAGAATGCTATCCGATACTACGGCTTAGTCAGAAGTATCACTTGGAAGATGCGGTTACAGATGTGGAAGATGGTGTTATGCTTCTTCTTGAATATGAAGGAAATACACTTTGCGTATTGATTGATGAACTGATTGGAACACAGGAAATCGTTGTAAAGCCAATTCCACCCTATGTTAAGAAGGTACATGGCATATCTGGATGTACACAGCTTGGCGATGGCAGTATCGCATTAATTCTTGATGTGAGTGGATTGATGCAGGATTGATGGCTAACGGAGGTACACTACATGGATGTAAATCAAAAGAAGTATTTGGAAGAAAAAGGATTTGACGTAGATGGAACAATGAAACGCTTCTTAAATAATGAAACATTGTATCTGAAATGTCTGAAAAAGTTTCTGGATGATTCGAGTTTTGAAAAGCTGAAAGAAGGCTATGAGAAGGGGAATTGTAAGGAGGCTTTTGAGGGAGCACATACAATGAAAGGGTTTGTATCAAATCTGGGAATCAATGAGATATATCATTTGTTGATTCCTATGGTAGAGAAGCTCAGGGTTCAGGATATGAACCTTGAGCAGGAAATGAAACAGTTAGAAGCGTTATATGTAGACGCCTATAAGACAATTGAGAGTCTTTGAGAAGAAATGCGCATAATATGTCTACGAAGTTCAGTGAAAGACAGGAGAAATTCCTATGGCAGATAAAACAGATTGGATTGTAGATGGGTTTCAATTTGGAACAGAGAAAGACGCTGAGCTTGCGAGAAACGAGCAGCAGCGGATAGAACG
>DEPD01000001.1:6092-6614 GCA_002358575.1 Lachnospiraceae bacterium UBA3401 | reverse complement strand
CGAGCAGCAGCGGATAGAACGGCTTGAGGAAAAGTTGGATTATGAAAATCAGGATATGGTAAACGCGGTGTATTATAAGGCGATAAACAATCGGGTATTTAGAACACCTGTGGGGTATGTGTTTCTGAAAAAGTTGCAACGGATTTTACAGGAAAATCCAACTTCAAATGATACACCTGCAAACATTCCGGTGTATGGTGTCTATAGTATGCGGGAAAGTGCAAATCCTACTGTTGAGCGGGTAATTGCGAGCAGAAAGCCAGCGAAGCAAAAGACCAAACAGGAATTTTTTAGCAGGAGAACTTCAATCCTTGTCAATATTATACTGGTATTTTTGCTAATTGCGGTAGTTGCGGTATCAACAATAGGCTCTGCGCCCACGGTGTTTAACTATGAGAGTACGCTGCAAAATCGTTATGCACAGTGGGAACAGCAACTATCTGAACGGGAACAGGTAATCCGTGAAAAAGAGAAAGAGTTGTTGGGAACGGATAAGAAATAGGCAATTAAAAGTTTTGATAC
>DEPD01000001.1:5116-5775 GCA_002358575.1 Lachnospiraceae bacterium UBA3401 | reverse complement strand
GGCAATTAAAAGTTTTGATACAAACAATTGTTTGTTTTATGAACTAATTTTGCAAAGATTGATCATAATAGTTTGATAGAACAAAGCTGTAATACCAATAGGACTGAGAGCTGTTTATAAAGAACTTGTAAAAATAATGCAGGTTTTTTATGGACAGCTTTTTAGATTAACGTTATATTTTTGTGCAATTTGGGTTAAATAGTAATATTGATTAGAACTCGATAGTGCGTTAAGGTAGTCAAAAGTAATGTTTTATGGTATACTTACATTATAAGAATATTTCTTTGCCATTTTTTATAAGTTTTGTTCGAGTTAAGTGTAAAATATTATTTACCAATTTGAGCTAAAGAACTATTAAAAGTAATTTTCAAACAGTTTTTAAATATCGAAAATAAAAGCCTTGCTGTAAGGCATTATCTGGTATATATCGAGATAGAAAGCTTCTATATCAGAAAGGAGTTGTTTTTAGTATGAATAAACTTAAAATATTAGTGGTAGATGACGAAAGCAGAATGCGAAAGTTGGTAAAAGATTTTCTTGTAAAGCAAAATTATGAGGTGATGGAGGCTGGTGATGGAAGTGAGGCACTTGATATATTTTTTGCAAATCAAGATATAGTCCTTATCGTACTTGATGTTATGATGCCAAAGATGGATGGA
>DEPD01000001.1:4371-4803 GCA_002358575.1 Lachnospiraceae bacterium UBA3401 | reverse complement strand
ATGATGCCAAAGATGGATGGATGGCAGGTTTGCAGAGAAATAAGAAATTATTCCAAAGTGCCAATTATTATGTTGACGGCGCGCACGGACGAGCGAGATGAATTGCAGGGATTTGAGTTAGGGGTGGATGAATACATTGCCAAGCCGTTTAGTCCTAAAATTTTAGTGGCACGAGTGGAGGCAATTTTGCGCAGGACAAATCAGATTGCAGAGAATGAAGTGCTTGAATATGGTGGTATAACAATTGATAAGGCGGCGCATGTCGTGACAATCGATGGCAAGAGTATTGATTTAAGTTTTAAGGAATTTGAGTTATTAACTTATTTTATAGAAAACAAGGGAATTGCGCTTTCAAGAGAAAAGATTCTCAACAGTGTGTGGAATTATGATTATTTTGGTGATGCTAGAACAATTGACACCCATGTGAAAAAA
>DEPD01000001.1:3930-4054 GCA_002358575.1 Lachnospiraceae bacterium UBA3401 | reverse complement strand
TGACACCCATGTGAAAAAATTAAGAAGCAAACTGGGTGAAAAAGGCGATTTGATAAAAACTGTGTGGGGAATGGGCTATAAACTCGAAGTGTAAAGGTGGGGCTTGGTGAAAAAGAATGCAGCA
>DEPD01000001.1:1605-3607 GCA_002358575.1 Lachnospiraceae bacterium UBA3401 | reverse complement strand
TTGGTGAAAAAGAATGCAGCATTTACAAGGGTTTGAGGGCTGTTGGGGGTACATGGAAAAGAGAAAAAACTACCAAATAGATAAATTTCTATGGAATATATAGTATTTTATGGAAAGAAAAGAACGATATGGATTGGCTGGAAAGCTTGAAAAATAGGGATTTCTGGGAAAAACTACCAGATTTTTGAAAAAACTACCAAAAGGAATTTTGGGAGATTTGGGAACATTTTTTCAATGGTGACAGCCAGTGACAAAGACGTGACAAGGCAAAACGCAAAAGAATACTGGAAAATTAAGGCTTGCAGAACATGGTGACAAGATGACAGAACTTTTTAAAAATGAATAGAGTATGAATTGTTTCGGGGTTTTATTCCATATGGGATAAAACCCCGATTTTGTAAGAGTGACAAGGAATGACAGGGAGGTGACAAGGCAGAATAAATAGAAACGTAAGAAAATCAAGGCTTGCAGAGAATGGTGACAAAATGACAACAAATAAAATAACAAAGTATTAAAGGGGGCTTTATTTCATATATGAGATAAAGCCCTGTATGTTTAAAAGGGCAGTGTAAGACGGTCAGATACATTGAAAAAATAATGGAATCATGTTTTTAGGCTTATGAGTATAGTTCATATATTTTTTAATAAAAAAGAAAGAAGCAATTGAACTATGTCTAAAAACATAAGGGAACAATTATTTTTAACGGTGTACGAGGTGGCAGAAATCATGAACATGGGAAAAAGCAAATGTTATGATTACATCAACAGCCCAGACTATCCATTCAGTGTGGTAAAGATAGGAAGGCTTAAAAGAATACCATCAAACAGTTTCTTTGAATGGTATGACAGCCTGCCAAAAAAATAAATATTTAAAACATATGGAAAGAGAGGATACCAGACATGAAACAAGGAACATACAAAGAAACAGACTACATAAGAATCAAGGAACTGCTGGATGGGTCTGGATATGTTGCAGTGCTTGATTACGGCAGACAGCCAAAAGTAGACAAAAAGACTGGAAAAATAGTTATAAAGCAGATAAAAAAGCAGCGAAAGTTTAAGAAATTAAAAGAAGCCCGCGAGGCAATAGCAGAGGCAGCACTGGAACGTAAGATGGGGAGCAATACAAGTGGTATCAGAAGCACAAAGTTTTCTGATATGACAGAGGATTTTAAGAAAAGTGAGCGGTATAAGAATCTGGATGAAAACTACGGAAAGCATTATGATAATTATATCAGCCATTTTATAGATTTTTTTGGTGAAATGGAAGTGGGTAAAATCAGTGTAATTGATATGGAGAACTATTACCGTTACCAGATGGAGCGCGGAAACCTGAATACGGCAAAGAAGAATAAGGACGGGACTGTAAAGAAGAAAGAGGGAATCACGATCAATATGGTGCAGAAGCATAAGACAGCGGCAAAAAGAATCTGGGAGTTTATGATAGATGCAAGGGTTTATGGAGTGACATGAGGGCTGGTTTGATAATATAGTGCTAAATGATATAAACTATGGTGTTTATAATTATTTTATATGCTGTAAATATATGCCAAATAAACTGATTCAAATGATAGAGGTATTCGGGCGTATTATGTCTAAAGATATGTTTAAACTCTGTGTAGAAAATAGAAATAACAGTATGGGGAGCAATACGGTGAACGAGTTGGTTTCGGCGGCTATGACCTACTGGGTTACAAATTCATCACGTATGGGAATTGCTTCCAAGAAATATGCTTCTTATAATCTTAATCTGGGTAGTGACAAACAAGAAAAGGAAGAAATAAAAAAGATTACGGATAGGGCAGAAAAAGTCGTGGAACTGGTACATGACAAAATGAAAAGACTGAATATAATAGTTGAAAGGCTTGATTACAAAGAACTGATAAAGAAATACAATGGAGAGGAATATAGCCGCTTTGTCAAAGAACAAGTTGAAGAAGAAAAGGACGAACAAGGCGATAAGAACAAGCAAGAAAATAAGGATGAACAAGTAAAAGAGGAC
>DEPD01000001.1:521-1255 GCA_002358575.1 Lachnospiraceae bacterium UBA3401 | reverse complement strand
GATGAACAAGTAAAAGAGGACGAGCAAGTAAAAGAGTACAAGCAGCAAAAAAAGACTTAAAAAACTTTAATAAACTGTGGTATTTTGATTCGCCTTATCACCCGGCAACGCTGTCCTGTGGAGCGTCTGCTCCATATGAGGATACTTTCAGTATTAAGGATACTAAAGATATGACAGAGGTGCTTCATGGTGATTTTGTGGAAATATATGGAGAGATAGAATACTTCATAAAATCAGATTATGATCCAAAATATTTATATGAAATGAAAAAGAAATTAGGAGAGGACAAGACAGAAATAGCGAAATACTATCATGATTTTGATGTGCTGGAAGATAATATTGAATGGAACGGACATGGAGCGAATACTGTAAATCCTGTATTTTATAAAATATTCTTGGGAGAATTTTATAAGGGTGCAGATGATGGAGTGGGACAAAGACTGAAAGGAAGGGAATATATGGTGTAGAGGGAACTATATTCCTGAAAAATAATATGTCCATATGGATGATATATCAGTCAAAATATCTTGAAACAGCATATAGTATCTTTGTTAATCTCTCTACCATACAAACACCCCTTTGCATAATTCAGTGATTCTTACCTTGCTATGTTGCTGTTCTTCATAGTTATTCTATCAGATACAGATGGCAGAAAAGTATCCTGACCAGTATCTGGGAATCGCGAATATGCAGTATGAAAATAATGATGGCGTTACATTGGAGTCAGCAGATGT
>DEPD01000001.1:0-206 GCA_002358575.1 Lachnospiraceae bacterium UBA3401 | reverse complement strand
TACATTGGAGTCAGCAGATGTGGTTTATACAGACAAAATGGACGAGGAACTCCTTACATTGCAGGTGACTGGGAAAGAAGATATTATGTGCTGGTATACTACTGGAAATAAAATTCGGTTAGGAATAATGTCGTTATGATAGAAGAAGAACTATCAAAATCTATTTGAGCAATTCGATAATGCAGGTAAGGAATTGTAGGAAAATA
>DEPD01000030.1:5066-5258 GCA_002358575.1 Lachnospiraceae bacterium UBA3401 | reverse complement strand
TCTGATGCAAATAATTTTGACATTTGTTTGTTAGTCTGTGATTTAATTTTAAAAGTTTCTTTTCGCTTTTATAATGTTACGTGTTTTGCAGTAACATTCTCCTTTCTTGTTTTTCTCATATCTTCTTGATATGGAACGCTGTAACCTGCGTTTTTGTTTTTCTAGTACACTGTTTTTTTAATCCTCGTATAC
>DEPD01000030.1:0-4728 GCA_002358575.1 Lachnospiraceae bacterium UBA3401 | reverse complement strand
AATAGCGAGTGCTTGGTATATGAGAAATTAAAAAACGGCATACTAGTTTCTTTACTTTTTGCGTTTTATTTATACTCAGATGTTTATGCTCATCGGAACATGCTGCCAAATCTTTAATCCCTAAATCAATTCCAATACCCTCATTAGACGATGGAACAGCAGGCTTCTCATATTCCATTCCAACTGTAATCCACCCATTTATTCCATCATATTTGATANNTACGCTCTGACAGCTTTAAATGCTTTTTAATTCTTCCACAACAGCTGCATAGTTTTGAATTCGGAAAAACCTGTCTGCAATAATTACTTGAATATTATTCCATTCGGATTTGTATTCAATCTGTCTTCTAAATTCATAGAAACCTTGCCTCTGCACTGCTTTGGATAAATGCTTGTTTTTCATCATTCCACTTATATTCAAATCTTCTAAACTGATAAATCTTGGTTCTCGCTTTATGAATCCTCTTGATATGGAACGCTGTAATCTGCGTTTTTGTTTTTCTAGCACACCGTTTTTTAATTCTCGTATACAAATAGCGAGTGCTTGGTATATGAGGAATTAAAAAACGGTGTACTAGTTTCCATTCCAACTGTAATCCACCCGTTTATTCCATCATATTGATGCGTGGATTGATGTATTTACAGTCGATAGGTATGCGCCCATGTTCTGCAAGACAAATCCAGTTTAATTTTTGTTTCTTCTTCTTTTTAGATGCTGCAAATCCCTCTATTTTTACATGCGTATCTGTAAACTGAATTTTTACGCAATCCTGATAAAAAGATGGTGCTGTATGTTTTCTGCTTTTAAATTTTGGAAAGTTTGCAAATCCTTTTAAAAATCGTTTATATGTATTACAAACATCTTTTGCACCCTGTTTTGTAACATTATTAGATACCTTATTTAACCAGTTATATTCCTCCATTTTCTTTAATTGCGTAAATTCTTTTTGCAGTTTTCCATCTGATATAAATTTCCCACTATCTTTATAATTCTCTTTTTCTCTGCCTAATGCCCAGTTATAAGCAAATCTGGCAGTATTTGCTTATTGGAATAATTTCGTCTTGTGTTTGTTGTTTGGCAGTAACATTGAATTGTTTTTATCATTGTTCACCCTCCTCTATAAGCTCCTTTACAAGATTTCTTGCTTTATTCGCTCGTTTTCCTTGTAATTTACAACTGAATACAGTTAGTATTTGTACGAAATCTTCAACAAGTTCTTGCTGTTCTGATTTTTCAGTGTTGTCAATTATTTCTATATCGCAATTATATAAACTAGCAATATATTCTACTAACTCAAACCCAAATCGTAATAATCTATCTTCATAAAGAACAACTACCTTATCAACCTTATTTTGTGATATCCGTTTAATAAGTTCTTTTAATCCCCTTTTCTTATAATTTATTCCAGAACCTATGTCACTGATTATTTCA
Organism: Lachnospiraceae bacterium UBA3401; assembly: GCA_002358575.1. GTDB lineage: Bacteria > Bacillota > Clostridia > Lachnospirales > Lachnospiraceae > COE1. The sequence continues at coordinate 3,296 of DEPD01000030.1, read as the reverse complement.
AATGGTTTGCCTTGTGCAGTAAGATATAATTTCATATTCTCTATTTGCCGTTCCAAGTCATCTTTTTGCTCATTACTTGAAACCCTGCAATAGCCTATTACAAGTCTGTCTAAATTAGGTTTTATGTTCATAACTTGATTTAACTGTTCCTGTGAATAATATCTGTATCCATTATTAGAAGTATGATGTGAGTGAAGTTTATTATTATTATTATTATTTAATTTCTTAATGTTTGTGCTGATACTCCTAATATTTTTGAAAACTTATTGATAGAATAGTATTTGCCCATAATTAAAAACTCCTTATAATGTTTGCATTTTATACTATCAATAAAAGTTAAAAAAAGTCAACACTTATTTATAAGTTCTTATAAGATTATTTTATCAGCTACCATACTTCCCTAATCTGTGGGTCAATAACGCCGTACAACAGATTGGAAACCATATTTCCTACACAGACAAACAGTGTCGAAAACAGCGTGATTCCCAGCAGAAGTGGCACATCAGAATTAAGTCCTGCCGCGGAAACCGCAGATCCAAGCCCTGGATAAGAAAATACATTCTCTGCAAGCACCGAACCGCCAAAAAGTTCTGCAAAGGAAGCAAACTGCAATGTTAACGCCGGCAAAAGCGTATTGCGCAATCCATGACGAACAAACAGTATCCATCCACACTCCCCACGCGCACGCGCAAACAGAACGTATGCACTATTCATTACATCAATCATCTTCTGCCTTGTATGAAGTGCAATATTGGAAAAAGACATTAAACTCAATGTGAATGCTGGTAATGCTAAATGATACAAACGCTGCCATATATGCACTTCGCTGTTGCGCAGTCCGATTGGCGTTGAAAATCCAATAGGAAACCAACCTAATTTTACAGAAAAAAGCAATAAAAATACAAGCCCCAGCCAAAAAGTTGGCACACTACTCAAAAAATAGCAGAGCTTTCGGATCAGTTTATCTTGCCGCTTGTCCCGATTCATGCCCATAACGCAGCCCAATGAAAAGCCAATGACTCCTGAAAATACCCACGCGCACAACATTAGAGCAAGTGAATTTTGAAAGCGCTCTGCGATGATTTCAATCACAGGCCTGCGATACAGCAGTGATGTGCCAAAATCCCCGCGAAAAAGCGTGCAGAGCCAGCTAAAATATTGAGCAGCCGGCGGCTTATCAAGCCCCCAATACACTTCAATCTCAGCTCGCTGTTCCTCTGAGACAGGTCCCATTCCCATAATATATTGTTGTACTGGGTCAATTGGTGAAGCACTCACCAACGCAAAAGAGATAATGCTAACTGCAAAAAGTAGTGATAACATTCGTATACTATTTTTCAAGAATAATATAACAATCTTTGCAGCCATGTTTTTCACATGAATTCACCTCATTTCTGACACAAATGTCGTATTCACTCAAACTCTTATTATGTCATCTTGCACCAATTTGTCGCATCTCTGACATACATATCATATCCACTGCCATGTATGCAGATTCTGTAAAAGTGGCATGGAAGCACCGTGTGGGTGAAGTTGCTGCCTGCCAATATCCAGTCCGTCACGCACATAATATAAATGGTCTACATTGACAATCCACACCCACGGGCAGATACCCTTCATGCATGTGCCTGTCTCACCATTCCACTGTGCAAGTTGCCAATTTTTATACCCCTCTTCTATTGTCAATGCTTCCATAGCAGCAGACAAATAGGCGTCCGTTTTCTCTAATTGATACCCTTCTGGATTGTAAAAATCCTCCCGAAATGCACCCTTGCTGTAATACAGACAATAGCTCTCATAAGGATTTGCCGCGCCCCAACCCATCATAACGCCATTGGAAAACATACGCTTCGACAAGTCATCCCAGCTCGTTCCTTCCACTATAATATGAATACCAATTTGTTTTACCTGCTCCGCAGCCGCCATTGCCACTGCCTGACGAACAGAATCACCACTTGGATACAAAACAGTAAACTCCGCCTTAATCCCATTCTTTTCTACAATGTCATCTCTGTCAGAATCCGCCCAGCCTGCATCGGCAAGCAATTTCTTTGCATACTCTACATCCGTCTCAATCATTACTGCCGAATTGTTCCAGGGCATTCCATCATTTTCGGAATAGCAAGGTGTCCCAAACCCATTTAGTGCCACTTGGGAAACCAGTTCTCGATCTATTGTATAGGCAATTGCCTGACGGATTTCCAAATTACAAGTCACATCATTTCCAATCGGATATCCACCTTCTGTAACATTTCCCTCATTGGGCAGTATTGGCAGCGTAAAACCACGGTTATCTACAGAAGTGACACGTGTCAAATGATAGCCTGCAATCTCTTTGTCCGCAAGCGTTGCCGCCGTCAACGCCACGTCAACTTGCCCTGCCTGCACTGCCGCAAAGGCAGCATCCTCCGCCATAAAAACAATCGTTACTTTTTTAATAGAAGGAATCGTTCCATAATAATCCTCATTCGCCTCCAAAATCAACTGCTCTTGTGGGTTCCACTGAACAAATTTCCACGGGCCGGAACCGACAGGATTAATTCCATAATTCGCGCCATATGCATGTTTTGGGACAACTCCCACCGACGCAATCGTATTTAGAAAAACAGAGGTTGGTTTTGACAGTGAAAAAATGACAGTCGCGTTATCTTTTGCCTCCACTTTTTCCAGAAAAGTTAAATCAATAGAAGCCTGCGCAGCCTTCGCCATCTCAAAAGTAAATACCACATCCTCCGCTGTGACTGTTTTCCCATCTGTAAAACACGCATCGTCACGTAACTTAAATGTCCACACCAATCCTGTCTCATCAATGCTGTAATCAACCGCCAAGTCTTCCTCAAAATGCATTTCCTCATTATATTTTATAAGCGTGCTCTGTATTAACGGAGTATTGCCATGCCCCCAACCCTGACATGGGTCCAATGTAGATGGCTCCGTGGAAATTGCAACGACAACCTCCTCGCGCTTTTTACTGTTATTAACTGTTTCTGACGACACTACACTATGCTGTGAAGCGCAGCCAGAGAGTATACTTATTATCATACCAACGAATACCCAACAAAATAAAAATTTCTTATTTTTCAACAAAATCCCCCCCCTGCTCACCAATGCGTTATGTAATGGCATAGTTCCTCTGCATCGGTGTGCGCATAAAAAATTTCAGCACAACATATTTTTCCAATGCCGCACCGAAATCCATTATATCCTATATTCCTTTTTTTCGTAAGCTGGGGTAGGGGTTATTTTTAATCACAATCCCAGCAATAAAACACCTTGCTAAGGAATTGTAGGAAAAT
>DEPD01000032.1 GCA_002358575.1 Lachnospiraceae bacterium UBA3401 | reverse complement strand
CGCACCATGCACCTGCTGCATGGTGTCGGAGCCAGTGCCAAATCCTGTGCTGAACTGTAACTTTTTATTCATTTCTGTCTGCGCGATTAATTTCATCAATCTTTTTTGACATGGACACGCCATAGGCGATAGACTGGTCAAGAATAAACCGAATTTCCGGTGTATTCCTGAGATTGATTTTTTTTGCAAGAAGGCTTCTAATATATCCCTCTGCGCTCTTTAGCCCCTCTAGTGTCTCTTTCTGAGAATCCTCGTCACCCAAGACACTAATCCATGCCTTACAGGTCTTTAAATCTGGCGCCACTTCCACAGTGACAACAGAGGTCATAGGGTTGATTCTTGGATCTTTTATCTCACTTCTGATAACCTCCGCCAGAACACGATGGACTTCCCCATTGACACGGGTATTTTTTACGCTGTTCTTTCTCATTTCACTTTTACTCCTATATTATCTTGGCACCTCAACCATGATATACGCCTCCACAATATCCAGTTCCTGCATACTGTCAAAGCCTTCAAATACTAAACCACACTCAAACCCTGCTTTTACTTCCTTGACATCATCTTTAAACCGCTTGAGTGATGCGAGTTCGCCCTCATAAATCTGATCTCCCTCGCGCGTAATACGAATCTTGCACCCTCTCTGGAACACACCGTCAAGGACATAGGAACCCGCAATATTGCCCACAGCAGATGCCTTAAATATCTGTCTAACTTCCGCGTGACCGATAACTTTCTCCTCAAATACTGGATCAAGCATTCCTTTCATCGCCGCCTCAATATCCTCAATAGCCTGATAAATCACTTTATAAAGCCGCACATCCACACCTTCACGCTCCGCAGTCGTTTTTGCCTGTGTGTCTGGGCGCACATTAAATCCAATAATAATGGCCTTGGAAGCAGATGCAAGACTGACATCAGACTCATTGATTGCACCGACACCACCGTGAATGCACTTAACAACAACCTCCTCATTGGAGAGTTTCATAAGGCTCTGCTTCACTGCCTCCACACTACCTTGCACATCAGCTTTGATAATCAGATTGAGCTCTTTGAGATTTCCTGCTTGAATTTGTGAAAACAGATCATCAAGAGACATCTTAGCCTTAGTATCCTCAAGAAGCTTCTCTTTATTCTGTGCCACAAATGTCTCTGCATAATATTTTGCTTCCTTGTCATTTTCATGTGCAATAAAAATCTCTCCCGCATTTGGCACATCACTCAGACCTAAGATTTCCACAGGAGTGGAAGGTCCCGCTTCTTTCACACGTCTTCCCTTGTCATCTACCATAGCGCGAACTTTGCCGCTCGCTGCACCCGCCGACACAAAGTCACCTACATTTAAAGTACCTTTTTGAACCAAAATTGTAGCGACTGGTCCGCGTCCTTTATCCAACTCTGCCTCAATGACAAGCCCTCTCGCACGTCTGTTTGGATTTGCTTTTAATTCAAGCACTTCCGCAGTCAATAATATCATCTCAAGCAACAGCTCAATCCCCTCACCGCTCTTTGCAGACACTGGCACAAACACTGTGCTTCCGCCCCAATCCTCCGCGATCAGTCCATACTCTGTAAGCTCTTGTTTCACGCGTTCAATATTCGCACCTGGTTTATCAATCTTATTGACAGCAACAATAATCTCAATTCCTGCGGCCTTCGCATGATTAATAGCTTCCACAGTCTGCGGCATAACACCGTCATCTGCTGCCACTACAAGAATTGCAATATCAGTAGAATTTGCTCCGCGCATACGCATTGCAGTAAATGCCTCATGTCCTGGCGTATCTAGGAAAGTAATCCGCTGTCCATTGACATTTACGGTATATGCACCAATATGCTGTGTGATACCTCCTGCCTCTTTGTCTGTCACATTCGTTTTTCTAATTGCATCCAAAAGTGAGGTTTTTCCATGGTCAACGTGACCCATAACACAAATTACAGGAGATCTCGGAACCATATCGTGCTGATTTTCATCCTCTTCTTTCAGAAGTTCTTCAATCACATCCACCTTAACTTCCTGTTCGCAGATAATATCATACTCAATTGCAATATTTTCCGCGGTCTCATAAGTTATCTCCTGGTTAACAGTCACAATCTGACCTTGGAGAAACAGTTTCTTGACAATAGCAGATGGTTGTATCTTCATCTTATCAGCGAGATCCTTAATTGTGATTGTCTCTGGAAGTGTGATAACCTTAATCTGTTCCTCAACAGCCTCTGCCGCTTTCTTTTCAGGCTTAATAAACTTACCTGGTTTATTCTTGCCTTTTATATTCTTGAGGTTGTCTCCGTCCTCTTCATACATTAAATCTTTGCGGTTCCGCTTGTCTTTTTCCTGACTAATTCTACGTTTTTCTTCATCTCTATGCTTCTCTGCATCTTTAATTGGACTCTCTGGCATAAATCCGCCCTTATTTGTACTTTTACCACCAAATCCACCTCTGTTGTCACGCCCTCCGCGGTCATTATTGTCCCGATTTCCACCAAAATTCTGTCCTTGCCTTGTGTTCTGGCGCTGACCATCGCGGCGCTGACCATCGCGATGTTGCCCATCTCCTCGATTGTCACGATTCTCTCGGCTATCACGATTTTCAAAACGCTGACCGTCACGACGCTGACCATCATTTCGATTGTCGCGACCATCGCGATTATCGCGTTTCTCAAAGCGCTGACCATCATTTCGATTATCACGATTCTCTCGATTGTCACGGTTCTCAAAGCGCTGACCATCATTTCGATTATCACGGTTCTCTCGATTGTCACGGTTCTCAAAACGCTGGCTATCATTTCGATTATCACGACGTTGACCATCACGGCGCTGACCATCATTTCGATTGTCGCGACTGTCGCGATTATCGCGTTTCTCAAAACGCTGACCATCATTTCGATTGTCACGGTTCTCTCGACGCTGATTATCATTTTTATTCTCGCGATTTTCATTTTTTTGCGCAGGTTTTGGTACCTCTGTTTTAACCGGTTTTTCTACACTTTCTGGTACCTCTGTCTTAACTGGAACTTGTGTCTTAACTGGTTCTTCACTCTTTGTTGGCTCTGTCTTTACAGTCTGCACATTCGCTGTTTCTGGAGCTATCTTCTGTGTTGGTTTCTCAACAGTTGTTTCTGTTTTCTCTATTGTCTTTATAACTTCTTTGCTTTCAGCTTTTGTCTGTGTAACAGCTTTTTTCCCTTCTGTGCTCTCTGGCTGCTTGGTCTGCGGTGCAGTCTTTTTGTCCGAATGCACAGCCTTTTTAGGAATCTGCGCTCCTCCTGGCATCTTGGAATTGTGAGGATTGCTCACAAATATAATACTTTTTTTCTTCTTTACTGTCCCCTCACCAGTCTTGGCAGGCGCCTTTGTCTCTCTTGTTGCCGCTGTTTTCTCTGTTGTTTTAGGTGCCTCTTCTGACTTGGCAGGTGCTTTCAATGTCTTCCTTACATCTTCTACCTGTCCGTCTTCTAATACACTCATGTGGCTTTTTACCTCTATACCTTTATTTTTTAATAATGCAAGGAGCTCTGCGCTCTTTACACCAATCTCCTGTGCTAATTCATATACTTTTATTTTTGCCATATTACTCCTCCTCACCCTCACGATTAACAGATTCCTCAAGATGCTTCATGATTGATTTTGCAAAGTTTTCATCTGTAATTGCAAGAGATGAACGCATAGCTTTACCAATGGTATGCCCAAGTTTTTCCTTTGTCCCATAAAAATATCTTGGAACCTTATAGAACTCACACATATTGGAAAACATCTTTTTCGTATTATTCGATGCATCTTCCGAGACAATAACAAGCCATGCCTTGCCACTCTTAACGCTCTTGTCAGTTGCAAACTCTCCACTTACTACTTTGCCTGCCTTCATGGCAAGCCCCAGCATGGAATACACCTTATTCAAACACTTCTATCTCCTTTGTCAAACTGTCATATATTTCATCAGGTATCGGCATTTTAAACGCTCTCTCCAACCCTTTTGACTTTCTCGCTCTCCTCATACACTCTGAGTTAGGGCATATGTAAGCGCCTCTGCCATTCTTTCTGCCTGTTGTATCCAAAATAATGCCTTGGTCCTCTGTTCGCAGCACTCGTAGCATTTCTTTTTTGCTTTTCATCTCGCCGCAGCCAATACACTGTCTCAATGGAATTTTTTTTGCCATTTACGCCTCAGTCCCCTCCTCGTCAAATCCGTCCTCCTCGGGAACTTCTGATTCTTCTAGCGTCAAATCCTCCGCATCAGATGTATCATACATGGTCTCTTCATATTCCGTCTCTTCATGCTCTGCCGCTTCATACTCCTCCTCGTAATAAACGTCCCCATCCTCGTCAAACATATAATCCTCATAGCGGAATCCCTCAGCATCCTTCGCCTGTGTCTCCGACTTAATATCAATCTTATATCCTGTCAATCTTGCGGCAAGTCTTGCATTCTGTCCTTCTTTTCCGATTGCAAGTGACAACTGGTAATCTGGAACCACCACTTTCGCCGTCTTTTCATCAGGATCGGCAAACACGGCAACAATCTTGGCCGGGGACAATGCATTTTGAATAAAGTTGCCAGGATTTTCATCCCAATTTACAATGTCAATTTTCTCTCCTCGCAACTCCTCTACAATGGCATTGACGCGCGCGCCATTCATACCGACACATGCACCCACCGCATCCACATTTGGATTATTTGTCCTGACTGCAAGCTTTGTACGACTTCCCGCCTCTCTCGCAATACTCATAATCTCAACAGTTCCATCTTTAATTTCTGTCACTTCCGCCTCAAAAAGTCGTTTTACAAGTTCTGGGTGGGTTCTGCTAACAAGGATTCTAGGTCCTTTGGGCGTATTTTTTACCTCAAGAATATACACTTTAATGCGCTCTGTTGGTTTAAACTCCTCTCCCCTTACCTGTTCCGCCTCATTGAGCATCGCGTCTGCCTTACCCAAATTAATACTGATATTTCTGCCAATATAACGCTGTACTATTCCTGTAACCACGTCCTTCTCCTTCTCAAAGAACTGGTTGTAGACAACGCTGCGCTCCTCCTCACGAATCTTTTGCAAAATAACATTTTTTGCATTTTGCGTGGCAATTCGCCCAAACTCCTTCGATTTGATTTCTATATTAATGGTATCGCCAATCACCGCATTCTTTGAAATCTGAATTGCATCATCAATGCAAATCTGTGTAACATCATCCTCAACCTCGTCGTAGGATGCAACGATATCCTTTGTGGCATACACCATAAAATCACAGGTTTCTCTATCAATCTGAACAGTGATATTATCTGCTTTTCCAAAATGATTTTTGCAGGCTGTCAAAAGAGAGTTCTCAATCGCCTCAAAAAGAGTCTCCTTGCTAATCTCCTTCTCCTTCTCAAGATTATTCAGCGCTTCCATTAATTCTTTATTCATTTTTCCTTTACCCTCCTAAACTAAAGTTCAGTTGTCAATCATTCGATCCCCTCATATTAAAAATCTAGTACCAATCTTATGATTGCTATATCAGATTTGGCAAAGACCATATCCTTTGTCTCTGAACCATTTTCCATTTCTATTGTGACTGTATCCTTGTCGTATGCCTTTAGGATACCAATAAATTCTTTCTGCTGCTCGATTGGCTTATAGGTTTTTACTTCGACTTCCTCACCAAGGCTTTTTTCAAAGTGTCTATCCTTTTTCAGCGCCCTGCCCAATCCCGGACTTGACACTTCTAAAATATAGGCGTCTGGTATCAAATCCACCTCATCTAGTTTATCTGAAAAAGCACGGCTGACATTCTCGCAGTCCACAATACTCACACCTTCTGGTTTATCAATATATGCCCTCAGATACCAGTCGCTTCCTTCTTTTACATACTCCACATCATAAATTTCACAGTTGTTTGCCGCTGCGATTGGCACTAACAGTGCCTCTGCACGTTCTTCATACAAATCCTTTTTCGCCATTCGATCACCTCATAATCATGTACTTCCATGCGCGGCCATCGCTGACCGGACCAGAGAACTCTCTCCTACCCGCGCATCGAGCGCGAGCAGTCTAAACCACATATTTTTACCGCATTCCAATCGAGTAGAGAAGCTTCATCTTCTCCCTACTCGCGCGCCGGACGCGGGCAGCTTTAGCTGCATATTTCCTTTCCGCGTCCGTGTGCATATCAAACAAAAGAGTGGACTTACAAGCCCACTCTTTATCATCTAGCATTCATTTTACATAATCAGTTTAACACCATATCACACAAATTGCAACATATTTTTAGAATTTTTTTCCTTTTAATTCATAGGAAGTTTATATATCTTCTGGTCTTGACCATCTAATTTGGGCGTCGATCTGTCCTTGAGCGTCTCATAGGGTTTCAATTCCGCAATACTCTTGTACGCGGGTCTAATAATTTTATCCACATTGATTAGCTCTTCCATGCGATGCGCACTCCAGCCAACAATACGCGCAATGGCAAAGATTGGTGTGAACAGCTCCATTGGAATATCGAGCATACTGTACACAAATCCACTGTAGAAGTCCACATTTGCACTGACACCTTTATAAATTCTGCACTTCTCAGCGATAACCTCCGGCGCCAACCGCTCAATCATTGAGTACAGTTCAAACTCCTTGCGATGTTTCTTCTCATTGGCAAGCCGCTCCACAAACGATTTAAATACCAAAGCCCTAGGGTCCGAAATAGAGTAGACAGCATGTCCCATACCATAAATCAAACCGCTCCTGTCAAATGCCTCTTTGTTTAACAGACGATACAGATATTCCCGCACTTGATTTTCATTGGTCGTATCATCCACATTTCTGCGCAAGTCTTCCATCATCTGAACCACTTTAATATTGGCTCCGCCGTGCTTCGGTCCTTTCAAAGACGAAAGTGCTGCTGCGATAACCGAATATGTATCAGAACCCGCACTGGTTACAACTCTTGTCGTAAATGTTGAATTATTTCCACCGCCGTGTTCCATATGAAGCACAAGCGCAGCATCCAAAACTTTGGCTTCTGTCGATGTATAGGACATATCCGGCCGCAGCATCCGAAGCAGATTTTCCGCTGTAGAAAGCCTTGGATCTGGCCGATGTATATACAAACTCTCATCACACTCATAATGATTGTACGCATGATAGCCATATACAGAAAGCATTGGGAATACACTGATCAGCATCAAACTCTGACGCAGCACATTGTCCAGTGACATATCTGTCACACTCTCATCATAGGAGGCAAGCGTCAGGACACTCTTGGTCAAAGAATTCATAATATCATGGCTTGGTGCCTTCATAATGACATCTCGCACAAAGTTGGTAGGAAGTGTCATGCTGTATCCCAACGTCTTTTTAAATTCCATCAGTTCGTTTGCAGTCGGCAAATCTCCAAACAACAACAGATATGCACACTCATCAAACCCAAACCGATTCTCACTCTGGAAACCTCTAACCAGGTCAAAGATATTGTATCCTCTGTAATAAAGCTGCCCATCACACGGAACGCTTTTTCCATCAATTTCCTCCGAAGATTTTATCAGGGAAATATTGGTTAGACCAGAAAGCACTCCTTTTCCATTCTTGTCACGCAGCCCTCTTTTTACGCCGTACTCATCAAACAAATCTGGATCAATGGCGTTGTTGTCCACACATACCTTTGTGTACTTATGTGTAAACTCCTTTATACTCTCGTCACTCTTTAATCCCATTCACAACACCCTTTCTTTATAATATTTCTTATGTTATACTCATGACAAATGAAATTTGCCATGAGTATAACGCCATCCACATCTGCAAAGCGACATAATACCACTTGCAGATGTGCGCATCACATTTTACTGAGTGGTCAGCTTTTTTGACCGCCAGTATAAACTTGTCTCATATTACATTATACTTTAATTTTTGTGACATAACAAGCCATAAACGTTAAAAAACAATGAACTTTGTGTTTTTGGGTTACTTTTCACGGATCAGGAATGCGCTGAACTGCGCATTCCATGAGAACATGATTCAGAAATGAGGGGCGATTTTTGCGAAGCAAAATTTTGAATATCGCCCCGAATCGTTACTGCGAGCGGCTCCCAGACCGTAAATAGTAACAACTTTGTGTTTTTCGCAATAAAAAATGGCAATCTATCTTTTTTATGAAAAAATTGGAGACAAGTTTATTTTATCAAAAAATCCATATACTACTTTTCGTACAATAGCGCGAAGTAAGGTAGTGAATAGATGAAAACAGAGAAGATCAGACAACGATATCTTTTATTTTTATATGTTTTTCTGGGATTTGCAATCGGGCTGTTCTGCTGGGCGACATACGCTTATTATCAGAGCAGCGTGCCAAGTACGATCAGTATCAAGGCAGGAACAAGCGAGGAAATCAATCTGCGCATTCCGGCCTCCGGCATACTCAGCACAGATTCTGATACGGTGCTCGCACTCAATCAACCACTGACAATCGTAGCAGGCGAAACAACCAACTCCTATCAGATGCGGCTCAAACTTTTCGGTCTGTTGCCGCTCAAAGACGTGGACATACAAGTGATAGAAAATACCACTTTAACTCCTGTAGGGCGCCCGATTGGTATCTATGTAAAAACGCAGGGCGTCCTTGTAGTGGACACTGGCAGTTTCGAGGGCGCAGGCGGCGATAAGCATGCGCCCTCCGAATACAAACTACAATCAGGAGACTATCTGACCGCAATGGATGGTGTGGCGATCAATGACAAAAAACAAATTCGAGAATATGTAGAAAATAGTAATGGCGCAGAGATTATTTTCCAAGTTTCCAGAAAAGAAGAACTGATTCAAGTAAAAATAAAACCAGAGGCCGATGAAAATAATGTCTATAAAATGGGAGCTTGGCTGAGAGACAGCGCGCAGGGCATTGGCACAATGACCTATATTGATGGTCAAAATCGTTTTGGAGCACTCGGGCATGGCATCAACGATATGGACACAGGTGAACTGTTAAAACTTGGAAGTGGACTTTTATATCACACAGAGATTGTAGCTGTTAAGCGCGGTGAGCGCGGAAATCCTGGGGAACTAACCGGCGTCATTGAATACAAGCCCGATCAGGTTTCCGGTGTAATTGTAGACAACACAATTCAAGGAATTTACGGCGTGGCAAACGCAGAACTTCTGGCAGAATATACAATGGACAGTGCGCCGCTTCCCATCGCGCTCAAACCAGAAGTGACAACAGGTGCTGCGCAAATCTTATGTACAATCAACGGTGAGACAAAATATTATGATATAGAACTTACAAAGCTCACCCCAGGAAAAGATGCTGTAAATCGCCAAATTTCCTTGGAAGTCACAGATGCGGAACTGCTATCCCTAACAGGTGGAATTGTACAAGGCATGAGCGGCGCGCCTATTATTCAAAATGGAAAATTTGTAGGCGCTGTCACGCATGTGCTTGTGCAGGACAGCACCAAAGGATACGGGATTTTTATTGAGGATATGCTTGCGCACTAATGCAAACAATTCCTCAAATATGAAACCGTCTCTTTAATTCTACGCGTGCTCTTCTGCCTCCTATAATGATTGTGCCAAGCAACAAGATTACTGAGACATTTAACGCCACAATAGAGACAATGGGATTGGTGACAATATGCACCAAATTTAAAATAATTGCCACAATGCTGCAGAGCACCATAAAAATCTGCAGCATCAGATAGCTCTGCCAGTTTTTATTGTTAACTGCCATCAGCACCAGCGTTCCTACATCAATCAGCAAAATCCCTGCCGGAAATGCATAGTTGACCGACCAGCCATTATAGCCTACGGAAAAGTCGATTGCCACAAGCATAATCACCGCTATAATTGTGAGCACTACCGTTTTTGCAATATATCCGCTTGTCCCTAAAATGGCATAGCGAATCACAATATACCCAAAGAAAAGTACCAGTCCACTAATAATATACACCAGTGATTGTACCTCGGAGAGCATACACAGATTTATTAGAAAAATCTCAACTGCAATTGCACAAAACAAATACAGCCTTGAAATAAACACCAATTTTCGAGATTTCAGTCGAATGTTCGGATACATATTTTCCACTTCTACTGTCGGTTCCAACACACTGCCACACAGCGGACAGCGCTGTGTCTCATCAAGCACTTCTATATTACATTGTCTGCATTTACTCATAATTCACCCCATTGCTTTCAATCTCGACATTGACACCATCTGCGGCAATCTTTCGGAAAAATCCGCGCTGTATAGATGGATCAGCCAAGTCATAACTAAAGCTAAACACCAGCGTCGAGCCATAAGAACATATATTTCCTTTGATATGCTGTCCCTTGGACATTGCAAGACACGAATGAAACAGCTCCACATAAGGTCTGTACACTTCATCAACCGTGATATTGCCAATATTTGTAATGGTCGATGTATTTGCAAGTGCTGACTGTGTGTACACCACCCGCATGGCAATATTTTTGAACAGCAGCGGCACAGCTCTCGCCGCCAAAACTTTTTCATTGGAGACATTATAGGAGAAAAGACGCTCTAAATTTTCTTTGTTTATCTGCTGCTTGAGACTAGATTTTACTATCTCAAGGACCTCCTCAAATGTATATTCTTCATTGACTGGATGAAACTCTGCTGACACCATAGCAAAAAAGTTTTTCGTTGTAATCGAATTAAAATAAGGTCTAAGGTTCACTGGAACTGCTACCCTGATTGGCTTGTCAGACGGCATGCCATGCAAGCATTCTTTGTAGACACTCCAAATAAATACTGTCACCAAATACTCGTTAATGCTTGCTCCATATCGATAACACACTTCTTTGAGCTGCGGCACCTGCATATAGCCATGCATCATTCCAAACTCACCTGGACTCAAATGCTCGCCTTTTACTAAATATGCCTTTTTGGTCTGATACCCTTTCTCCGAACTTTCCCGATAATTTTTTAAAAAACTATCCTCTCTGTTCAGCGAAGTACTGCTGGCAAGCAAATCTCCTTTGTCCCCCTTCAGCTCTGGATGCACAAGCCTTAGATATTGATAGGTCAGTTCTTTTAGGAAATTAATGCCGCCCATACCATCTGTCAGCACATGAAAAACTTCCAAATTAATGCGGTATCGGTAGTAAGTGACGCGAAACAAATAACTATTATTGCGGTTTGGGTAAATATACCTGCATGGAAACGCAGATTCTTCCTTAACTTTTGGTGCTGGTTTTCCGTTCTCCTCAAAATAATACCAAAATACGCCCTGCCTAAGTCTCAGATTAAATCCGTCAAATTTGGGCAGCACAATATCTAACGCCTGCTGCAAAAGTTCCGCGTGAATCAGCTCTGTCAGCGTCACACTAATACGATACACATTGCTCATGCTCTCCCCTGCAATCACCGGAAAAAGATGTGCTGTGTTATCCAGCTTGTCCCAGCGGATTTCCCTTGTCGTGCTCGCTGCTTTCATCCGCATTGCACGTCGGTCTTCCTTCTTCTCTTTGTCTAAGCCCTGTACAAAATCTGTTGACTTTTTCTTCATAGGCAGCCCCATTTCTGATAATAATTATATTTATTTTCAGTATACACTTAAATTCTGACTGTATCAAGAAGAAATCGAACAGGAAAGGTTATTGTGCTCTGTTTCTTGTTTTATTGTAAAACTACATATAAAAATGTGCTTAAAATCCTCCGTGCGACATCTGCTTTTTTAATCGTCCTCTATAAATCAAATAATTGAGCAGATAATTGAAAAATAACCCTACAAATATGATCACAATTGTAGGCTTTATCCAATACACTGCCAAAATAAATCCCAATATAATAAAATCAACAAACGCCGCAGCATAAAGTACAAAATTCCCATCTCCATATGCCTGTAGGGCATATTTATAAATTGTCTGTATTGGATTAAAAAAGTTCATTAGCATCATAGGAAGCATAACCATACTGGCAATTGAAATCAATACCTCGTCCTCCGAAATCAATCGCGGAATCTGTTTTCTAAAAAAGAGGACGATAAATCCCCCTACAATAAAAAGCGATACTGCGATGGCTGTTCCTGTTTGTGTTATCTGCACCATTTTTTCTCGGTTCTTCCTCCCTGTATTCTCACTCACTAACGTTAAAACAGCAGATCCATACATAAACATTGGTATCATTATCATATCCAGCACTTTCTTGACTAACAAGTATGCACCAATTTCTATAATACCTATTTGTGCAATTAATGCATTGATCACAACCACAAAGACACTGCCTTCCAATAATTCTTCTCCTGTCAGGGGAAGGCTTGTCCTAATTAAAGTTATTGTCTCTTTTACATAAATACTTTTTTCTTTCCATAAAAATCTAATATCTTTTCGACCAGCCCAAATGTAAATAAGCATATTTATCAACACACTTATTATACTGGCTATAGCCGCTCCTGCTGTACCCATTGGTTCAAAACCACATTTTCCAAAAATCAACACATAATCCAATACTGTGTTTAAAACTGCTGCCCCAATCGCTCCCCACATAATATATTTTGTCTTCTTCTTAATCTTAAAATAAGAATTAAATGTAAATATAATCATCTGAAATAACATATATAGACAAGTAATGTTGGTATAAGTCACTGCTGCTGTCAATGCTTCTCCCGAGAATCTATAAGCAATTTTAAACAACTGTTTACCAATCAATAGAATTGTTATTGCATATAACAATCCTATAAACACATCTATTATGAGTGAAGCTACCAAACACCTTCTAAAGTCCTCTATGTTCTTCTCCCCAATTTTCCTTGAACCAATGATATTAAATGCTACCGCAATATAGCTAAATACCCCCGCTATAAAAAACATTAAGGAAGCTGCCACCCCAATCGCTCCATATGCTTCTGTAGAAATTCTACCAATAAACATCTCATCAACAAATCCAATAAGAAAACTAGATATATTTTGGATAATAAGTGGAATTGCTATTTTATTTAATTCCTGTGCACTAAATTTACTAATTTGAAACATTATTTGGAACTCCTAACTCTAGCAAATTTACCATAATTAAGTTTCGCATAGGAAAGGTTTGAAAAAATTCTATAATATATTGCTCGACCTTTGCTCTTTTCAATTCAAACCAATCTATTAATGTATCAACCATAAATTTATAACTATATTTCTCAGAAACTAAAAAAAGAATACATGCACCAGTCATATTTACTTCATAAAACTCTAAATCAATTGGGTCAAAACAAATAAATACATTACCTTCTTTCCTAAAAATAATTTTTTTAGTTCCATTTATACAGAACATCTTTATTTCATCCATATCTATTCCACACTCCAAAAACAACTCAAATCAGAACCATAAATGCTCCCATCTAAATTAAATGCTGCTGATCTGCATCCTCCACCACACCATTTCTCTTTGCATTGATAGCATTTTCCTTTTAGATCTTTTTTTTCTATATTCCTTAATTTATTGAATGCAGTTGAATTATTCCAAATATCATCTATTGTATTTCTCAATATATTTCCAGCCTTAAACTCATCTATTCCAATCATTAAATCACATCCATATACATCTCCATTACACATAATTGAAATTGACTTAATTCCAGCTTGACAACTTAAATTACATTCCTCACTATTCTCATAATCTTGATTCCAATATTTTAGCAAATCCAAGCGATTATAATATTTCAAAGGAAAATAAAACAACCAAAACACATTCCCTTCATTAGGTGGAACAATTTTAAAATTTATTTTTATTTCATTTCTACTTTTCATTTCACTAAGTTGCAAAAAAATTGGATACCAACTTTCTTTGTTAATTAATAGTGCTCCTTTTGCAGCCCTTCCGGTAGGACACATAACCATAACAGACATATAGTTAATCCCTAATGCCTCATTAAGTTTTATAGTATCTATTAAATCATTTATATTATTTTTATTTAATGTAAATAATGTTGAAACCGGAAGATTATATTTCTGTAACGATCTTATACCTTGCAACGCTTTCAAAAACGTTCCCTTTCCTCTGATAACATCATGAGTCTTGGAACTACTACCATCAATAGTAATGCAAATTCGATCAAATCGATAATTCTTAAGTTTACATGCAATACTATCATTAATTAAAATGCCATTAGAATTTATAATAATGGCAAATTTATACTTTTGAGCTTCATTAAGAATCTCAAAAAAATCTTTTCGTAATAATGGTTCTCCACCTGTTAACGAAATCCTATGAACATTCATTTTATCAAGCTGTTCAAATAATAGCTTATAAGTATCCAATGATAATTCACTTAAAATTTTATTCTCATCTCCTGAAGAAGCATAACAATATTCACATTTTAAATTACATCTATTTGTCAATGAAATGTCTGCCAAAACTGGCGCAGAAAAAAATTTTCTCATCTTAACTTACATTCCTTTCACTTCGCTGAGGCACAAATAGGTAATGAAACAATTAGTTTTGTGCCTTCTTTTACTTCGTATTTTGCTATACTCTTCTTATGCAGGTATGCTACCAAACATGCGGGAGGAAATAAAATCGATTCCTCCGCTTTTTGGAATAAAGTCCGCATTTTACCATATATCGGCTGTTTTCTCAAGTACATATAAGTGACTTCTAAGCTCACAACCTAATTATTGTCAAATCAATTCCTTAGGTCTTTCTTCGCTGGACAACTAGTCAATTCCTGCTTCTACACAAAGAAGGGTGTTTATGTTATCTGTTAAACACTTTGTCTGCTGTAGCATAGACATCCACAAAAATTTTGTAATTGCTGCCATTGCTATTACAGATTATCATGGTGTTACTTCTTATTTATTAAAAAACATTCTCCACTTTCAATTCCAATCTCAAATTACTTAAAAAATGGCTTCTTGACCATAGCTGCACTGAGATCTGTATAGAATACACTGGCAAATACTGGATATTCCTATTTTTAATATTTTGGAAAATTTCTGCCATGTTGTTGCCAATCCCAAATATGTTCGTTCTATCAAAGTAAAGTCCATTATTGATTATGAACTACGTGGTGACCAATCACTTAAGATGAAGGTCCGTGGAAAACATTTCCGCATATATGGTTGAAATCCTGATTATAAGGCCAAATTTAACTACTTTCATAATTTGAGCTAATTTTAAGTATTGTTTTATTCAAAATCTTATAATATATATCAAGCATTTATGAATAAATATACGTTTTAGAACCATTTGTATCCTCACCGCACAGGCAGAAACTTTTGACTTCCATTTATTAATGAAAAAGGCGTCAAAAAAGTATTTTGCAAAATTGTATTATAATTGTACTAAATATATCAGTCTATACAGATATTAAGACATAACAAATTATCGTACAATATTATAAACAACACAAACAAATATTTCCTCTTTGACGCTTTCATCATTGTATTAATTTACTCCAAAAATATAAAGCAACTCTGCTACTTATAATATCTTAATAAATTACATGCAAAAATATTACATCATACAACTGATTTAAATTTTAAATCCTCTATTCAATTTTTATGACAGCAACTTACAACCTTTAATATTTTGTTTACTATATTCCTTATAGTAAAAACTTATATCATAACTATTATAAAGTGTTTTCAATACTGTAATTTCACAATGACTAAACATGTATAGCTGTATGTGAGCAAAAATCAAACACAATATTACAGACATAATTAATACTTTTAATTAGTTTTTACCCCAAAGAATAGCACGTTTAATATTGGGTTTTTCTATCTTGGTTATAACTGGTTTTTTCAATACTTTCATTGGTCTTCCTCCATTTCTTAACACGCGATATTAAGTATTTTCCAAAAGTCGCTTAAGTAAAAGTATACATTCTCACACATAGGATGATATTCTCTTCTGATTCTTAAACTAAACATCACGAAAAAATATATACTTTAACTTTAATGTTATATATTTGAAGCAATATTAATACTTAAGACAAAATTCTCATAATTTATTTACAAAATTAACGTTTAGAGTTCCTATAATCACTTAATATAGTTATTACAATTTAGTCAACACAACAAGTTAATTTCAAATATTTGAGAATTTATAAAATTAATATACTATACATATATAAATGACACCATGGCTTTTTACTTATAAAAAATTAAAATATATTTATAAATAAAAAGCCATGGTGTTCACCAAGTTATTATTATATAATAGTAAAAATAGCTTTATTTACATTTGACTTCTCGTAAATATATACTATTTATTAACAAACTCTTCGAAAATTTATATATATCTGATAAGCAACCTTCTTACAGCATTATATACAAATATTTAAAGAAATTTAAAATATGGAGGTTTAAATATGACACAAAAGTTAAAATTAATCATCAAGAGAACTGCTACTATTCTAATATTATCATTAACCCTTTCCTTACAGCTTCAACAAAACTTTATAATTGATAATTATGATAAGATTATTTGTTTTAAAGAAATCCCTGATTTAGATATGTCTTCAAACAATAATTAATCCATGATAGTGTAAAATAGTTTGTATCCTTGGAAAGAAATATCTCTTTTTGGTAGGAATTAGCATATGACAATTCTTACCAAAAGGAGTATTTTTATACCAGCAGCAAGGGAACAAATTCAGCAAATTATTACAATATTCTACCAACGCACTGAAAAGCTAATATAGAGAATTTTAAATTGATGTTCCAAGAAACTGTGATGGTGAATTTGATCCCCGACGAGTTTCCTATCAAGAAATCTTTATCCCCCTAGACATAAGATTAATTACGACCTCTAATCCACAATTGTTATTCTCCGATTTACTTCAAGATATTCTCTATATATCTCTTTTTCTTTATCAAAAAAATACAAATCACTCATGTAATATACAGCTATTGACCACTGATCAAGTATTGTATCGGATACCCCTTCTTTTTCTAATACTTTTAAAATATTATTTATACAAAATGGAATCATTGATGCTTTGCCACACAATAACTCAATATTTAATGCTTCAACAGCGAAGTTCCATTTTCGACACACACGCACATAATTATTTAATAAAAGTGCATATGAGCGATATCTGTATTTTAATGAAATCTTACTATTATACATTTTCTGCAACACACACTGCATTAGCTTAATTGCAATCTGTTTTTGTCCTATTTCATTTAATAAAATGAACAATTGATTAATCATTAACACTTCATTCCGCATCGGAATATGATAAAAAACTATATTATTATCCTCAATAACTGTTTTCATAAGTCTTTTTATTTTTTCTATAGCACATTGCTCACTAACTTCTCCAAGATAATATGAAATAACAGTTTCATGAAACTTAACTACTATTCTATTCTCTTCAATTTGCAAATTAAGTTGTTCTTTCATTTTTTCTAAAGTTTTCCGTGCTTCCATATACCTACGACGCATCTCTAATATATCTAGCTGAGTCCTAAGTTCCATCACTTCAAATGAATCTGCCACTACATATCCATTATACCTACCTTTTTCCATTCCAAGCTTTTGCGTCATCTGCCTAAATGTCTTTTTATTAGGAGATGCCTTTCCTGTTTCAAACCGAGAAATAGAACTATTGTCTTGATAAATTCCATCTGCAAATTCCTCTTGTGTCATACCTTTTTCCTTTCGCTCATCACGAAATAACTCATAATCAAGATGATATTCTTTCTGACAACAATTATGAAAAATTGTATCCATAGGATACCATTTCTTCGCAAAAAACTTCCGTAAAAGCATTAAAATATTATAATATTGTACACATTTGCTATGTTCTGATGTAATTCCCATCTGTTCCTCTGCCTGCACAATTATCTTAAGTAATGGACTCATAAAATATATCATAGTATTCTTTCGTAAGCCTTCCATTCCTTTTTGGCATATGTTCATCGCGGATATATATTTTCCTTCGTAATAATCAATCTTTCCAATAAGCCAAGCACACTTCGCATAAATTTTAGCATGTTCCTCATCATCTGTAAAGTGTTTATCAATGTACTCCATACAAAGCTCCAAATGTTGTCTTTCTAATATTTTATCACATTTTTGATTTTTTTCAATTTTTATTCTCTCGAACGCAAGTAAATTTTCCATTTCGATAGTAGATATTAGATAATTTCTAATTTTTTTATAAGAAAATTCCGGTAATGTTATATGGATTGCTACAAGCAAGTTTTCCAATGCCTTATCATAATCCTTATCTATATGATAAAACAAACTCGCTTTCATACGATACTGATACATTTTATCCAAATTCGTTTTCAAAGGATATGTTTCTAATATACTTTCTGCTAAAGCTTTCTTACCTTTTAATATTGCTTTTTCTAGTAAATCTCGCATTCTTATTATATAGTACATCTCTGATTGAAGTACCCTTTCCAACTTATCTGGAGATTTTCCCATACGTTGCAATAAAACATCTATCATAAGCGGATCTGATTCATACTGATCCCTTTCAATCTCATAAATCATTTGCGCAGAACATAAACCATCTGCAAGCTTTTTACGTGATATTCCCATTTTCTCTTTACGTAACTGTTTAATCAAACTTCCAATTGTTACAAGCTCCATTATATCTCACCACCAATAATTTAATTAAGTGAATAAAATGTAACAACTATAATACTTATCAGCGCATACTTGAACGCTTTAATATTATCCATTTATGTCCTACCAAACTGAACATATAACTTAATAAGAAAAGAGCTTTCTTGTTTTGTACTATTTATGTTCTAGTAGCATTAACATATTACCTTTTTACCCATTTATCCAAACATATATTCTTCCAAGTATAGGTTTGCTTTTTCTTTTGTTATCGTAATTTCCCATAAAGTAAAATAAAGAAGGACGATTTACATCCTTCTTTGTTATAAAAACTACTGTAAAATATTCTGAACTTTCTCCTCGTATTCTTCTCTTGTAATAATATCCATTTCCAACTGCATCTGAATCTTTTTCAACATCTCAAAATTGTCATATCGCTTGCGCGCCTTCGTTAGCTTCTCATCATATTCCAACTCAGAGATAATATCTAAATCTCTTGCCTTGTCCAGCTTGCGCTTCTCACTTTCAAACTGCTCCAACGCCTTTTTCCTGTCTTTCTCAATAGAATGCTGTCTGAATTGCTGTTCTTTCTGCTCCACCTGATCCACAATCTCTGCAATCTTCTCCAAATCAGGATTGATAACATCCAAGATATCTGTCACGTCAAATGGTTCGGTGCGGAATGTATCTGCAATATAGGCAACATATCTTCTGCCGATTTCCGCATACTGCCCTTCAAGCCGCTTCTCAATTGCTGCTTTCTGAATCTTAAGATTTGCAAGTTCTGTCTGCTCCCGCGTCGCATTTCCAATTTCTCTAACTGCTTTGGTGGTTTTATCAAATAAATCCATTCTCTTTCCTCCTGTTTTCCTGCATGTTCCAAATATTTTAGAACATCGGCACTTTCTCGTTAATATGTTATCCTTATTCTATCATTCCTACAAGAAAGCTGCCACAAAAGTATTTATAAACTATATGAAAAAAACATAAAACGCACCGCGAATCACTATAATCCTTTTCGCAGTAAATCTATATACTCCTCCCACAAAATATATCTGCCGCCCATGCTCTCAAGATGTTCTGTGTGAAACTGACAATCAATAAACAGAAAATTTTGCTGTTCCAAAAGCTGTGCAAAGGCAATCAGCGCAGTTTTAGAACCATTTTCCTTTTCTGAAAACATACTTTCACCAAAAAAACATTTTCCAATACAGACGCCATAAAAACCGCCTGCCAATTCCTCATCTTCAAAAACCTCCACACTGACCGCATAGCCCTGCTCATGCAAACAGCGATAAGCCTCCTCCATCTCATCAGAGATCCACGTTCCTTCATTAAATTCTCTCTTTAATCGGCATCGATGCATGGTATCTGCAAAATCTCTATTGAGCGCAATGCGAAACACGTGTTTTTTCATATACTTTTTCATAGAATGGGAAATGTGAATTTCACTGGGAAAGATAACAAAGCGCTTTTTAGGACACCACCACAAAATTTCTTCCCCTGGGTTATACCAAGGAAAAATCCCATTTGTGTATGCTAACAGAAGCCGCTTGACACACAAATCTCCACCGACTGCAAGTAATCCATCTTCCCTTGCAAGCGTTGGATGTGGAAATGATAATTCTTTTTTATCGATGCGAAATACTGGCATTACGCCCTCCCCCTCTGCTGTGATTTTGAAAACTGCACTTTTATTCCTTATCCGCAAGAACCTTTATTTGAATGTTTTTTCTTACTTTTTCTTGTAAATATTCCAATTGAAAATTTTTCTCAGTTACAGTTAGCTTACATTTGCCGCCTTTTTTCAATTTTCCAAATAAAATCTCATCTACCAAAAGCGGTTTCACTTCACTCTGAATCACACGGTCAATCTCCCGCGCACCAAACTCTGTGGTAATCCCCTTCTTTTTCAAAAGATTCTTTGCCACTGTATCAACAGAAAGCTCCACCTTTTTTAAGAGCAGCATTTTCTGCAGCTCTCCAAGTTTCTTCTCTGTGATCTGTGCTGCCATTGTATCATCCATACCATGAAAAACAACAATCTTATTCAAACGATTGCGAAACTCTGGCTGAAAGATACGCTTCACTTCCTCCAAAATTACATCTGCCTTGACATCCTGCCCTGTAAAGCCGATTCCATGCTTTCCAATCCGACTTGCCCCCGCGTTGGAAGTCATAATGATAATAACATTGCGGAAATCTGCCTTTCTGCCTTGATTGTCTGTGAGTGTGGCATAGTCCATTACCTGCAAGAGAATATTATAGATATCAGGATGCGCTTTTTCAATTTCATCTAATAACAATACCGCGTGTGGATTTTTGCGTATTTCTTCTGTCAAAAGCCCACCCTCTTCATAACCGACATATCCTGCTGGTGAGCCGATCAGTTTCGCAACTGCATGTTTCTCCTCATACTCACTCATATCAAACCGAATGAGCCGTATGCCAAGTTCTTCTGCAAGACTTCTTGCAATCTCTGTCTTTCCAACGCCGGTTGGTCCCACAAAAAGCAAACTTGCTAGTGGTTTCCCTTCCTCAAGAAGCCCTGCTCTTGAAAATTTTACAGCGTTGACTACCTGCGCTATCGCCTCGTCCTGTCCAAACACGCGGCTTGCCAGCCGTGTTTCTAGTGTTGCAAGTGTCTCAATTTCATCCTGTTCTACAACTTGTTTTGGAATCTGGCAGATTTTTGACAGAATTTCATCAATCAAATCCGTGCTTACAGACTGTATTTTTTGTTTTAGCGGGTGCAGCCGACGGTAGGCGCCTGCCTCGTCAATCAAATCAATTGCCTTATCAGGTAAATAACGCTCATTAACATACTTCGCACTCATGTTCACTGCGTATGCAATTACATCTTTCGCATAAGTCACCCCATGAAATTGCTCATAACTGTCTTTAAGTCCCTCTAAAATATGTATAGCGTCCTCAATATCTGGTTCCTTAATATCAATATTTTGAAAACGCCGTATCAGACTCTTACTCTTCTCAAAATGTTTCTTATATTCCTCATAGGTTGTTGCCCCAATAAAGCGAACTGTTCCTGCTGCCAAATATGGTTTCAACATATTTGATATGTCAAATGCACCTCCATTTACAGCACCTGCACCTACAATATTATGAATTTCATCAATGTAAACAATTGGCTTCTCCTCGCGACAGATACTGTCCATCACCCGCTTAAACCGCTTCTCGAAATCACCACGAAATTGTGTTCCAGCAATCAGACTTCCAAGGTCAAGTGAAAAAATCTTTGCATCTTTTAACGGTTCGGGAACCTGGTTCTCTTCAATCAAGCGTGCAAGGCCATATGTAATCGCCGTTTTACCAACGCCTGGCTCTCCAATATGAAGCGGATTATTCTTCTCCTTTCGGCATAAAATCTGCATTGTCCGCTCTAGCTCTTCTTCCCTTCCAATCAAAGGATTCACCCCATCAAGCACATCATTTAGGCAGACTGCAAACTGCTGCCATACTTTTTCTGATGGGCCATCCACATCCTCCTGCTCTGCTTCCTCCTCAGCAAAATCTCTATTGCTTCTGTGCCCGCCATCGGACAGTTCTTCATACAACATTGTCATTTGCTGCAGCAATTCTGCATGTTCAATTCCTTGTATCTGCATATAGTAAACTGCGTAGCTCTCCGATAACTCAAATATTGCATGAATAATATGCATCAGTCCGACAACTTTCCGCCCACTTCCCTCCGCCGATTCTCTTGCATAGGACAACAGGGCTCCCATTCCTGCCGAAAACTCTGGGGTTGGCTCTGAATCATGCCCAAAAGAACTTGGTGTACCAACATCAAGCAAATATTGATTGAAATATCCTTCTAATTGTTCGGAAAGCTTTTGAATATCACCGCCACAATCCTCAAATGCCTCTGCAAATATTTGATTGTCACAAATTACATACAATACCAACTCTGGCGTCACAAGCTCATAATGTCTTTCTCTTGCCAGATCAATAACAGAATTGATGATTTCTGCCACTTCTCTTGATACCTGCATCTCTATTCCTCCATGTGCTATTCCACTTCAATTGTCATGCGAAATGGAAATCCTTCTTCTCGTGCTCTTGCCGACGCAGACTGTACCTTTGAGACAGCAATATCATATGGATATGTCCCCACAACAGCTTTGCCTGTCTCATGCACCAACAGCATCAGTCGTTCGGCTTCTATTTCATTCTTATGAAAAAATTCCCGCAGAATATCCACCACAAAATCCATTGTGGTAAAATCATCATTGTGCATAATCACTTTATATTGTTTTGGCTCTCGTATTTTGATACGCGTATTTTGTCTTGTTTCTCCCTGTATTGCCATTTTGTATTCCCTCTTTACTTACTTTGCTTTTTTCCCAAACTGGGACAAATCCTGTCCTTTTAGTGCCTTTTCAAGCAGCGTCGGTAAAAGTTCAGGTGTACATGCAAAACATGGAACACCAAGTCCCGCAAGTTTCTGCGCCATCTGCGCATCATAATAAGGCCTTCCGCCATCCGCAATTGCAAGCAGACTGACAACTGTCACACCCGACTCCTTCATGTCGCTAATTCGTCTAAGCATTCCTGCCCTATTTCCAAACTCATCCAAATCTGATATTAAGAAAAACAGCGTCTTTGCCGGATTTTCAATAAACTGCTCACAGTAAGCTATTGATTTGTTGATATCCGTACCACCTCCAAGCTGAAAACCAAACAGCAAATCAACTGGATCGTCACTTTTCTCTGTCAAATCCACAATATTTGTATCAAACGCAACAATACGTGTCTTGATACTTGCCATGCTCGCCAAAATACAACTGATAATTGAGGAGTAAATGACAGACTCGCCCATAGAACCACTCTGGTCAATATCTAATATAATCGTCCATTTATTTGCTGCTGTAGTACTCGTCCGGTCAAAGAAATAAAAATGTTCTGGCACAATTGTCTTTAAATCAGGGTTATAATGTTTTAAATTGCGGTTTATTGTCATCTTAAAATCCATTGCCGACGCAGATGGAATAGGGGAATGTTTTCTCTTGTTGACCGCAGCAGTTACAGCCCGCCGAATATCCTGTTCAAGTAGCTTGTTAATTTCCTCCACAATCTTTTTGATAAACTCACGAACACTCTCTTTTGAGCGTTTTGGAATCTGATCTTTCAGCATTAAGATTGTGGACGCAAGTCCAATGTCTGGCTCCATATTTTCCAACAACTCCGGCTCAAACAGCAGCTGTTTCAAACCGCAGCGCGTCACTGCATCATTTTGAATAACAGTCACTAACTCCTTGTCAAACAGCGTTCGCACATCGCCAAGCCATCGACTAATCTGTGGATTTGACGGTCCTTTGCCTGCGCCTCTGCCCGAACCTCCACCAGTCCCGCCAAATCCGCCAAGCTCTGTCCGATTATAAATAGAAGCCAACGCCTGATCCATTAAATCCTGTTCCTGTGTCAATGTCAAATCTGTCATTGTTGATAGACGTTTGTCACTCTCCTGTCCCAGAATCAAACGCCAACGGCTAATTTGTTCTTTTACTTCCATATGAACCGTTACTGAAAACTTATAAAAAATTATAAACTCTTATGTTTCATTCCTACTTCAACGAGTATGCTTTGGTATTGAATAAATTCAAATACTACTCACAAGTTCGATGGGTTCGTCCTTCAAACACATTGTACTCTCCATAGGCGTAAATTCCTGACTAACGTATCAGTACATATCCGTGATAACTTCAAAAGTGTTATGCTACAGACTGCTGTTTTAAAAACATTTCTCCATATTTTTTTAGATTTAATGCACCTTGATAGTCTTTATCAATTACGTTCCCACATTCGTATTCAATCTGTCTTCTAAATTCATAGAAACCTTGCCTCTGCACTGCTTTGGATAAATGCTTGTTTTTCATCATTCCACTTACATTCAAATCTTCTAAACTGATAAATCTTGGTTCTCGCTTTATGATAGAAGATGTTGTCTGATGCAAATAATTTTGAC